>NZ_JAHLEB010000024.1 GCF_018861735.1 Clostridium lacusfryxellense | reverse complement strand
AAGTTTTCTGGAATTTATTTAAAAAATTATATAAAAAAAACAGGGTATGCATTTTTAAACATACTCTGTTTTAAAACTATTGGTTTAATTTCTTAACTTAATGACATTGGTATGTAGGGGCAATTGTTTTTGGAATACTGTGGCTTATATTTTTTCCGAATTCTGTGTATATGGTTACTGATTTAATCCATATAAACAGTGAAAAATTAGTGTGGTATGAAGCAACAGCAAGGTATTCATTTAACAATGGAGTAATGTATAGCAATGATATAATGCAATGGGTACAATTATTGGTTATTGGAATAGGGGTTCTCTATGGACTTTTAATTGGAATGGAATCACTTAATAGCTTTTATCGTTTTTTAAATCAAAAAAGAGCAAAATCAATAAGTTATTTAATAATTGCAGGAGTATCGTTAATAAGTGGGTTTGCAGTTTATGTAGGGAGGTTTCTGAGATTTAATAGCTGGGATTTACTTAGACCATTGTCTTTATTTAGAAATATATTCAGTAATATTAATATATTTGCAATTGAATTTATGGTTGCATTTGCTGGATTTATTTTGATATTGTTCCTGCTCTATGTTTCTTTTAGTAGGGTTATGGCAGAAACGTCTAAGCAATAAAGGAAATAAATTTAACGGTTTAGAGAAGGGAGTGATTCATATGGGATTGTTTAATAAAATCTTCAAAAGAAAAGATAAAAAAGCAATTATGGGATGGAGATTTATTAAGTACACAGATGGAAACAAAGCTATTATGTTTGTTATAGAACCTATGGTAGGTGTTCCTGATTTGGTATATCTACCGGATGAAGAATCGTGGAAGAACTATGCTCCAAATTGGGCAAAAAACAATTACTCAGAAATAATCAGTTATATTAAATTAATTCCTTGGAATAGAAAACTCCAGTGGAACATAACTCCTACATGCTCTATACCTGATTATAATGATAACTCAGATGCAGCTGCTCCTGGATCGCTTGAATCAACTAGTGGTGGAAGACAGATGGAAAACGAAAATCTGTTTAAACCGGGTGGCGTTATTAATCACCAGCAAGCCCATGTGATTTGGGAAAGACTAGAAACAAGGTTTGCACAGCAAGCTCAAGGTGAAGTTAAATTATTTGTAAATGACATTATTCCAAAGAGTGTTTTTGCAGAAGTATCATTGCCAGCGCTAAAGGATAATCCTAATATTCAGTTGGTAATTATGAAAGGTGCTCAGTATGATGGATAAAATTAATATCCCTCATAAAGAACTAATCACAAGTGGTAATATAACAATATAAATTTGTAAGAAATGAGGGAGTTAAATATGGAAGAAAATCAAATAAAATCTGGGGAGTATACATTACCCTTTATTGTTCATTCAGGTTATAGTTTTGGAATGCACGTATTCTTAATAATTATGATAATTGTGTTTGTAGGAATAGCATTTATACCCATGAATGATTTAGGTGGGATACTTTTTAGACTATTATCTTTGGTATTGGGATTATTTATTGCATATGCTTGGATTTATTCGGGAGTTATGAAAAAAACTCGTTTAGAACTTACTAAGCAAGGAATATCATTTAAAACCATGTTCATTTCTAAAAAGGTAAACTGGACTGATATAATTGATATTCAGACGTTTTCTACGAACGATAATCCATTTATTGGAATAATGTCAAAAGAAACTATAAAAAAAAGAAAAGATAATTTTATGACTTCATTGTCGGAAAGCTTAGGAGGAGGGTACACTTTGAGCATCCCATTAAAATCTTTTCCTAAAGCAGAACCTGAAAAATTATTTGCTACAATAGTTCTTAAATCACAAGAGGAATATCAGGAGCAAGACATTGAAGAGGAAAAAATTAATGAAATGTTTAGTGAAGTGAAGGAAGAAAAGGTTACTTATAGTAACCCTGTAAATATTCTTTTAAAAGCACTAATAATATCATTAATCTCTGGAACTATATATGGGGTGGTTGTATATATATTAGAAGTTAATTTAATTATTATACCAGTATTGGGTATGATAGGAATTTTATATTTGTATTTGCACTTCAAACCTTCTCAAGAGAAGAATATTAATATTATAATAAGATTTTTTCTAGGACTTTTTTGTGCATTGCAATTTTTTGTTTGTATATTAGTTTCGTCATTGATGTCGAATTTAACTTATATAGAATCTATTGGAATATGGAGCACGATTTCCGAGTGTATAGCAATTATAGCTAAATATCCAGAGGACTATATGAGTTATTATCTATTTGCTATAGGTAGTTTCTTTATAGGTGCTTTTTTCGGTTGCTCATTTAAAATAACCAGAAGAATCGGAAAGATTTTTATGCACAAACAAAATGGATATTGTATTAAAAGAGAAAAAAGGTATGTTTCGATTTATCTAACTGATTATGCTAAGTATAATGAGAATGAAGAAAAGATTGCTATAAGAATCAATCCAAATTTATGTTTAATAGAAAAAGATAAGAAGAATATTTTAGCATTTTACATTCCACAGCAAGTGCTTAATGATGTTAATGTTAATGGTTTTGAAAGGATATCTTCTAATGAAAAAATGTATTATAAACTGAATTTAGGAGGTTCTGGCCAACAGCATCTTTACGGATATACGAGCACCTTAATTTTAAATAAAGATAGCCAGGTTGAAATAATTCAATTAGAAACTGATTAATTATATTATGCTTTAATCTTTTGTTTAACTAAAACACACACTGTGAATTAAAGGAATAAGAAGGCTAGACTATTTTAAATCAATTTAAAGTAGTTTAGCCTTTTTTAGTTTCATCAAATGCAGTTGCAACATATTTTGAATAATCATTAAACTGGTAGGTGTCGCTTAAGGTCATTTAAGCCAATCTGTCTGTACTCGTACCAACTTACATCCTCATCACTAAATATCTTCACTAACTCTAAGCTATTATCTTTACAATACTTTTCTATTTCCTGCTGTTGTTGTGTCTTTAGTCCGATTCCATTTTCTACTTGGGTAGAAGTTGAAACTCTTATGTATCCAAATACCTTCTCCATGTTCAACACCCCTCCAATACATTTCCATATTCTTATACATATTATTGTTATAAGTGCCAGGTATGATTCATTATAATTTACACTTTCGAATATAAAACATTGATATATATAGTCTAAACACTATTTTTAATTGGGAATCTTCATATATTCCGTCGCAAGGAACCCATATCATTATATCATATAGGGGGTTCCTTTATTAAGCGAGTATTATTGTTATTCTGAAAGTAACACAATACCAATTGAGTTACTTTCAGATTGAGTCTATTAGACCTTTTTTAATAATTATGTATATGTTTAATTATGGCAATTATGGTATAGTTAAGTATGTATGGGTATATAGATTAAGTATATTTAGTTTAATTCCGATCTTAAAATAACGCCGAAGTCAGAAAGGGGGAATTATAATGAAAATAAGAATTTTACAATTATTATTAATTGGGAGCATGTTGTTAACGGCATGTGGAAAAACAACACCAGTATCTGAACAAAAACCCATTTCTAATAAAGTAGATACCACTGAAAAAAAGAATAAGCAGGATGTAAAAACACCAGTAGATAAGAAGACTGGCATTAAGTTAAATGAAGTATCTGCAGTCGATTTGAGTAAATATACAAAAAATGAGGAGTTATCCTTGTTTAAATCGCCTACAGCAACATTTATTTTGACAACAGACAGTGTTCTAACAGATTTTAAAATTCAAAATATTGAATATGATGGAATAAAGTGTGATGTGATTGAGGATTTATATAGTAAAAAAACTTTTGATACTAATATGTCACTTAAGGTAAAGGCATATATACCAGAAACATTTTCAAACTTATTAATTAGTTATAATAAAGATGGTAATTTATATAGGTACTATGTTAACTCAAACATGACTGGAGAAGGAGCTGACGCATATTTGCAACCGGTGAAAACAGCCTTAGAAGCAAAATCCACAGACAAAGTAGAAAGTAATATTGATAAACCAGATAAAACTGAGAGAATATTTAAGATAGTAACTAAAAATGTTGATTATAAAGTTATAAGTGAAAAAGAGATTAAGACAGTAGGTTTGGGGGTTTCTGATAATATAAAGAAAATACTTAGCACCATATCAACTAAGTATTTTGATGGAGAAACGTTGGAGTTAAAGGATATAGAAACAGTAACCAATAAAAAGATAGCTGTTATAAATTTAGGAGGGGATAAGAGCTATTGGAATGAAAGAATGCAAGGTTCGGTAGGTGGGGAAATTACTGAGTATACCCTTATAGAAAATATACTTCAAAGAGAATACAAAGGTTACTGGATTGATGGGGTTAAATTTACTTTAGATGGAAAGCATTTTGAAGCTACTCAGCATTCTTCAAATTTAGCTAAAACAATATATAAATAAGAATATATATAAAAGAAGGCAAAATTTTTGCATATTGTAAACTTATACCAATTAAATCCATGTATCATTTTCGTGGTAATTTATCACTCCATACCAATTTATAAGTTCCCACTGCATTTATTGGATTTAATTTAAGGTTGTACTTACCAGATATACTTGTATCAAATTGAAGATAAGCAAAGTCTAGTATTTTATTACCATTTACATCTACACCATTCAGAACTTCTTCTTTGCTATTTAAATCACCATTCATATAATTTAGTGGATAAGTTAGTTCCCTATATGTCTTCCCATTCTCATAAAGTATATAACCTTTAAAAACAGGATCATTTTTAGAATTAACAATTTCCCACTCAACTTTACCTTCTGTTAAATCAAAATCAAGTGAAGCATAAAAGTCCTTAGCTGATTTATTATTATATTCAACGGCTATCTTATCAGTTGTTTTGGAGAATTGTCCTGCAATTGTGCTAAAATTTAGACCACTAGAACAAGATGTAATCATAAAAACTAAAGCTAATAGTGAAATTAATAACCAATTCTTTTTATAACCCAAAATACACCCCCAATAATTAATTTATTCTTCAAACAAAAGTGTTTTTAGCATTCGTTCAGGATTCTCAAGAAATGCTTTCGTAATCTTATAATGCTGCGTATCCTTGTAATTAACTTCTTTTATACCATCATTTAATTCATAAACTATTGAATCTGGATAAGCCATTATTATAGGTGAATGAGTAGCTATTATAAATTGGGAGCCTTGCTTTATTAATTCATCCATAAAAACTAGCAAAGACATTTGTCTTGAGGGTGACAATGCAGCCTCTGGTTCATCTAAAATATATAAACCATGTCCACTAAATCTATTCCTAATAACTGATAAAAAAGATTCCCCATGAGATTGTGAATGTAAGGAAATTCCTCCATATGAGCCAGAGGCACCTGTATTGTCTATATTTGTAGCCATATTATAGAAGCTTTCTGCTCTTAAGAAAAAACCATCATTGGGTCTTTTAACTCCTTTAACTAATTTAAGATTTTTATGTAAATCTGAATGGGTATCATTTGTTGAAAAATTAAAATTTCTAGTTCCACCTTCTGGGTTAAAACCATATGCTACCGCAATGCCTTCAAGTATTGTTGATTTACCAGTACCATTTTCTCCTACAATAAATGTTACTTTATCATGAAATTCCAATATGGATAAATCCTTTATAGCTGGTAAGCAATATGGATATTCAGAGAATGATTGTATTCGTTCTCTACATAATTCAACATGTCTTAAATATTGATTACATTTCATTAAGCTCATTTATCATCCCTCCAAAAGTATAAATAATAATAGCTAGAAGACGTCATAGTTTACTAAAGAGTCACAACTTCGTAGACTTCGTAGACTTCGTAGATATTAGAATTAATAAATAACCGTGTATCTAACACCATTTTGCATATAGCAAACTACCGCACTTCAAATTAGCACTATTCCAAAACTCACCCATGAAGAATGTATAGAGAATGCAAAATAACTTGTCTATACATAATGTTCATTAGCGACAAAATCAAATCAACTTCCCTTGAAATAGAAAAGTATTTATCATACCTACAATTATCACACCAATCAAGAACAGTGCACAAGCGGAGCAAATAAATCCTGGAAAAAAGATGAAAATAAAATTTCGCCTTTTGTGTGTGTTGCTCTTTATAGCATTAAATTTGTAAACCGCCATGCAAGCCAAAGTCATGGGAACGGTTCCTACAGCAAGCCAGATAAAAGCCTGTTCTTTCCAAGTGAAGGGAATCATAGCTGTAGAGTTAATAGGTTCACTCGTCCCGAAAATGCTGAAGGTTGCCAAACATAAAACAATAACTACACCAACAGTATAAACAGCATTTGAAATTATTTTAAGAGTTTTTGTCCAATTCATATTTTACACCTTTCCCATATATAAATAATCATAAGTTCACAGTTTCAAATAAAGATTAACTATATGTTTTTCAAACAATTAAACGTTCGACATAAATTACAAGTTCGTCATATAATATATATTTAACTATAACATAATTACCATAAATTAAGGTATAATACCAAATCCAATAATAATTAATATAGAGCATATAAATAAAACTATATTCCCTCCAAAGCCTACTTTAGATAAGATTATAACAACTTTATTTTCCTTTATATTTAGAGGCTTAACGTATACTATACCCTCCCACTATTCATAGTTTATATCTGTCATTTGCATCATAATAGTACGAGCACGACACAAAATACTTGCTTAATTATCTTATTCTATATTATAGAGCTACAATCCTTTAAAATATACAATGCCGTGAAACCAAAATTATATATATATTAACAAACGTTAAAAGAAATAAAAAAATATTTAGAGGATGGAGTGGTTCATATGGGATTGTTTAATTGGATTTTCAAAGGAAAAGATAAAAAAGCAATTATTGGATGGAGATTTATTAAGTAGAGGAGATGCAATAAATAATATGGAAAAATATAATTTGGTTACCCAAAAAAATAATATAATACCCAATTATGAAATAGATAAAAAAGATATTACTTTTGAAATATATATTAGCCCAGAGAAGGAATGTTGTATTTTAGGGAGACTAGATAATAACTATATATGTTGGTGCTCAATGACAAGTATTGCACAAAGAGAAACAAATGTTGCAATCTTTAATCATTTATTAAAACTTAATCAAAAGATGATTTCAAGTGAGGGATATGCATTAGGAACTCGTTATCATGAGGTTATGGGTTGGCATATATTGCGTATTACTAAAGAAGTTTATGAAAATGAATATCGTTACTTTTCACCGGCATCTAGAACTTTTTTTAAGATTAATGAAACAAATGGTGGAGATTTCCTTTCTGAAGAAATAAGTAGATTTTATAACTTTGAATTAGCTAAATGTGAATATCGCTTAATTGATCTTAGTTATAAAATAATATTAGAAAAGTATAAAACACTTTTAACTCAAAAGAGCGATTATGGGTATTATAATGAAATGAAACCTATTAGAGCGATATTGGAGAATGAAAGTTATATAAAATTATCTCTTAATGAAGGAATTAGAAATTTATATTTGGAATGCATTGAAGAATGCTCAAATTTATATAACAGATATATGTCAGCAATCCATTAAAACAAAGTATTTTTGATGGAATGAAAAAGCATAAAATTTCTATGAAACTGCAGTTGCCGGTATTCATGTGTAAAAGATGCTGTATGCTTATTTTACACTAATACATAGCAATATCTATTTTGTAAGCTTAAGTATTATATCTTTATATTGTGGGTACTCATTTAAAAGAACTGGTCTTTCAAATATTTCAAAGTCTTTAAAGTCAAATCCAGGGCATACATTGCAGCCAACAAGAGAGTAACCTGAGCTATTCATAGCAGAACCGAAGATATAATTCTTAGGTACTAGGAATTGTGGGACTTCTCCATTTTTTATATTAAGACCTAGTTGCCTTGTAATAAGTTCTCCCTTTGGACTTATCATATATATTGAAAGAGGAGAACCGGCATGATAGTACCACATTTCATCTGATTTCAATCTATGAAAACTGGAAATTTCTCCATCTCTTAATAAAAAATAAATACTAGTCCAAAGTATTCTTTCACCCTCAAATTTTGTTCTTAATTCATTTGAACTAATGTTTTCACAAGAGTCAAAGCTACTTTTGTAAAAACCACCTTCAGGATGAGGTTCCATATTTAATGTGTCAATAAAGTATTGTGATGAGTACATAATTTGTCTCCTTTATAAAAATATATTGTCTGATTTTTATCTATTCCATCAAATCTTATAGTATTTTAATTCAACTAAGTATAACAAATTTTGAAGTGAAATAATATATCTTATAATAATACTAAAAAATCATTTAAATTTTAGATGATTTTTTATTTGGGTTCAATTCAAATATTAATTCCACTTTCCCATTTCTCCAATATTAAAGAATCCCTCTTTATATCTACTGCCATGATTCATTTTTATAGTAGCCATAATCTCTTAAGAATATAAATACTATTGAATAGGACTTTTTAGAGCCGTGAAAATAAAATAAGATATATGATATAATTGGTACAAATTAGTAAAGTTGGTAGGCATGAGTGATATTTTAAAAAAGCAGACATGCATAGGTTGGGATTAAAACTTATTAAGTCAGTGTTATTATCCATAGGAAGTAACCAAACCTTGGGTGCAAAAGAAGGAGACATTAGAATAATTGATGGCTTTGCCGAGGCACGTAGATTTGGTAGTGTAAATAGAATAATTGAGTATGAAGAAGAATTTTCTTATAATTATGAAGACTATAAATATGGATGGTATGACGGAGGGAATTAACAAACGTTAAAAGAAATAAAAAAAGATTTAGAGGATGGAGTGGTTCATATGGGATTGTTTAATAGAATTTTCAAAGGAAAAGATAAAAAAGCAGTTATGGGATGGAGATTTATTAAGTATACGCAGGGAGATAAAGCTATTATATTTGGTATAGAACCCATGGTAGGTACTGCTGATTTGGTATATCTACCGGATGAAGAATCGTGGAAGAACTGTGCTCCCGATTGGGCAAAAAACAGTTACAAAGAAATAATCAGTTATATAAAATTAATTCCTTGGAATAGAAAACTCCAGTGGAACATAAGTCCTACAGGTTTTATACCAGATTATAATGATAGCTCAGTTGCGGCGGTGGCGGGATCACTTGAATCTACTATAGGTGGAAGACAGATGGAAAATGAAAATCTGTTTAAACCTGGTGGAGTTATTAATCATGAACAAGCCCACGAGATTTGGGAAGAGCTAGAAAAAAGGTTTGCACAGCAAGCTCAAGGTGAGGTTAAATTATTAGTAAGTGACATTATTCCAAATAGTGTTTTTGCAGAGGTATCATTGCTAGCGCTAAAGGGTAATCCTAATGTTCATTTGGTATTTATGAAAGGTGTTGGGAATATTGGTTGACGTAGATATTATTAATAAAGGAATAATAACAAGTGATTCTTTAGCATTTAAAGAGGCCACTCTAGATTATGATTCAAACTGCTCTACGGGAGACAAGGATTATTTACTTCCCAAATTAAAAGCATCATTAAAAAGGGCAAAGACAATAGATATTATAGTAGGGTTTCTAATGGAGTCAGGAGTAAAACTGCTTATTAATGATTTAATACAGGTTGCGGTAAGTGGCGTAAGAATAAGAATTTTAACAGGAAACTATCTTAATATCACTCAACCTCAAGCTTTATATTTAGTAAAGGATGCTCTAGGAGATAAAGTAGATTTAAGGTTTTATAATATTGCTAATAAATCATTTCATCCTAAGTCATACATATTTGAGTATGAAGGAGATGGAGATGTTTTTATAGGATCTTCTAATATGTCTAATTCAGCATTAACTAGTGGCATTGAATGGAATTATAGATTAAATAAGAATAAAAACTTAGAGGATTTTACACATTTTAAAAATGTCTTCGAAGACTTATTTTTGAATCATTCTATAATTATTGATGATGATGAGATGAGGCGTTATTCATCAGTGTGGAAAAGACCTAAAATATTTAATGCTTTCGAAACACCAGAAGATGGCAAAGAAGAGTTTGGTAAGGTTATCCCAATGTATGAGCCTAGAGGAGCACAGATTGAAGCCCTATACGAGCTGAAGAAATGTAGAGAAGAGGGCTTAGATAAAGGATTAGTGGTTGCAGCAACAGGTATAGGTAAAACTTATTTAGCAGCTTTTGATTCGTTGGAATTTAATAAGATTTTATTTGTAGCCCATAGAGAAGAAATATTAAATCAAGCAGAAACATCATTTAGAAATATTAAGCCTAACATTAAGATTGGATTTTTTAGTGGCAAAAATAAAGAAACTAATTGCGATGTAGTATTTGCTACGGTTCAAACTCTGGGACAAAAAAAGTATCTGTGTGAGGAATATTTTAAAAAGGATGAGTTTGATTATATTATAATAGATGAATTTCATCATGCAGCTGCAGGTAATTATGGAAACATATTAGAATATTTTACTCCAAAGTTTCTTTTAGGACTTACTGCAACTCCAGAGCGAATGGACAACAAAGATGTATTTGCTCTTTGTGATTATAATGTTGTTTATGAAGTAAGACTTAAAGGTGCCATAGATAAAGGGTGGCTTGTTCCATTTAGATTTTATGGATTTTTTGACGATACAAATTATGAAGAGATATCATTTAGAAATGGTAGATATGATGAGGAAGAATTAGAAAAAGCATTAATGATTAATAAACGTGCTGATTTAATTCTAAAACATTATAAAAAATATAATAGTAAAAGAGCTTTAGGGTTCTGTGCCAGCAAACGACATGCAGAGTATATGAGCAAATATTTCAATGAAAATGGAATAAAGGCTTGCACAGTAGTAAGTGGGGAGCAGTCAGAGTTCTCTATGGATAGACGTGAAGCGGTAGATAAGTTAAAAGAGGGAGAACTAAACATTATATTTTCTGTGGATATGTTTAATGAGGGATTAGATATTCCTGAAATAGATATGATTTTATTTTTAAGACCCACAGAATCTCCAACTATTTTTCTTCAACAACTTGGAAGAGGGTTAAGAAAGTATAAGGACAAGAAGTATGTTAATATTCTAGACTTTATAGGGAACTATAAAAAGGCTAACTTGATTCCATATTTTTTAAGTGGCAATTTTAAGGATACACAGGAGAAGTCTAAAAAAGGTAAATTACCTACAGAGGAAGAATATCCAGATGATTGTATAGTGGATTTTGATCTTGGAGTTATTGATATATTCAAGAAGATGATGCAGCAGCAAAAGAAGATATTTGATTTACTGGTGGATGAATTTAATAGAATAAAAGAAGACTTAAAAGCTAGACCAAGTAGGCTTGAAATGTATACTTATTTGGATGATGACCTATACAATGTAATTAGATCTAGAGGAAAACTAAATATTTTTAATGATTATTTAGGATTTCTAAATAAGATAAATGAGATTTCAGATGAAGAGAAACTATTTTTAAACACAAAGGCTCATGAATTCTTAAATAATATTGAAAAAACCTCAATGACCAAGACTTATAAAATGCCATTACTCTTAGCTTTTTATAATAGTGGGAATATAAAATTAAAAATAGATGAAGAAATGATTTTTCTAAGTTTTAAAAACTTTTATGCTAAACCCTCTAATGCAGTGGACCTTTTGAGACATGATTCAACTAAAAAATATAAGGACTTTAATAAAAAGGATTATGTAAGAATTTCAGAAAATCCAATAAAAGCATTTCTAAATTCAGCAGAAGATTTCTTTTATAGAGGTAAATCATATTTTTGTTTAAATGATGAGTTAGTTGAATTCATTAAAAACCCTGTGTTTATAGCCCACTTTAAAGATATTATTGATTATAGGACTAGACGATTTTATAAAGAAAGACTGGAGAAATTAGAAAAATAAATATGAAAACAGAACCCTTCATAGAAAACTATGGAGGGTTTTAGCTATTCATAAACTTGTTCAAGTACTATGCCTTTTTTAAAGCCGCCTCGCTCTTCTTTCTTTTGGTTTCTCTTGTTGAATAAATCTTCCTCAGAGTATCCAAGAGAACTTGCAAGTCCAATTAAAACTTCCATAACGTCAGCAAGTTCTTCTAAGTTTTTATCTTCTAGATACTCAGATACCTCTTCATTTAATTTAGTTTCAAGTAAGGGGAGTAGCTCTTCTTTTTTAGCAAAGTGCACATCAAAGCGTTTACCAGTAGCACCAATAATTTCAGGGATTTTGTCACGGACTAGTTTGTTGTAGATTTTCATAGGGGTGCCTCCTTGGGGTGATAGAATGGGTTTATTATAACATAGGTGGAATTAATAAATTTATAATTGTTATTTCAGCATGGCCATGATGGTTTTGCTTTGGGGTATATTTTTTATCTATTTACCAATAATAGCAGGATTAAATTGTTTTTAGTAGAATTTATAATGTATAAGATTGTATTGGTCATTTTTTTGATTAGATTGAAGTCGAATTTTAATATATGGAATTAATTATATACTTAATCTTGAGTTTAAAAAAGTAAATGGACAGATACATTGATTAATTAATTTTTTGATAGCTTATATTTAAAAAGATGAGGTGGGTTTTAGTTGATGGCTTATGAAGGTAATTTTGCAGATATGTCGAGAGAGTTGCAGTTTGATGAAGTTAGAAATAAAATGAAAGAATTAAGTAGTATTGATATAACACAGAAAGATATAGATTTTTTAGATAACCTTCATGCTCGTATACGACAGGAAGAGAATCCTCCTTTGGAGGATATAAATCTTGATTTATTACTTATGCAATTAAAATATGAAAGTGTCCAGCAAACTAAGAATAGTGAAAAATTAGTATTAGTTAGAAGAAATAAAAAGGATTATACTGCAGGATACGTTTGAATGTGACACAACTCGTTTTAAATCATGGTTTGGGAGAGAAAAAGTTGCAAGAAGCGTTTTTATTGATTTACCAAAACATAGAACGGAATTTGCAAGAATAATTACTAGAAGTGTTGTAGTGAGTCATATTCTAAAATATGACTTCGATTCTGAAAATATAGTTGGAGAACTAAATATTATTGGAAAGGCTAATTATTATGTTGATGTAATCCTATTAGAAACAAATTCTATTCTAGTAGAGAAAATGTCAGTTAATATTGGTAAATTCGAAGTTAGAGCTACCCTGGGTAGTGGATTGTACAAAGTTATTGTTTTTGAAGATGAAGAAGACGATACAGGATTTGAGGTTTCGAACTACTGGCCAATATATGAATTTAATCAAGAGATTATAAATTCATACAATTTACAAGGCAAGAGATGAGTTTATTTGTAATGGTACATATGGCATAAAACTATGGATTATGGGCTTTGGTGCTGATGCAGAAATTATAGAACCAGTAAAGTTTAGGGAAGAAATTATAGACAGTATAAGAGATATGAATAAGGTTTATGGTACATAAATAAATTTTCATTAAACAATAAAACCCATCATCAATCCATGAAAATCTAAATAAAAGAACAAAGCTCTGCATCTGTTGATGTGGAGTTTATTTTTGCATATTTTTTATGAGAGTATCTTATTTAAATAAAATATTTGGGGAAGGAAATTTTTAATAGCTGCTGAGTTGTACAATTATATTATTAGATAGAAGTGTATTGTTAATTCTTTAGAGATCAATGTGGGGGAGCGAAAGATTATGAACTACAAGGAAGTTGGGAAGGAAAGACTTATAGAAATAATAGAGGAAAAAGATAAGCTTATACAGGAACTTAAATTAATGAAAATTGAGCTGAACTATCAGGCATGTATGGATAACGTCACTGGAGTATTAAACAGAAGAGCTGGGCTTAATATTTTAGAGACAACACTATATGAAGCAGCTAGGCAAAGGGAAAATTTTATAATATGTTTCGCCGATATTGATGATTTCAAAAAAATAAACGATTCTTTTGGTCATAATCAGGGGGACGAGTTACTAAAGAATATTGGCAATATTCTCAGATTGAATATAAGAAAAGTCGACACTGTATTTAGAATAGGTGGTGACGAATTTGTAATTATCTTTCCAAACACTACAATAGAGGAGGCAAAGACAATTTGTTCAAGAATATGTAGGAAGGTTGATGAATTGAAGGGGAATAATTTTAGTAATTATTGTATAGGTCTCAGCTGTGGTTTTTCTGAATACAACTCCAATAATAAAATGTCAGCTAGTGATTTAATAAGGTTAGCAGATGAGGGGATGTATGTTAGTAAGAGAGGGAAGAAATAACTTGAATTATGTTGTAAGTACACTCAATACTTATGAAATTACTGCTGATTTATGTCTACAAATAAAGGTTATGCTAATTATAAATTACATTTAAGGGATAAAAAATAATATTATTAAAAATATGGTAAAATGCTGTACTTTTATGTATAATATAAAATATATTAGCAAAAAGTTAACTTCCAACCACCTCCGATGGGGTCTGGAAGACGAATTGAAATTCATAAAACTTAAAAGTGTTTACATTATATCCATATAGAAAAATTAATTGGTAGCAAACTCAGTCGTTCCTTCTTCTACAATACACCTACAGTAATTATTTTTACATTTGTGTACAAATAAGCTATGTGATATATGCTCTAATTGAAAATGTGTTTGGAAATTATAATACATGTAGTGTAATTGAAGAGTTACAATTAAGCAGGAGTATAGTAAATAAATAGAAATTAATAAAAGGTCTGGAATTACTGATGATTATAATAACATAGGAAAACGTTGAGTTTAGATATAAAGGAGATAATGTAATGGATAAAATGGGGGAAATATGTAATAAGTGTGGTATACCTAAAAACAAAAATGTAGAATGCGAGGTATGTTTGGCAAGGGAGGAGGTAGCTGCGACTGCAACTTCTTCTTTTAAGGCTACAATGTTTTTTCCGAAAAGAGAACGTAAAGGTAAAATTGGTAGAAAAATTGAATCAAAAATACTAAACAATATTTTAATTGTTCTTATGATTGTGTGTGCAATAACTGGAAGTATATGCTTTTATGCCTATAAATATAAAGAAAATGCAGCAAATATACTTGTCAACGCCTTACCACAGAACCAGACTTCAGTATATGCCCTTGGACAATATAAACCAATAAATGAATTGCGTGTATTGAAAATAAACAAGGCAGATTTCTATCATTATAAAGATGATACACGAGATGCAGAGCTTATTATCCGATACGATGTAAACGTCTTTTTTGATTTAAATAATTATAAAGTTATACAAAATAGTAATGGTACTGTTAACATTGAGATTAAAAAACCTGAAATCAAGACAAATTTATATACTGACACCAAGTATATTAAAGATATGGCACCAGAAGATTATCCTGGAGTTGAAATTCTTACTTCAAGCAATAGCATTGTTACTCCAGGATATGACTTTAAAATTGGTGAAATTGAAGACATAGCAAAAATCTTTATAAATAAGGAACTTGATAAAAATAAAATAGAATATGAAAAAATGGCTTTTGATAATTTGGAAGTAAAATTAAAGCCTATTATAGAAGCATTAGGATTAAAAATCTCATCTATTACATTAGAGGGGGAGAGAAAATAATGAAGCGAAAAATTTTAATAGTAGTTTTAGTTTTAGCTATTTGTGTATTTGGATATAAAATAGATTCATTATTTAAAAGTGTTAAAAGTGATGCATTAGAACAAACACAAAAAACCAATGTTAATATTTTAAAAATGATTGAGGATTCTATATATGTTTGTAGCGTTGAATATGATTATGAAGATTATATTACTAGAAGAAAAACATGGGTCGTTGGTTTAAATCCATCAATAAAATACGCAAAGTTTATGGGGAAAATTAAAGTTGGCTGCAAAATTAAATCAGTTAAGAAGGAATCAAATATATTCTCAATTGTCTTATCAGAGCCTTCTGTTCTAGAACATGAAATCAACAGAAAAGGTGACTGGGAAGGTAAAGAAGGTACTTGGAATAATTTCACACCTGCTGAAGAAGGAAAAGTTATTAACGAGCAAAAGATTATAATTGAAAATAGGCTTATTAATGAGTTACAACAAGAAGATAAAAAGCGAAATAAAGAACTAATTTCTAATTTACTCGTAAAATTCAATGAAAAAGAAGATTCATTTATTATTACATATGTAAAAAAATAGCTCATATGAGAAAATACTCAAGTTAGTCAGAAAGCCTCTTAGCATTGGTGTTTTTTTATGAAATCAGATATAACCCATTACTTTGGTTGTTATTCTTTTAATATCAAAATTGGGGGTTATATTAATTATGGCTTATTTT
The DNA here is from genome assembly GCF_018861735.1 of Clostridium lacusfryxellense. Classification (GTDB taxonomy): domain Bacteria; phylum Bacillota; class Clostridia; order Clostridiales; family Clostridiaceae; genus Clostridium_AD; species Clostridium_AD lacusfryxellense. The sequence continues at coordinate 50,889 of NZ_JAHLEB010000024.1, read as the reverse complement.
TGTATTTTTCAAAATCTTATCTCATTATAATATCCACAAATGTACAAATATTGATAGTTTTCGTTCAGTCTGTCAATGATCATATAGTTTTATTTCAAATATCTATACATTTTATAATGTATTAAAGGTTCATTCAATTTAAATCGGAAAACCAACAGATGAACAAAACAATAGTCTAATCCTATTAATTAAGGAAGCCTATATAGAATTTGGTTACAACATAGAAGTTAATCATAGGTTTTTCTTTGTTGATAAATTTTATGAAACTGATTTAATTAAGTAATTTGAAAATGGGATGATGGGAAAACAATCTTAAAAGGTGGAATCAAAGAAATATGTAGAAAAGAATTAGCAAACATAAATGACCACTACCATATCAACTGTAGGATATGGAGATATTTCTCCGCAAACTCAAATTGAAAGAATTATTGCAGCATAGGATTATTGGGTATTCTTAGCATTGACCTAACTTCCAGTTGCCTCCTATGTGGTCTGGGCAGCCACCTGAAAAAAGGAATATACTTGGAATCTAAGTGGAAATAGTACATTTAATTTATTTATGATAGATAAAGTTATATAGAAAAGTGAAATGATGAAAACCCATTAGAAAAATTAGAGAAGGCTAAAAGGCCGTCGACTGAAACTGCAGGAAATATATTCAAAGAGTTTGATTTTCAGTCTCAAAACATATGAATGGATATTAAATAGCATAGTAATTCATAGAATATAACTTTATAGAAGTACTATACTCTGTTAGAGAAAAATATGATTCTGTAATAAGACTTATTAACTTATCTGTTAAGACAAGCTAATAAGTCTTTTATGAGCATTTTTAATAATAAAGTAAAATTAGAACGTGATTATTAAGGATGAGATACTAAGAAAATATATTATATCAATTTTAAGGGTATGTACAAATGAAAGTGGAGAGGAATTTACATTTTATTACCCAGTTTGTAATTCTCACAAACCAAAAGATATATACCTTAGAAGATAAATATAATATATATTACAAAAAAACAAAAGTCTATTAATAGAAGTATAAAAATATCCTTGTATAAGTGAGAATTAAATTTAAAACTATAATAAAGTATATATACTCCTATGATAAATTTGTAATGCTTTAATTAAATTAAAGATAAATCGTTATATATCAATGAACTAAGCTAATTACAGATTTCATATCTAGTTACAAAATTACTATAGTTAAAAAGTTTTCGTGATTAAATTAAGAATTCTACTGCAAAACTACCGTACAAGGTCATATATGTTTACTGAAAATATAATAGAAATCAAATCATTCTTGTTATTTTCCAGGGACTAAACCAAGAGATAATGCTTAGTAATCTAAGCCGTACAAAAGTAATTAGAGGGTTGGAAAATTTATGAGAAGTAAAACTACAACAAGTGGGTTGCTATAGAAATACTCATATGAAAGTAATTATAGAGGTACTACCTCTAATAAGATTAGTTATAACTCTATTAAAACACGCAAAAACCTGACAATATATTATTAATAGATAAAAGTGGTAGTGATAGAGCTTATGAGTTTGTATTTGACGCAAAGTATAAGGTAGATGCATCTATTGAGTATCAGAATAGTTATGGTGGCATAGGAACGTAACGAAGAGATTATAAAAACTGTGCATGCCTGCAGAGATGCCATAGTATTAAAAAATAATAAAAGCGCCGCCTAAATTAAAACTTATGAAAATTTTAATACAGAGATTAAAGATTCAAAGATAAAAGTGAGGTTAATGCCCCACAAAATAATAATTTTGAGTTATATGATTTGGGGGATATTATAGATACGGATAATTTTTTAGACTGTTATAAGGTACAACGTATATTGCAAGAAACTACAATAAAATATTATAATAAAAAAGAATATGAGAAAGCACTTATAATATTTGAAAATGTCTTGACCTTGTTTGGTGAGTTTACGAAAACCAACTGGGACCATATACCCCAACCAATTAACGTATATTGGTTACAATTGTTAAAACAATATGCAGGTTGTTTACTTAACACAGCACAAGCCTTATTTGCAATGAAAAAATATGAGAAAGCGCAATTGTATGTAGGAGCAGCGGCATCTATTCATCCTAGTTTAGATAGTGATTTTATGGAGGTTTGCCATATTATTAATCATAACAGCCACATATATTTAGGACGAATATCTACTGTTTCCCTTCAACAGCTCATTGACGAGCATGTAAAATCTATAGATGATAATATGAAACAGTTAGAAAGTTATTTATTTAGAGGCCAAATACCATCTTAAATAGTTTTATCAAGATAAAGGAAGATCTATGCTAATTTAATATTGGCATAGATTTTCCTTTTTAAGTATAACTAACCTTGTAATCTAAGACAGCTTTCAGAGCATAGTTATTCAACTGTTCTGTATCTCCTTCTATTTGATGCAAAGTACAGATAACTAGGGTTAAATGTGAAGTCTCAACAAAAATCACATCTTTACAAGAAAACTTGTTAAATTAGTTAATATGTATCTTTATGTATTAAATCTTATACGTTTAGTTATCTCCATATAACAGTTGTTTCTTTTTTAAATCAAATTCTTCTTGCGTAATAACACCAATATCTAATAAATTCTTAAATTTAAGTAACTCATCAGCAACACTAAATGAAGGAGTTGTGTTGTTAGAATTATCATTATTCTGTGTAGATTTATCTTCAGTGTCAGAAGCTACTTCTGTAAAAGGTACATTTACCGAATTAAACATGCTTTCTATATCGCGCTTAGCCTCTTCTTCAGTATAATCAATAGATTCTGCTAGGGTATCTCTTAAGCGATTTCCCATAGGTTTCATAGATGCATATGTAAGACCACCGGATATTATGCCACCTAATACTGGAATGACTTTTGAAACACCTTTAGCAAAAGTCTGCTTGGTTATCTTTACTCCAATAAGAGCTGCAGTTTTCTTGATGATTGGATAATAAATTGTTTTAGTTAGTGCCTTTTGAGGTAACTTTTTCAAAAGCTGTTTTGAAATACTTGATGAAAGTACCTTAACTGCAGATGCTGATCCTCCCACTCCAAACATAACACCTAAAAATAAAGTTAGTTCTCCTTTAACCTTTTCAATATCTAAATCTTCATTATCCCACATATCTTTATAGCCATAGATATAAGCTAATTCTTGAGCCACTCTCAATGTTACTCCGAAAAATTGTAGAGTGTCAGCTGGTATAGTAGCTGCCATAGCAAAGCCTCCAGGTAGACCTGCTGCGAAAGATACACCTGTGCTTTGAAGTGTTCGTTTTTGAATTAAATCTGATGCCATTTTGTTTAATGTCTTGATACTTACGCCTACTTCAACCGGTCCTTTTTCTAATATATCTATAATGTCAATTGCAACATTATTTGAATAGCTATCAAATGTCTTTAATAGAAATTCTCTCCGATTAACTTTGACACCTGGTAGTTTTAAGGCAGTTGATAATGCAACTTCAAATGAATTGCTTGAGTCCTGAATATTATTAGTCATTTCTGTATCCCCCTATATGCATTTTATATGTTATTATGGCATTAATTGGGGTAAAATACAATCTATGTTTTTGAAATTGACTATTTATATTTGTAAATAAAAGAAATAAATTAATAAAAATAGTAGAATGAATAAATTTGTGAAATATATGGTAATATTATATATTTTTATGTATAATTATAATACTATAATATACAACTAATGCTATATATTAATAATTGTAAAAGTATATATTATTATATGTTTAAAATTACTTTGTTTTTAGCTTAAATTATATATAGTGAAAGAGAGTAAATTATGATTATAATTGCAATAATAGTTCTATTATTTTTCCTAGCAGCTCCATTAAAAACAAAAATCGTCCTAGCTATTATAAATATATTTTTGCCGGATCCTATCCCATACGTAGATGAATTTATTATGTGGGGTAATATATTTTTGAATATTACTAAAGCGAAAAGGATCATAGAATTTGTTTGGGACCATAAGGCTTTATCTATTTTTTGTGGTATTACAGGGGTTATTATATTATTTAATATTTAATTTCATTCCCAAATTGTAAATAGGGGATCATGAAAAGTAGAGATAGCTTGTTCATTTAACCTCCAAATGTCTTAAAGCAACTGACCGGTAACTGGTATTTATGGATTATTTAATGCATAAATATTAGTTTTTCTTTATAACGGTTCTATACAGTAAAATACGATTTGTAATTAATTTACTGATATTAAAACAATTAATTAATGATTAAATAACAAGAAAATCAACAGACAATCTATTAAAGCGCAAGTATATAAAAACTTAGAGTTAATACTTAGAGTTAATTATAAAGAATAATTAATAAATATATAAAATATGAATAGAGGTAATGGTATATGAAATTATTAAATATTAGCATATTATTTGCAGGTGAAACATTGACAAAATGTACGAAGGAATATAGTGTAGCAATAGTAAAAAATGGGGAAAAGATACTAAAAATTTGCAATTTAATTCAATAGGATATAATGACCCTTCGTACTGTAGATTTCAAGAAGTAGATTTTATATTAAGAATATTAGAGAGGCTAAAAATAGATTATGATTTAATAGAGATAAATGGGCAATATGTAAAACAATACGATATATTACATGATGATATAGTGATGTCTAATAAAATAATGGAATGGATCAATAGTGGGTTATATAAAACAACAATAGGTTCATTTGGAGCTACTTCAGGAGTTTATTCCCGAAATTTAAGCAAAGAAAATGTAGAATTATTACAAAAATACAATTTGAAAATGGTAGAGGGACTAAGCAAAGAAAATATGGACAAGTGTACAAATATGGTGTCAGAAGCAAAAGAAAACGTGTCAAATGGTATGACCGGAGTATACATATTTAAACAGTGATATGTAGTTTATACTCTAGTAATTAAGCAAAATACTATTCGTGGTAGGAGGAAAAAATGTTTGAAATATGTCTTTCAGAAGATGCAAGAGATGAGATGCGAAGAAAATCAAATGAGGAAGTATATAAGCTACATGAAAGAATGGATTTATTAATGAAGGGGTTATGGGGTGGAGGAACAAGAGTAAAAAAACTACATGCTATTAATAAGAAGAAATGTATATATGAAGCTAGAATTGATAAAGCAAGGCGTATGTTATTTTCTATAATGCCAAAGGCTGAGAATAGTAGTTCTAATAAAGCATTAATCTATATCTATCACTTAGGATTAGAGCATGATAAGGTAATACGTGTTGCAAAAAGTATTTTAGGAAATGATTATACTCAAGAATTATATGAGGTTGAACAATGTACAGATGAAAATATTGAAAAAATTATTGAACATGAATCAAAATACTACTCTAATCAGTATGAGATTTATACGTATTTAAATAATTCCAAGTTTTATTTAATGAATGAGGAAGATTTAATAAGAGTTATTAATAAAAAAGAGTTAACCAAAGATGAAATAATAGATTTTCAGTTGAAGCTTTCACAGGAACAGTATGAACTTATGATTAAACCATTACCAATGCTCATTGCAGGAACTGCTGGTAGTGGTAAAACTACAGTGCTAATCTATAAATTTATATCTAAGCCAACCGAACAAAAGATATATATAACTTATAGTGAGCAGCTTTGCAGGGATGCTAAGGAATTATTTGTGAGGTTAGTGAGAGGCTTGGATGATGAAGAAAATTATTTGAAAAATACAAAGTTTACTACTTTCGAAAATTTTCTTGCTAAGAATAAGGAAGATGAAATACAGGCTATAATGACTCAAGATAGATTTATATTTGAATACATAAAATACGCTAGAGGCAATAACTTGCAAAAAAAATTTACTCCGCATATGGTTTGGGAGGAAATTAGAGCAGTATGGAAAGGTAGCGGTAATAGGTATAAAGTAAAAATTACTTTAAATGAATATGTTGCGATTTCTTCTGAGGAAGCTCCAAACTTTTATAACTGTAGGAAGGAAGCATATAACATATTTTTATGGTATGAAAATTATTTGAAAGATAATTATATGGTCGATGAATTAGATATGATAAATAAATATTTAAGTGTAGATATAAATACAAAGCCATATTATATGGTTGCGTGTGATGAAGTTCAAGACCTCACAGCTTTACATTTGATAATGTTATTTTCGTTAGCTCAATATAAAGAAGAAAGGCTTATATTAGTTGGCGATGACCATCAAATAGTTAATCATAGTGGTTTTAGATGGGAAAATGTTAAAAATACATTTTATAATCAATTACATAATTCAAAACCCAAACTCTACAAACTAGAACAGAATTTTAGAAGTGTAGGAAATATAGTTAGGTTGGCTAATAGTATAAACTCCCTCCAAGAGGACTTAAATGAATTAAAATATTCGGTTAAATCTAAACAAGGCGTATTCGATGGTGATATGCCTTTGATTTGTAGCGATATTGAAGAAAAAAGTTTGATGGAAAGCTTATATACTATGGGACCTACCCAAGCTATTTTAGTGAAGAGTATACTAAAGCAGCAGGAGCTAAAAGAATATTTTGAAAGTAAATATAAAAATAGTCCTTTGATATTTACAATAGAAGAGTCAAAAGGCCTTGAATTTCAGATGGTTGTTTTGTGGGAGTTAGTTTGTGATAAATTAGAGGCTGATAAAAGTTGGGAGAAAATTCTAAGAAGAGAAAACAGTGGAATTTCAATTAATAATATTTATAAGAAATTCATAAGATATGAAACAACTTTATTATATGTTGCAATAACAAGAGCTATGAAAAATTGTATTATTTATGAGGGTAAAAAAATCCCGCAATTATGGAAGCAAGATGATATAAATAATAAATTGAAGATAGTTAAAGAAATAGGTGAAATAAAATTATATGCAAATAGCAAGTGTGATGATATAGAGTGGTTTAATCAAGGTAAAAAGCTTTTAAGTAAGAAACTTTATAGACAAGCAATTCAATGTTTTGAAAGAATAGTAGATGAGAAACTTATTAATGAAGGCACATTGATTAAGAAAGAATGTAATGCTTTAATAGAAATAGAAAGTGGAAATCTAGAAAATGCAGCGCAGATATATGTAGATATAGAGAGGATAGATGAGGCTGCAAGGTGTTATGATAATGCTGGTCTTTATAGAACGGCAGCAAGGTTATACGGTTCTAAAATCTATGGAAGAAAAGATATGAATATATATCATTTTTATGAAACTAAGTATTTTGATAGCATAAATGATTGGAGCAAAAGTGCAGTTTCTTGTGTTTCTATAAAAAAATATAATGAAGCAGCAATTAGATATGAGAGGGCTGGGGAATTAGAAAAAGCAGCGGAAGTTTATGAACATAAATTAGAGGATTATGATAAAGCGGCAAATTATTATTTAATGGCGGGAGAAATGCAAAAGGCTGGAAGATGTAATGAAAAGAACAGATTAGAAGAAAATTTAATAAAATTTGAAGACTTTGAAGTTGAAAAGGTTGTGAGAAAAGGAATTGGGAATTGTAATCAACCTATATATACATGGGATGTGTTAGGATTAACTAGTTTGCAGATAGAACAAAAGGGAATAACGAGTTTAGAAGGTGTACAGGCATTAAAAAATCTTAATTCAATATTTATACAAAAAAACAACTTAAAAGATGTATCACCACTTAAAGATTTAGTTAATTTAAGGCAAATAGTAATACTTAAAAATAATATTGAAGATATAACACCTATATATAATCTTAAACAATTAGAACAGTTATATATATTTGAAAATGACATAAAAGATATAAGTGGAATAGATCAACTTCAAAATATGAAAAAATTAGGATTTTGTGACTGTAAAATTACAAATATAAATGAACTTGAACAATTGATAAATTTAAAGGAACTCCTTATAGACGGTAATCTTGTGAAAGATATTTCGGTGCTTCATAATCACTTTGAGCTAGAAAAGCTATATATTAGTAATAACTTAATAACGAGCATAAGGGCGGTAGGAAAACTAAAGAAACTAAAAGTATTTCATTGTGGTGGTAATAAAATTAAAAATTTTAAACCACTAGATAAATTAAATTTAGAGGAGGTTGATACTACTTCAACTTAAGAGTAAGTTTAGAACTATGACGATTTCTAACTATATAAAAAGGGGAGGGAACTTTAAAAGTGTTATTGGTGATAAATAGATTTGTGTGAAGAGACAATTACTATAAGAAATCTGGAGCGATCTTCAGAAAAAGTTATTATTACTTATAAAAATTTATTCTGTGCCCTGTGGATAATTTACAAGGTTTAATTATCCTTATAAGCAAAATAAAAACAATAATTTATCGAAAATGATTGAAGAATGATGAGAAATGTGGTAAAATATTCAAGTGAATATTGAATTTTTCGTGACATCCAGTTGATTTTTATAGGAAAGTTTCATTTCGAATTTAGAAAATACAAATACAAATATAAACAAGTGGGGGGGTTCGTAATGGATAGATTTATTATTGAAAACAATATCTGTTTAAAAAAAGATATTACTGGATATTATCATCAATTTTATACTGGGTATGGACAACCAGATAATCCTGGTTTTCTAAATACTCTGAAAAATACTTTTAACACAGAACCACATAGAAATTTAATTATAGCAAGGGACAAAGTTATAGAAATTTTGATGGAAGATATTCCAGATATTATTAAAATAGAAAGCTTGTCAAATTGTATGTGTGTTTGTGTGCCTAGAGCGAAGGCGCTGGGAACATATTCTAATTCTCAGCTAATGCTAAGAGACGCAATAAAAATTGCGGCTAATGATATTCGAGGAGTTATTGATGGAACTGATTGCATTATAAGAGTAGTAAACACTCTTACAACCCACTTGCGTAATGCAGTTAATATTCCTAATGATGGAGATGAACCATGTCCAGGAATAACGGTTGCCACCTGTGATATAGACACAAATAGAATAAGGAATCAAAACATTATACTTATTGATGATATATATACAAGAAATGTTAATATCGATCAAGATTGTATCCAAGCATTACTTGATAATGGTGCGAAAAAAATAATATTTTATTCAATTGGGTACGCTAGGAGGAGCTAATGAAGTATTCAGATATTGCATTAAAGGTACTAGCTGCAAAAGAGTGCGGGATAATAAAAACAAACGCTCAGTTTTGGGGCAATTTTGCAGATAGAGAGAAGTTTGATAAAGAAGTCTTGAATGATGACAGAGTTATTAAGACATCAGAAAAAATATCTGGTGAACTTGATTCGTCAGATAGGGAAGAAGGAATTATTTGTTCTTATGATGATGATTTCCCAGTTATCAACGGAAAAGTTAAAAATAATGGAGACAAACCGTATTTATTATTTTACAGGGGCAATTTGTCATTACTTAGTGATTTAAATAAGAATATAGCAGTAATTGGTCTTCTCGACCCAGATGAGGATATTATTAAAAGAGAAGCAGATGTAGTTGAAAGACTTGTTAAAAACGAACTTGTAATAGTAAGTGGATTGGCAATAGGCTGTGATACAATTGCGCATAAAACTTGTTTAGAAACAAACGGTAAGACGATTGCAATTTTGCCATCACAATTAGGCAAAATATATCCTGCTGAAAATCGTGATTTTGCTGAAGTGGTAGTTAAAAAAGGCGGACTATTGATTTCTGAATATTATAAGGAGGCTGCTTCAAAATACGAGGCAATTAATCGATTTATTGAAAGAGACCGATTGCAAGCGATGTTTTCGAAGGCAATTATTTTGATAGCTAGCTATAGAAAAGGAGAAGGAGATAGTGGTTCGCGTCATGCAATGGAGGCCGCAAGGAAGTATGAAATTGAAAGATATGCAATGTATAATAGTAAGATGGATGAGAACGATAAGCGGTTTGGCCTAAATAAGGATTTAGTCAATAGCAAAGGGATAGATAAAGTTAAAATTTTGATTTCAAGTTCAATCGATCATATTAAATTGATTGATAATCCAAATTTGTCTTCAAAAGCGTATTCTAATATTGGCGAACAAATGACACTACTATGATAAGTATTAAGAGATATGTATTTGATTTAGACAATACTCTGATATATACAGATTCATTAAATAATGTTTCTTACAATTATGCGTTAAATCTGCAGGGGTTCGCACCAATTAATAATTGTAAAAGGATTACACGAGATGTTGTTTTTAACAAATTTCCGGACCTGAATAATGCACAGAAAAATGAAATAATAGAATTAAAGCAAGGATACTTTATGAATAATTTGAAGAGTACAATACCAAATATATCGTTACTACAGGTATTGAAAGCTCAAGATGTTGAAATTTGTATGTTATGGACAAGCTCAGATGAGCCTAGAGCATTAGCAATTTTAGAATACTACAAAATTTGTAAGGCATTTAGAAAAATCCTATTTAGTAATAAGGTTGATGTGATACAGGATATAGAAAAAATCACCGAATTTCTTGAATGTGATTTAGAAAACTTAGTTTTTTTCGAAGATAATCGGAGTGTAATTCAAGATTTGCAACAATTAAAACTGAATGTTATATCTGTATGATTCAGTGAATATCAAGAGTACAAGAAAAAAATAAGAGGTGCGATAATTAATTATAATATTTTACTAATAAGTGGGTTGCTTCGCATCCCACTAGGGTAACTGTGACTTGGGAAGAATAGTAAACTAATTAACCAAAATTTAGAGTGAGCATCAGTAGCAGGAGTAGGGCTACTGGTGCTTATTTTGCGGTAGGTCTAGCCATATAAGATTAGAAAACAGAGATTGTTCGTTTCGGTTACTAAACGCTTAATGGTACCTGATTTTCTGGCATCTATTCACCTGAAACTGTAAGTATTGAACTGGTTGGAAAATGATGGAAGAAAAAATGATGAAGACGATGCAAATGGTGATGGAATAATTGAGGGAAGCCTAATTGAATAATTTTAGATAGATGCACAGCAGGTAAATTAATAAAATGTGTCTAATTATACATAGTTAGACAAGTTTTTTACGCATAATATGCTATTATTTAAATGATTTAAGAATTTGATGTATTAACTTTTGGATACAGCTTCAATTTAATAATAACTGAAATACAAATAAAAATTTATGGAGGAATAATAATGGTATTAGAATCAATTGAAAGAAAAATTACAGTATACGAGCTTAATATAATTACAAAGAAGGTATTAGAAAAAAAAGGGCAAATATATATTAGACAAGATATAGGGAAAGATTTAAATAAGAATCCTTATTTTACTTTTAATATAGAGGTAATTAACTGTATTTATAGTTTGGATACACTTCATTTTCAAATTCAAGAAGGTTATCCAGGTGTTTATATCGATATTGTATTTAATATTTTAAAAGAAGTCAAACCTCCTATTTTTAAATCACCTGAAGTTGATGTTAAATTTATATATAATAATAATCCAGATTCTTGTTCATATTTATTATATTTTGAGGGGATATGTATCAGCTTTAATATTGAACCAATAAAATTTGAAAGTATATTAAGTGATTTAAAGGCTAGTGTTATCATAGAAAGACAAAAAGAGGCTGACTACAGAAAAGAATGTTATGATGCCTACGATTCTTTGCCAGAAGAATTTTGGGACAATATAGACGCTTAATATTATACAAAAGGTTTTTTTTATAAGCATTAGAACTCTAAAGATTCCATAACATTGTATTAGATGAGTTAATAATAAGTATTATTGGTATATTGAATTCATGGGTACCTATTAGTAGGAAAAGAATGCAGAAGAAAATTTAATCTGTTCATGTATACAATTTAATCATCTTAAGTACTATTATACATGCAATATTTACGATTGTATTGGGAATCGCTTTGCCTTTTGTAGTACATACCTCATTAACCTCCACACTAGCATTTATAACATGACCAGCTAAATGGATAGCATTTGGAGGAGTAGAGATGTTACTAATTAATAACAGTCCCAAGTATATTGCGAGAAGTTATTACTTGGTCTAAATGATAAATTTAGCTATAATTAGTTGAAAGGAGGGAATTAATGGGTACAAAACAAATGTTAATAAATCAATTATTGAAGGATTTGGCTTTTATGCCCAATGGAACAATGAGACCTACCATAGTTGTTTTACCCGGTAAACCGTATGGAGAGGTAGTGTTTGTAATAAAGGAAGATGAGTACCATATAAAAAAGATTGCCCCTAATCCTTCTATTAGTATAAGAAATAGTATAATAGAAACGGACGAAGCCCTAGGATTCCTTAATATGTTTATGTTTAGTGATGATAAAGAATTAATATATGACTGTTGGCTAAATTATAACAATATGATGGATAGGCTGATGATAGAAATGCTTTGTACTCAAGAGAGCATTACATTTGAGTGGAGAGATAATAGCTTAAAAATAAATAAGAAATTTTCAATGTGCAACGATTTGGTTCCATTTGCAAAACGGTATATTGAGCACAGTAAGGCATATAGAAATTGGGGCGATACTGATTTTGAGATATTAAAGAATAGTATAGATCAAAAGTATTCAATATATATTGATTTATGGAATGAACTAGAGATAATATAGTGCAACAGAAAAAGCTTTGACTAATCATATTAGTATTATCGAGGGATCTTTTATTTATTTATATATTGGTATTAATTTTGAATTTAATTTAGGAGGTATAGAATGAAAAAGTGGTTGTTTCCATGTAATTTATTTAAGTACGATATATTAGGGAGTTTTCTGAAAAATGGATTTGTAGATTATGGAACTAATTTAAATGTGTTAGAAGGAGATGCTGTATATATTTATATAGGTGCTCCATACAGTGCTATATTGCTAAAATGTAGAGTAAGAGCTATTTTAAGTTATGATCAATCTATCAATGACAGTGAATTTAATGTAGGCGAAGAAATAAACATAAAGAGGAGGTCCAAGTGTGTAAGATTAGTCCCTGAAAATAATTATTTGAGTAAAATCGATTTGATTAATAGTAAAAAACTCAAAGCTAATGGAGTTAAAGGATTTTCTTTTCAAATAGAATTAAGTGAAGAGGCTATTATTTATATTGATTCTATAGAATAAAAATTAAGTTAAAGTTAGATGGGAAACTGCTGAAAGATATATTTCGGTAGTTTTTTGATTTTTGGAAATATTTTTATGAAAACTTAATGAAATCTATCAATATGGTATGTGGCTCGCTTAACTTAAGCATAAGGTGTTTTAATAAATAGCTAGTGGGTGATGTTACAGTACTCTTTGACTAGTTATTTACTTTTAAGGGATTTACAAGAAATAAAGGGATTATTAGTTGATTGTTGAATAATGTAATAAGGTATTAAAATTAAAATATGTAAAGAGAATTATTATTTAGAATTATGAGTGCGCATGAATTGTAGTCTTAGATAGAAATAGATAATAAGGGAGATGACTTTAATGGATAGTGAATTGATGAGTGAGTTAGCTAAAATGTTTGGTGATATGGATAGTACTAAAACTTTGATAGGTGACCAAGACATCAACACATTATTTTCTAATGACCTGAATGTGTTTATGGATTCTTTATTCGGTAGAAAAAGAATACTAATATTAAAAGTTAACATGAATAAAGCTAAAATCATTAAAGAATTGAAAGAATATTGTGAAAGAACAAAAATTGAAGTTAGTAGTTTAGATACTAAGAATTTAACAGTTGATAATATTAAGGGCGAATGTGAAATATTTTACGAAAATGGTATGCCTTATTCTTATAGAAAGAAACCTTATTATGTTTCTGGTGCTAATCAAATGATACTTGTTGATAATTTAGCAGAAGATACTGATATAGAAGTTCTAAGAGCTTTTATGTATATGGGAAGCCTTGGATGTTATTATGATGATGTAGAAAACCTACCAAAAGAAAAATTACCCTATGGGTCTGCATATGTATTTATAGCTGATAATAATTTTCCTATAAAAAGATTTGCATCTATAAGTTCATATTGGAATGATGAAGCTGCAATTCTGGATTTACGGGATTATCAAACCAAAATTAAGGGACATTTAGGGGCCTATAAAAGAAATAAGCTTAAAATTTTAGAAGATGGAATATTTAATTACCAAGGTAAAGAACTTTTGTATGAACATATTTTACCTGTGGATAAAAGAGAATTAAATATTATTGAAAAGTATAGGTCTGATTTTTTTCAATCAGATTATAGTAATATAAATTTCCATAAATATTTTCATCATTTGAACTCATCACAGGCGATGTGTATCAATTTTTTCTATCCATTAATCAAAGAAAATTTATTGGAATCGATATTGAGTGTCATAAATATTAAAGGAGAAATTAATTATAATTCTAAAGATATATGTTTTGAAAAGGGATCTGAATTAGAAACAAATGCAAAGAGGAAAACTAATTTTGACTTTTACATTAAGTTAACATCAGGAATTAAAGTATATTTTGAAATAAAATATTCGGAAAATGAATTCGGAAAAGCTAAGCATGATGAGGAGCATAAAAATAAATTTAATGATATATATATGCCATTAATTAAGGATAATCCTGCAATAGAAAAAAGTTATAAAACTGAAGATATATTTTTGGATAATTATCAAATAATGAGAAATATAGCACACGTTTCTGAAGATAGTTATGTTATATTCATATATCCAAAGGAAAATCAAGGTATTAGAAAAACGGCATTGTCTGCAAGAAAAAATATTATAGCTAGAGGGTGGGGAGCTCATTTTATTTTATTTACATGGGAGGACCTCATTAAAGAATTAAATTATAGATTGAATTCTGGAGAAGTAATAAATTATTACAATAAGGAGTTCAGTTATAAGTATTTTTAATATTAATTTTCTTAGATGTAGAATAGTTTTTAGAAATAGAGAAAATATTAATTATATGGAGGAGACGGTGTATGGAAGATAAGAGTTTCAGTAATTGGTTATCAGATAATAAACAGGTTGTTAAAGAAATAATTAATATAAGTCCTGGTTTTATAGTTGGATATACAGAGGAAATTGAAGGTAGTATAAACAGCGAAGCTTATTTAGATATGATGTATTGGGAATTGGGACAAAATTATGAATTTGAGATAATGCAGGGGGCAGCTAAGTACTTGTATGTGAAAAGCAGAATTGAAAAGGTGATAAAGCTTTATGAAAAAGTGAAAAAAATCAGATAGGTGGAGAGAGGCGATGTTATATAAACAATATAGTAATGGAGGGATGTCAAGTGGTATGATTGACCCACAATTTTGGTTAAAAACTGCTATTCCTCTATTAACTGAAAATACAAAATTATAATCTCGTATTGCATAGTCATAAATTTTATGATACCATAAGATTATTAATTAAATAACAATTATGAATGTTAAAAGGGAGTAACTACCTATTTATAGGTGATAAAGTCAACATACCCGACCTTAAGGTCTGGCTTTATCGTGGCTAATTCCAGTCAAGTGAGACTTTTAACGCAATGATCTACAAGTGGATCGTTGTGTTAAAAGTCTTTTATTTTTTTTGGTGTAAAGGAGGAATAATTATATTGAAATTTTAATTAAGGTGTTAAGTTTTATAAAAATAAAGGAGTGGATAACATGAAATATTTTAATAAGCAGAGCTCAGAGGTTTTAAGTGACCTTAATGTTGATAGTAGCACTGGACTGTCGAGTTCTGAGATTGAGAAAAGACTAGCAAAATATGGTCCAAACGAATTTACAAAACAAGAAAAAGGATCCATATGGGATAGTATTAGGGAAGCAATAACCGAACCTATGATGATAATACTTTTAGCAGCTGCTGCAATTAGTGCATTAGTAGGTGAGTTCCATGATGCTATTGGGATAGTGTGCGCAGTAGCTGTAGGAATTGGGATAGGAATTTTCACAGAAGGAAAATCACAAAAGGCTGCGGATGCCTTATCAAAAATGACAGAGAATATAGAGGTAAAGGTATTACGTAATGGGAAAATTATTCAAGTCAATAAAAATGAGTTAGTTCCCGGTGACATAGTTTCAATAGAGACTGGAGATATGGTTCCAGCAGATGGCAGACTTGTAACTAGTTTAGATCTAGCTGTTAGAGAGGACATGCTTACAGGGGAATCAGAGGATGTAAATAAAGACTGCGAACTTGTAATAGAAATGGAGAACATACAAGCTAAAAATAAAGTTATTGTACAAGACCCAATTCCTGCAAAACAAAAGAATATGGTTTTTGGAGGAACGCTTATTGCTTATGGTAGAGCTACGTTTGTAGTTACGTCTACAGGTGATAGCTCCCAGATGGGAGAAATAGCTAGAAATCTTGAAGACGGAGATTTACAGACACCGCTTCAAGCAAAACTTGGAGATTTAGGTACTAATATTTCTAAATTTTCAAGCGCTATTGCTGCCATATTATTTATAGTTATGATTGTTAAGTTGGTTGTGGCCAAGGAGATATCACCAGACACCACCGGCGTACTTGCCTTTTTAGAATCAGTTGGACCAATAAAGACTGCTTTTGTAGTATGTGTAGCTCTTATTGTTGCAGCTGTTCCTGAAGGACTTCCAACAATGATAAATATGACACTTGCAATAACTATGCAAAAAATGGCTAAAATAAATGCACTTGTTACTAAAAAAGAAGCTTGCGAAACAATAGGTTCAGTAAGTGTAATATGTTCAGATAAAACTGGTACACTTACTCAAAATAGAATGACAGTGGAAAAAGTTTATTTAAATGGTAAGTTTAAGGGACGCGAAGAATTAAGTAATAGTAATAACTATTTCACAGATAACTGCCTTGTAAATTCAACAGCAGACATTGAAAGAGATGAAAATGAAGTTAAGTATCTAGGAAGTGCAACTGAATGTGCTCTTCTTTTATACAATGATGCCTGTGATTATGTACAAGAAAGACAAAGTGCAAAAATAGCTCATCAAATTCCTTTTAGCTCAAAGCGAAAGAGGATGAGTACTGTTATAGAAGAGGAGGAAGGTGCTACGGTATTAACAAAGGGAGCACCAGAAATAATTCTAGAACTTTGTAAATTCGAACACGTTAATTCTGAGGAAGTAGAACTAAACCAGTCAAGGCGTGATGAGATACTGAATGAAATTGGAAAACTTCAAAAAAATTCTATGAGGGTACTTGGATTTGCATATAGAAATATAAGTGAAGAGGTAGCTATGGCGTCAGAGCAAGGAACGCTTGAGAATAATTTAGTATTTACAGGGTTTGTAGGAATAAGAGATCCTCTAAGACTTGATGTTAAAGAAGCTGTGGAAACTGCTAAAAAAGCAGGAGTTTCTACAAAAATGCTTACAGGTGATAATATAATTACAGCTATTGCTATAGGAAAAGAGCTAGGATTACTAACTGGTAATAATAGAGCAGTAGAAGCAACTTATATAGATACGTTATCAGATGAGGAACTTAGAGAGGAAATAACTACTATATCAATAGTAGCACGTTCAAAACCTGATACAAAAATGAGAATAGTTGAAGCTCTTCAAGATAATGGTGAGGTAGTTGCTGTAACTGGAGATGGAATAAATGATGCTCCAGCACTTACAAAGGCTGATGTAGGTATAGCTATGGGTATAGCGGGCACAGAGGTTAGTAAGAATGCTGCAGATATAATATTAACAGATGATAGTTTTGGAACTATTGTAAAGGGTATTAAGTGGGGAAGAGGTATTTATGAGAACTTCCAGAGATTTATTCAATTTCAGATAACAGTAAATATAATTGCTTTTTTAACAGCTATTTTATCTGTATTATTTGACTTCCAAATGCCGTTTACTACAATACAATTGTTGTGGGTAAATATTATAATGGACGGGCCACCAGCACTATCACTTGGACTTGAACCAGTAAGAGATGCAGTCCTTGCGAGAAAACCTACTAATAGAAATGCTAGTATTATAACTAAACAAATGATGACAAGTATGATTGCCAATGCTTTATATATAACAGGTATTATCATGATTCAGATGAAGTTTGATATATTAGGAGCTGGATTCCCGAAAGATGGCGTTACTGGGTCAAATGAAATGCAAACAGTGTTATTCGCGGTATTTGCTTTTAGTTCATTATTCAATGCATTTAACTGTAGAGAATTTGGCACAAACAGTATATTACCTAACATTTTAAAGAATACCATATTTTTAAAAATATTAGCAGTTACAGCAGTAGCTCAAATATTTGTGACAGAAGTATTCTCAGGATTCTTTAATGCAGTGCCTTTAAGCGCTTTTATGTGGCTGAAGATAATTGGATTAGCTTCACTTATAATAGTAGTAAATGAAGTAGTGAAATTAGTTATGAGACTTTTTGTGAAAAAGAACAAACAAATTGTGTCAGAATCATGAGAAAAGATAGCAAAAATAAGCAAATACATAAAGATGAAATCAAAGTCCTTAAAAAAGCTTTAAGCAAAAAAGAGAATTAAATAAAATACCCTCCTGTCATAAATATGATGTGAGGGTATTTTTCTATATGGTTATAGGATATTCACCAGTTTTCAAGTAAGTGGCATATTTATTTGATGATAATTTTGCTAGTTTACGACTAATATGACAATTCATAAGGAAATTACTAAATCGTTGTATAGTGTATATTGAAGCAGGAGAATATTATGAGCATTAACAAAAAAGCTTGCTAATAGTAGTATGAAAATGTTACTTCATTATAATTATTTTGAGTATTCTCAATTTTGGAAACCAGTAAATAGATTCCACTTAATTCCATCCATTTACTTCCTAGAAAACACCACTCCTTCGTCCTTTCTTTTATGAAGATAAAGAAACTGAATTAGTACAGTACACATCAATGCAATTTTCTATTTAGATATGCAGAAATAGTCCTCATTTCGGTTTTTAAGAAAGAAAATGTAAATATAATTCTAAGATAATGCAATTAAAAATTGGTTTAAACTACCTTATTACGTTCTAAGCTCTTCTAAATAGGCATTACATAAATAATTTGTTGAAGGCGAATATAAAATACTGTTTCTGTACCATAAGTCTTAACAACGATATGATCAGGCTTTACCTCTACGAGCATACCTTGTAGGCTTCCTCTAACTGTTTCAATGAGTACTGATCGTCCTATGATTGTCTTTAAAGTTTCTACAATATAAGGATCTATTATTGTGGTGTAGTTAATAGGATGTTCATTTTGCGAATTATTCATTTTTTAACCTCCAAATAATTTAAATTATAATACTACTATAATATTTACTATGTATAGAGAAGGTTACATTTTTAGATCTGATTTATGAGCAATGGATTCTCACCTTTAAATGTAAAGACTGTTACAAAATCAAATGGAGGAAAATCATTAGGACCTAGTGAAGGATTGATATACGCATGTAAAAAACTATTGGAAGATAAAAAAGATAATATTAATGAAATATATGATGCAATATTAATAGATGAGGGTATGAGTTAACCACTATTGATAGCAAATCGAGTATAAAATTTAAAGATAAGAGTAAAAAAATGTTAATCATCGAGATTCCATAGGTATTAGATGAACAAGGTTTAAAGGAGCATATTAAGGAAAAGGTATCTGATTTATGTGGTTTTATGTCTTTAATTGCATCTTTATTAAAGATGATTTATGTTGAAATAAATTTAAATTAATGATATTATATAAATATATTTAGGTGGTGAAAAAATGGACAATGAAATTTTAGATTTACTAAAAATTATGAATAATAAGCTCGATGAACATACACAAATATTAAGAGCTTTAGAACATGCGAGTGAAATTCACAAAGCAGAAATAGATAAAATCAACCATACAGTTGCAAGAGTTGAAGGTGAAGTTAAAGGGATTAGAGAAGATATTACAGCAGTAGAAATGATAACATCGAAGAACTGGAATGATATATCAAAATTAAAAGCAGTAAAATAAGAGGGAATCGTCAGGAGTGATGGTTCTTATTTTACGTCTGCAAAGATATAAGATATTTACAAGCTATAAAAGCTTTTAGCAGAAGGCGAAACTTTCAGAAATCTATATAGGAAACACAACTAAAAATAAATTTGTAACCAGATTAATTGTAACTAAAATATATAAAGAAAACAAGCGGACAAGAGAAAAAAATATAAACATGAAATTAGACTTATTATAAGAAATTTAGAAGACTTAAAGTTTATTAATGATCAAGCGGCATTTTATGTATCTAAGGTGAAAATTAATACTAATCTTTACAGAGGAAACTGTTATGTAAATTTAATTGGATATTAAAAAGGAGAGATAGAGTCATGGAAATAGTTGGAAGCATTTTAATATTACTATCGATAATAAGCTTTATATGGACAGACGTTGGTGTTCTTATGATGGGACTATTTATGTTGTTCGATACAAGTGCTCCTATAATACCACAGACAGAGGTTGGTTTTTGGGGGGGGAAAAGCGGCAAGATTATAGTGAGGGTAACAAGCTTATTTTTTATAGGTTTCGGGGTTTTTATTATATCACTAGGGTAACTGCACTTACCAAAGCTAATATTTTAATTTGACATGGAATTTAAGCATTATCATTTTAAATAAATTTAAAAAACTTGGGGGTTGAAAATGAATATAAAAACAAAATCTTGGATCAACGCAATTTTATTATTGATTACATTAATCGTAAATGGGGCAGGGGCTTTTGGCTTAATTAATAATCTCTCACAAAAAGAAGTATCAGATATGTATCCAACCTTAATCACACCATCACCTTCTACCTTTAGCATTTGGAGTGTTATATATACGCTTTTGATTATTTCTATAGTTGTAATGATTATAAAAAATAACAATTCGTATTATGAGCGTGCAATTAATGAAATCAGTTTTCTCTTTTGGTTGTCATGTGCTCTAAATATTGTGTGGATTGTAAGTTTTTCTTATAATCTAATTGGTTTGTCTACAATTTTTATTTTTGCTTTTTTAATTATCATGGTTTTGGTTACAAAACGAATTGGAAAAATTCAGTCTCAAAAACGTTGGTTGCTCCCTCTTACTTTTGGTTTGTATTCAGGATGGCTTTTTATAGCAACTGTTGTAAATATATCTGCTTGGCTCGTAAAGATTGAATGGGGTAGATTTGGTATTGCGGCTGAAATTTGGAGTGTAGCTATTCTTCTTGTTGCAGTAGTTTTGACAGCGTTGGTAGTATTAAACACTAAAAATGCTATATTTCCAATTCCTATTGCATGGGCTTATTTCGGAATCTATAATGCTCAATTAACTACAAATGGTAACACTATATTGCTACAGAGCGTTTCATTAATTGGAATAGTTCTCTTAGTTGGAGTATCGGCAATTCAATTTTACAAAAATCAATATCATATTATTTCCGTTGTTTCAGAAAAAAATGTTTAATTTGAAATAGCAAGTGAGCCCATCTTAATTTCTTATCGTTGAGTTTTGTAAAGATTGTGGTGAAGTGAAAAGCATGAAAGTAAAAAATCCATCTGCAATTAAATAATTTAATAGGGTTTTGATAAATGATAAAAAAGGTTGTATTTTGAACCTTTTTTATTTTTGCATCTATAATATTAAAACGGGGTGATGTAAGCATAATTTTAAAAAGAAATTTTAATTTAGTATAAAATTTATCCTGTGAAATGTAAGCCTATATTTTAAATTTGGTTTACAATCATTTAAGTAATAAATGTAAATATAAATGAAGTTTATGAAAGTTATATAATTATGGTATACTTGGTAAGGTATAAAAAAGTCTTTTAACTATTTAATTAGAAAAACATTTAAAATATACTAAAGAATATAGAGAAAAGGTGATATAAATGAAAGATTATTATGAAATATTAGAACTACCCTCACAAGCTTCAAAAGAAGATATAAAAAGGGCTTACTTTAAGAGCGTAAGAAAATATCCACCGGATAGATTTGAAGTAGAATTTATGAATATTAGAAAAGCTTACGAAATTTTAAGTAATGAAAAAACTAGAAAACAGTATGATTCAATAAATAAATTAGATTCTGATGTGAGTGAAAATTATAGATTAGCAAGAACCTATATGGAAGAAGAAAAATTAAACAATGCAATTAAAATTCTTCAAAAGATGCAGAAAGAAGATTCAAAATCTCTAATAGTAAAAGTATTGCTAGCAGAAGTCTATTTAAAAAATAGTAACAGTGGTAAAGGACTTATAGTATATGAAGAGTTAACTTCGCAGGAACCGGAAAACTCAGCATTTGCAGGTTATTTAGCTAATGCTTATTTAAACAGAGGTTGGCATAAAAAGGCTATTTTAGCCTACAATAAGGCAATAGAACTTGATAGTGACAATATTTCCTTGTGGCTTGGCTTAAGTGAAGCGTATGTAGAAAATAATGAATATATGAATGCTAGAAATGTTTTAGAAAAGGCATTAGAGGTAGTCACTGATATAAAAGGCAACACAATAATATATCTAGAGCTAATAACGATCGATATGAACTTTGAAATGTTTTCCTCAATACATAAACCTATAGATAAGTTGGTTGAGCTTGCAATAAATGATGATGAAATAAAAGAGAATATAACATCTACACTATCTGACCTAGCATCTTATTTAATGCAAATGGAAAGAATGGAAGATGCTAAAAAGATAATAGAGAAGGCAGCAGAGATAATACCTGAAGATAAAGAGGTATTACAGATTAAAAGTGAAATTGCAAACTATATGAGATATATTGATAATTTTCGTAATATGAAAGAAGATAGAAAAATAAACCATGAGACCGTTGCTCTTATTGCATTCAATGTACTTCCAAATAATGAATTAGGGATGCATGATGAAGAAGAAAAAGAAGCAATGAATCATTATCAGGAGAGTAGCGTATTAGATAATTATGATAACGACAAAGATTCTATTAAAAAGCTAGAAAAGGATTATCCAGATTTGTACGCTTTAAAGGCAGAGTTTTTTAGTAAGTTAACTAATAACATTGAAAGAAAAAAGATGCAAGTGGAGTATAAAAAACAGTCGGGTAATTATAAACACATAGTAGAGAGATTTTTTGATGAAGAGGATAATGAAGAAAACGAAGGTAGACTTAAAGAATATGAGCCACAGGAACCTACAGTACGAGAGGAATCTAAAATTGGTAGAAATGATCTTTGTCCTTGTGGAAGTGGTAAGAAATATAAGAAATGCTGTGGGAAACAATGATAGTTTTGCAGCATAATTAAAGGAGCTTGATAATATTACTAAAGCATTAAAAGTGAATTAATAAATTGGAAAATAAAACTCTATAGATTGATAAAATGCTAAAAATTGTAATAAAGGTATACCTGTTAAATTACGTGCATACCAGTCAGTTGAGGTAGAGAAATTTACTTTTACTGGCATTTTTATTTGTAAAAAATAGAGGAGGGAAAGATGGATAAGATTATTTTAAACTTGTATTTTTGTGTATTCATTTATATACAATATTGTTTAATATAGTATTAAATTAATGTTTAAAAATTTGAGATATTATGACCAGATTAAAGGCTAAGGAAATACCAGTTTAGAGAACTGATGAAAATGGAACTGTTGTTGTTACAACAAATGTAACTAATGTAAATTTAATGTGAATCCAGGTGCTTATACAGAAGTCTTCCGGAATCAATACAATTTTACCTAATTTACCTGTTGTCTTAAAATAGGTTTGTGCCAGTCCAGCATCTTTTAGCGGGAAGGTACGGTCAATGACTGGTTGAATTTTACCCTCAGATATAGCATCCAGCATTTGTTTAAACTCTTTTTGGGTCCCTAATACAGAACCAAAAATCGTAATATGTTTTAGATATATATCTCTTAAGTCCAGTACAGTTTTTTGTCCACCTATGGATCCGGCAATGCATAATTTACCACCTTTTTTCAATACTTTAATCACTGTTTTAAACAAGGAATCGCCTACTACATCTAATACAGAGTCAATCGGTCCACCATTTATTCCAATGATTTCTTGGACTAAGGTTTCCGATTTATAAGATAAGACATGCGTTGCTCCTAATTCTTTCATCTGTTTTGTCAAACCCAAATCCCCTACTATTGCAATGACTTTAGCTCCATAGATTTTCGAAGCAATTTGTACGTTCATTGAGCCTACACCACCATTTGCTCCTGTTACCAGTATAGTCTCCTCAGAATGTGGCTTTATTTGTTCTACCATATGCCATGCAGTCAGCCCACTAACAGAAAAGACCGCACTTTCTATATATTTAGTGAGGGGCATATCAAAACATAGGTTAGGTGGCCAAACCACATATTCTGCATACCCACCATCATATTCCGAACCAATAAAGGACATATCTTCTGAAATATGTTCAAATCCTTCAGGACCGGTAGATGTAAAAGGAAAGACCACAATATCTTTGCCAATCATAAATTCATCTACATGTTTCCCAACCTTTACAACAACCCCTGTTATATCTGAACCAGGTATTCTTGGAAATTCTACCCCTTCTTCTCTCCATCCGGACTTTGAGTCTTCACCATAGGCTCCCTCACGCATCCAAATCTCTGTATTATTAATTCCGCAGGCTTTGACTTTTATAAGCACTTCATCGTCTTTTGGTTCTGGTATTGCTATCTCAACAACTTTCAGCTTATCTATATCCCCATATCCTATTACCTGTACAGCTTTCAATATACCATCTCCTCTCTATTTATTCTATGTTAATTTCACCGCGAGTGTTGACGATCAACCGATTACACCCACTGTATTAGTTTTCACTAAATTGTATAATATATTCAACTATTATTCATCACTCAAGTACGTACATTAAATCGTCTTTGTCTCTATAGCTTTCGGTTACAACAAGATTACTGCATTTAGTACAGTTGAAATTGCTTACTGCTTTTTCTTTATAATCCATATGCAAATTTAAAGAGAACTTATCGTTTCCACAATTGCAAGTTATCCCATTTACTCCAAAATGAAATTTGTCCCCATATACAAAAAATTCGCCTCCACATTCGCATTTGTTTAAATCCTCACTAACTTCTTTTTTACAACTCATACAAAAAGTTTTTGACATTTTAATGTCCTCCTTACTTCCTAATAAAATACAATGTTTAATGAATTATATTTTAGAATATACACAATATTATAAAATTATAACATGTTTTCTATAATATTATAATATGCAACACTTTTATAGTTCCTATATTATTCTTTAATACCACATTATACCACATTATACCTTTTTATTTATATTTTAAATAATATACAGAGATTGATAATATTACTAAAACATTAAAATTGAATCAGAAAAAAGTTAAAACATAAATATTTGTTTAAGTGATGGCAGAATATACTATCTAATTCTTTAAAATGTTCCTCCAATAATAAAATATCTTGATATAATTTTGGAACTAGAACTTAGGTGTATTTAAAGCATTTTATTGAGTATTTTAGATGTATATGGTAAGCTAATCTCAGAGAAAGTTCCTACTCTTTACATTATAGGAACTTTTTGAGACCGACTTGTAATAATTTTTAATATAAACTCTATAAAATAATTTAGATAATAAGATCAGATCAGATTAAGGTTATGAAAACAGAGAAACCATTGCTATATATTTAATTTTAGCAATTAACGAAGCACAAAAGGTTTATAATGAAGTATTTATCAACGTTTTAATATAAGATGTTACTTCTGGTTGAAGCTATGTTCTTCATGGGCCTATTAAGGAGGTGTTGTATAAATGAATGAAAATTATCCTTTATTAAATGAATTAAAAGATGTTTTGAATGATTCTGAAGTTAAAAATAATCAAGATTTAACTAATGTTCTTATTCCATTTAAAATAAAACTTGAACATGACGAAGAGTATAGCCTTATTTGCACAAAACTAAGTAATGCTATAACATTATACCTAGCCACAAATAGGTTTAAAGCTCCTAAATCAGTTTTAAATTTATATAATAATATATCTAATGTTTCATGTAAATATAGAGGTTTACCTTCTTTTATTAATTGGTTTTAAGCAATTTATAAAGGTCGATTATGTTAATAATAGTTTATTATATAAACTATCTTTTTTTAAGAAAAGTGACTAAAAATAAAGGGATAAATCATGCATAAATGGGGTAGATATTCTCAATTAGACACCTTTTATGCAGTTAAATATAGCCTTATTGCATATTAAATAAGCATAAATGATGGTATAGGCTAGATATAGGCACATAACAAATGTCGTGAAGGGAGACTTTCGCGGCATTTCTTGTTTATACAAGGTATTACATTGAATGTTATATTTTATGTAAAAGTATTTTAACCTAAAAAGGTAACACACACAATAATATTATAGAGAGGAGTACATATATGAGTAATATTTCGTCTACTACAGTCATTATTATAGGACTTATAGCTATTATTCTTTTAGCATTTAGAGAAAGAAAAGTAGTTAGCGGTCAGCTGCTTATTTGCAATCGTGGAGGCAAACACAGCATTCTAAAATATCATTCGATATTAGTCCTACAAAGAGATTGGATAGTGAAAGTAATAAATATGATTGCGAGGCTAAAAGACAAGCCGATGTATACGTATTTTGTTTGTTAAAACATAAAGATAAGACTACAGTAGATCCTTTAAATGTAGACCAATGGGAGTTTTATATAGTACCAACAGAGCAACTCAATGAAGAAATGGGCGCACAAAAGAGCATAGGTATTAATCCCTTAATAAAGTTGAATCCTATAGTAACAGATTATAAAGGCATTAAAAAGGCAATTTTAGAATGCAAAATTAAAATATGATGGTTTTACTTTTATGCTTATTTTTAGGTTGGATTGGTGGTCATAAATTTTATGAAGGTAAATCTTTAATGGGAATTATAAAAGTGATGAGATATTATTGTTCTCATCATTTTTTGAATTTATCTTAGACAATAAATATATCATTAGATGGGTAAGTATAAAATAAAATTATCACATTTTGAGAAGCTTTTACGTATTACTTTGATGGAATACGTATTTGGGGTATAATAATATTAAGTATATAAATTTATCTCGGTAATTGAGCAGTAAATATGGAAATAATGAATATAGATTCTAAATAATTTTAATGAGGTGAAAAAATGAAGTTAAAAAAAATTATATTTAATAATCATGAAATACTAAATAATTTAGAAGTAGATTTTTGTGATAGCAAAGGAATTCCTTTAAATACTGTAGTTGTTATTGGTAATAACGGGACTGGAAAGACTACCTTGTTAAAAGTTTATTTGAATCTTTTGAAGTTGATTATAAGGGGTATAATCCAATAAATTCGCTTGAAATTGAGTTGCAGCCTGGAAATTTCCATACAACTGTTCAGCTTGATGATAGAGAGGTTGGAATATTAGATCCTGATATTATAGGTGTTAATAGTAATAAGGATGATCCTAAAGTGATATATATGCCCGCAGAAATTAATTTTGATAAGCTTAAAAAGGTAGATAATACATTTAAGTTTTTACCTAGTTTTTTAAATATAGTAGATCAAAGCATAACGGAAAATGTTCCTTCATTCATAGCTACAAAGATAAATAAGGAGATATTTAAAAATAGAAATAAAATTATTGGTGAAGTAATTGATAAAGTATGCGATGAAATAAACAGTATATTTTTTATTATGGATTTAGATGTTAAACTTATAGGATTGTCAGAGGATGAAGACACAAAACCTGTTTTTAAAAATAGCTTGGGCAAAGAGTTTGATATAAATGGACTGTCCTCAGGAGAAAAACAATTATTTTTAAGAGCATTATCTTTGAAATTTTTAGACGCTAATAATTCAATAATATTAATAGATGAACCTGAAATATCACTACATCCAGAGTGGCAGCAAAAAATAATAAAGGTTTATGAAAACATAGGTATTAATAATCAATTAATAATTGCAACTCATTCACCTCATATAGTGGGGGATATTAAAGCAGAGCAGCTCAGAATATTAATTAAAGACAAAAATGGAGTATCTTTATTTGACGATGATAAAATAGATGAGACATATGGGCATACCATGGAAAATATATTAAAGACGACAATGAAATTAGAAAATATTAGAAATGATGATATTTCAGCAAATAAAACCCTAAAGAGTATCTAACATATAATTTAGCTAGTGGAGAAATTATTCCAACATATAAGGATGCACAGGATATGAGAAATATAAGAGCGACATATACTATTGCACTTTTAAATCTTAATAATTATATTCTAACAGATGCGAGAAAGAATTTAATACAAATATTGGAAGTGTATAGAGAAAATTATGACGAATTTGCATCTTATCTACAATATTTTTTAGACGATGGTCATAGCTTTCCAAGTTTAATTAGGTTATACATGGAATAAGCGTGTACCTGCAATTGGTTATGTAACGGGGAAATTGCATTTGAATAATTTAAGAGGAATACTCCAGGAAATTATATTTATTGGGACATTTGGCAGTAGCTTTGGCTACTGCCTTTTTTTCACGTCCAATATTTCACCAAACTAAAACACATAAAGGTGCAAAATAAGAACAAATTGTGTATTTTATTTCACATTAAAGGGAATATGAAAGTTTTGCAGAATATAATTACATAATAGTAAATATTATGAATAAAGATGGGCTATTATATACAATCAAAATATGCAAATATGGGGGTTTATTATGATATATGAAAAAGTAGAAGAGAGCATTAATGATTTGAAAAGAGTTAATAAAGAAGTAGACAGTGTAACTGAGAGTATAACTTTCTATAAACAAGTAATCAAAACTGCGAAACCTATTATTATCGATTTAGTAGGGGCTAGTGGAGCTGGTAAAACTACTTTTTGCCTACAATTTGTAGATGAGGAAGGGAAGAAGATGTTAAGTAAGACTATTTCTACGTCAGGAAATAGTAATATAATACAGACAGATATAATCATTCTTGAGGATACAAAGAGTAGGCTTTTTTTAAAGGCGAGAACTAAAAGTGATATAATTAGCGATTTAATTTTAGTTGCTTTAAACATAAACCCAGAATATAAATTTGATATTAAAAAATGTATTACTCATGGGGCAAATAGTGCAGGCGTAATGAAAAATAATGACATGGGTGCTAAGACTAATATTGAATTGTTTCAAGGTGTGTATAATTTGTTTAGGAATGTTATATTAATTCAAAAATTTCAGGAGATAGCAAAAGAATTGCAGCTGAATTTTACAAAAGAGGATGATATTCGAAATTATATAATAAACAACATAACAAATGAAAATCTTATAAAACTTCTTGATAATATAATATATTCAAAATTAAATATAGATAATTTTTATGGGTATCGCCATGAAATTTCGTTAGATGAGGAAAATATTTTAGAAAAAACTATAGTACCTACAAAAATCTTTAATAAATACAAAGAACAATTAGAAGAATTTCATGAAATAGTATCATATAGGTTACTTTTTGAACATGCAATATTGATGTTAAAATTTGATGATAAAACTAAACAGAGGCTACCTAAAAAGTTAAAAGAAGGAGTTGTGTTTAGAAACCTACAAGGAAATAAAAAAATAGAAGAAGGCACTAGTGCTAATCTTAAGGTAGATTGTAAGATACTAATTATAGCGGCTGCTACAGGTGGAGAATTAGTTGATGGTAAGTTTGTTGTTGAACTAAAGGATATTATTAAATCAGATCAAAAATGTATAGTAGTAATAACAAAGATTGATAAGACGAGCTCCTACGAGGAATATACACGAAATGATTATGAGGCTTTTATTGAAAGTTTAAAGCAGCAAGTTGCAACAACTCGTAATGATATAATTGGTAAATTAGAAGAAGCTCAAGAGGTTATTGCAGGCGGAACTTGTAAATTCGATAAAGATACTATTGAGAGAAAGATATTTGAGACCTTTGATAATGCATATTTATCAAAAATAACTAAAGATAAACAAGGGGAGTATGATGCGGAAATTCATAAAATAGTATGTAAAAATAAAAATAATCAAGAAATATCGGCAAATGATATAGATGATATAATAATTGTTGAAAATCCGTATACCTGCATTTCAAGTATTTTAGATAGAAAAACTAGAGTAATACGCGATATGAGTATAAGAAAAAGCTATGACCGGTTAATACTGGCATAGCTCTTCCTCTTTAATTATTTTTCCACTATTTAAATTTAACAGCATCACATAAAGATTTGCTCTTAAAGATTTAGGAGGGGTATTTATTAGAAAATCAAACTCGTCATTACTTCCAACGGCGATAGATACTTTAGAATCTGAGGTAAGTTCAATACAAGCTATTTCTCCATAAATACTATAAATTGTTCTAGAAGTAACAAATGGTTTAATTTGAATGTACCATTTGGAATATTCCCAGTTACTTATCTCAATCATTAAATCAACAGGTCCATTTATTGTTTTATTTAAATTCCACTCAAAATCGCGGGTATATAGGTCAGATAAAATAACTTGAAAAAATTTCTTCTCATTTTCTTTGGTTAGTGCTCGTTTATTTTCTATAGAAGTTTCTTCTGTTTTATCATCTATATGACCTGCAGCCATCATTAATTCACTATATGTAACACCATTTGAAGCATCACTAGAAAATTTGCTTATTGTGTCTGGAGATGGTGGGCAATTTACTAGCTTTCGAAGTAATCTAGAGATATGGGCAGCACTTACATCAACTGAATTTGCATATTGAGTAATTGAACGATCACCTTTAGCTTTTTCTAATAATATAGCAAATGTAACTAGATCAAAATTACTGTAGTCAGCCAAATAATCACCTCTTTTAATAAGTATTATATCATTTTGTATTGTTTATAGTCAATGCATTATAGAAAATAAATATAATTATGGTAAAAAAAGTATTGCAGAGCAGGAATAGTTATGATATATTAATTGCAGACAATGAATTAATTACAAATAATGTAATAATTAAGGGGGGGATTAGATGGGTTTAAATAAATATGCGCTGCAGACTTTAATGAATGAAAGGTTTAATAGTAGTTACACAAGGCTTTCTAAGGCTATAGGAGTAGACGTAGCACATGTATATCGAGTATTGGTTAATAATAACACTCCAGGGATTAAATTTTTTAATGGGATTATGAAGTGGTGTACGGATAATCAGTTAGATTACAGAGAGTATATTTTTTTACCAAAACCGTTAACTACAGTTAATAGTAAAATGAAAACACAGTAAATTTATAAAAGTAAAATTTGATGCTGAGGATAAAAGATTAGATTGCTGATGCATTTAAAAATATAATTATAGGAGGAATAAATAATGGCAAAATACAGACAGATCTTTACAGAATTTTGGAGTGACAGCTTTGTGATTGACCTTCAACCGGATGAAAGGTACTTTTACTTATATATTATATCTAATACAAAATCCACTCAGAGCGGCATCTATGAAATCTCGCCAAAGTACATTGCCACAGAGCTGGGGTATAGTAAAGATTATGTAGAGGAGCTAATTAAAAGATTTTGCGACTTCGGTAAGATTCTATACAACAAGGATACTAAAGAAATTATGATACTAAATTGGATAAAGTATAATTCACCCAATAACATAAATTCAGTGCTAGGAGTTCAGAAAGAGTTGAAACGGGTAAAAAGCAAAGAATTTATTAAAGTGTTGTTTGATATATGCAAGGCAGCTCAATTAGATGTTAAGAAAATTTTTGAGGATTTTATAGTGGAGGAATGTATAGGCAAAAACACCAATTTAGATAAAAATTTAGAAGATGATAAAATTACTGAAGAAATCCCCCTTGGTAGCCCCTCTATAGCCCCTTGCATAGAGCATGGAACTAATAGAATAAGGAGTAAAGAACAAGAAGTAAAGAATAATGAGCAAGGATTAAAGAATAAAGAAGAAGCAGTAATGATTAAAGAAGCCCAGGTAATTATTAAAGAAGCCCAGGTAATTATTAAAGGAGAAGATGAAATAAAAAATGTCATCAAAGTCTTTGAAGAGAACATACATGTTATATCTCCTATAGTGCAAGAAATAATATTAGCTTTTACAAAACAGGTAAGTAGCAAAATTATAATAATGGCTATCAATGAGGCTGTGAGCTATAATGTCAAAACAATTATATATATTTCCAAAGTACTTAATAACTGGATAAATAATGATGTAAAAACTGAAAGTCAGGTAATAGCATATCAAAAACAATGGATCAATAAAAAGGACAAGAAGACAGGTAAAAATGTTAAACAGGGCGGATTCTGCGATTATGAACAAAGACAATATGACTTTGATATCCTAGAAAAGCAGCTATTAGGCCAATTGTAGAGGTAATTCATTTTATAAATATCATATACTAAAAATTAAAAGGTAGGTGTATTTTATGGAAGAGTTGGTTGGGGATGCAAAAAATAAAATTAATGGAGCTACAGAGAAACTATTAGAAAAGTTTAAATATCTCATATTTAAGGAGGCTTCGAGGTACCACATTCCAGGATTCGAAATAACTGATTTAATTCAACATGGGAATCTTTCAGTAATTAAAGCTATAGCATTGTATAAGCTTGGCAGCAATAGCTTCAATGGATATTGTATAAATGCCATAAGAATGAACTATAAAGCTCTACTAAAAAGAGAAATAAAGCATTTTAGGGAGGTTCCAAATAATGATATGTTAGATTTAGATGCGGCAGATAAGTATGAGTTTACATTAGAGGATGAGGTCATTGCTTATGAGGAAGTGAAAAAGTTGTATGTTTCGCTAGAAACCTTAGAGCCCTATGAACGAACAATATTAGAAAGGTTTTATATTCAAGGACACTCATTAGGAGAAATTGCTTGCGATAGTGATAAAAGCTACCATTACTTTGCAAGGATTAAGAAGAAAGCACTTAAAAAGCTAAAGGCACTTATGTAAGTATATATTAAAATCTTGCGCACAAACTTTTGCAGCGACATATATACTTAGTGAACGCAAATTGAAAGGAGTGATTGACATGGCAGTAGTATCCACAAAGGTAGCCAGTGCATTAAAACTTACAATGAAGGTAGGTATTGATGTTAATGGGAAAGACAAATTCGTAACAAAAACAATGGGTAACTTAAAAGTTACTGCAACAGACGAGGACATCTTTGCAATAGGACAAGCTATCTCTAACATCAAAACTTATCCACTATTCGGCCTTGACAGACAAGATCAGTACAGCCTAGTTACAGAATAGCTAGCAGCTTATGAATTAAATATTAAAAAATTAAAGAATTTAAAGGGGGACAAGTATTATGCATAATTTAGTTTTAAGATTTTTAACATCAATAGAAGGTAAGTATTTTAGCTTAACAGTAGATGACATTAAAGCTGATGAGAATGGAGTGCCAACTGTAACGAAGGCTGAGGTTAACGCTCTAATGGATTTAGTCATTACAAACAACATTTTCGCATCAACAAATGGTAACTTAACTGGCAAGAAAGATGCTAAAATAGTTACTACTGATACTAGTATAGTTGATGTAGCATAATAAGAAGGTAAGTAGGGTTAGCGGATATTAAATTATCTGCTAGCTCTATTTTTTTAGGGTGAGTTTCTATTTTAGGATACTAAAAGACCACAGACATATTATATTCTGTGGTCTTTATACTCATATATTAATTTTAAAATTGTAGCTAGATACTTCTTCCCAATTCATAACCACTCCAAATTGCGTTCATAATATTATGAACTTCTCTAGAATCTCCTATGTTATAAAGTATCTTTTCACCATCATTAAGACTATTATACAAATCGTTCTTTTGACGGTAACCCACAGCGGTAATAACTGTATCAGCTGAAATTTCGGCTTGACCTTCTGCGTTATTTATAATAACTGAATGTTTATTTACTTTTTCAACCTTTGTATTTTTATAAACATCTACATTGTTAAATGCTAAAAGCTCAACTAACATTGAATAATTCATCATAGGCATTCCGTGAGGTCCACCTAAAACTTCACTTTGCATTTCAACAACACTTACTTTTTTACCCATCTGTGCTAACCATAAGGCAGCTTCGCAGCCTACAAGTCCTCCACCAACAACAACTATTTCATTGCCTGCTTTGGATACATCTAGTAACACCTCATTTGCAGTATATACATTATTTTCGCTTCCAAAATTAATACTAATTGGAGATGAACCTGTTGCAACTACAATTATATCAGCATCAAAGTTTTCAACATATGCTTTATCTACTGGTGTACTCTTTATAACATTTATACTAAGTTTTTCTAATTGGTATTCGTACCATTTAATTAATTCTCTGTCATCGGTTTTGAAATCTGGAACAGAACCTGGAATAATATTTCCACCTAGTTTACTGGATTTTTCAACTATGGTTACTTTATGACCACGAATTGTTGCTGCGCGTGCGCATTCCATACCTGCAAGTCCACCACCAATTACTAATATTTTCTTTGGAGAATCAGTGCTTACTAAACCATATTTATTTTCTCTTCCGCAAGCAGGATTAACTGCGCAGGACAATGGGGACCCTGTGGCAAGTCTTCCCATGCATCCATCATGACAAGAAAGACAATGACGAATATCTTTAAAATTTCCTGTGCGAATTTTCTCTGGAAGATAGGGATCTGCAAGAAGTGGTCGTCCATATGATACTATATCACAACAACCATTAAGCGCATCCAGTGCAATGTCCGGATCATCCAATCTACCTGCAAGTATAACAGGCACATCAACTGCTTTTTTAACAGCTCTTCCAAATTCACGATACATTCCCTTTTCAAAGTACATTGGTGGGTGATTCCAGTACCACG
This sequence comes from Clostridium lacusfryxellense, assembly GCF_018861735.1. GTDB lineage: Bacteria > Bacillota > Clostridia > Clostridiales > Clostridiaceae > Clostridium_AD > Clostridium_AD lacusfryxellense. The sequence continues at coordinate 16,185 of NZ_JAHLEB010000024.1, read as the reverse complement.
AATCATAAGTTCCTACATCAACATTTAACATATCATACCCAGCTTCGACTAAAATCTTTGCAGCTTCTAAACCTTCTTCTAAATCTTTTCCTTTTTCCTGGGCTTCTTCACCTGGTAATATACCCTGGCGAAGAGCTTTTATAAAGGATTTAACACTAAAACGCAAAGATACTGGGAAATCTTCACCACATACTTTTTTCACGCCTTTTACAATATCGGTTGCGATTTTTAATCTTGCTCTTAAATCTCCGCCGTATTCATCAGTACGTTTATTATAAAAACTGATTGCAAATTGATCAAGTAAGTAACCCTCATGTACTGCATGGATTTCAACACCATCAAAACCGCCTTTTTTAGCAATTGCAGCAGATTTTATAAAATTATTAATCAAAACTTGAATTTCTTCAATTGTCATTTCTCGATGCATTATACTTGGGTCAAAACGATTTTCATTAACAGATGGGGCTATGTGCTTTTTTACAAGCCCTGGAATTGCAGAACGACCTAAACCACCTGTAAGCTGTAACATTATTTTAGTATCATAAGCATGGATTCTTTCAATCATAGAGGCTACAGAACTACAAAATAATGCAGGTCTATATGTTGGACAGGGCATTATCAAATCTTCCACTTCATTGTAATCTACGTTACAAATACCAGTAGTAATTAATCCAATACCACCTTTAGCACGTTCTACATAATAGTTTTGCGCATTTTCATTAAACCCACCATTTGGGTCAGAATAAAAAATCAAACCCATTGGAGCCATGGAAAGTCTATTTTTTAATTTTAACTTGCCTATAGTTATTGGTTCAAAAAGTTTTTGATACTTGTTCATAACAATACCTCCTTCATATTTAGCATAATCAGTTCGGCGAATTGGTTATGTTAAAATGCTAACACTTAAAATTTTAATAATCAAATCCAAAAATGTAAACGTAATCCATTACTGTCGCATAATATGAGAAGAGGTCGCCAAATCGCATTATTCCTCATGTTATCATAATGTAGTATCGCTTGCATAAATCTATTTAAATATTAATAGATCAATGTATTTTGTGTTAGCACTTCTTTTTATTTACAGATTTAGGCTTCAAGGATTAGGACAGACTATCACGCCTACTTTAGCTGGAGTTATGGGACTAATTATGAGAACCTTCGATGCTATTATTTATCATTTTAATAATTTTGTCATAATATATAATGAATATAAGATTGGAATTATGACAAAACTATAATATAATGAAAGTAATATGAGAGGGGAATTGTTATGAAAAATGTTAACTTAGCAAGTAAAAGGTTTAAAGAGTTACGTGAAAGTAGTAATTTAACCCAAGTACAGATAGCAAACTTTTTAAATATTGACCAAAGTTATGTTTCAAAATTTGAAAAAGGTGAACGGAAATTGAGTGTAGATATATTGGAAAAAATATGTAATTTGTTTGGGTGTACTTTAAAATATTTTGAAATTGAAGATGAGAAGTACACACCAATGTCAATTGCATTTCGTTCGAATACCTTACAGAATGAGGATTTAGAAATAATATCAGCAATAAATAAAGTAGCTCTTAATATCAGGTTTATTAACTTAATGCTGGAGGAGGTTATTATTGAAAAGTAGTATTGAATTAAATTCAAATGCCTTAAAAATGAGAAAATATTTAAATGAAGACCCTTCATCACCGATAGATATTTTTTCATTAATTAATAATTTAAAGAATATTACTATAATATTTTACCCAATGTCTGATAGAATAAGTGGAATGTGTATTAGAGAGGGAAATAGTAAAATAATTGCAATAAATTCAAACTTATCTTACGGAAGACAAAGATTTACAGCGGCACACGAGGTATACCACCTATTTTTTGAAAAGGAACTAAGAAATGTTATTTGCGAAATGGATATTAGTGAATTAAAATCAGATAGTGAAAAGGAGGCAGATAAATTTGCCTCTTATCTCTTGGCACCGTATGATTCACTAAGAGCCTATTTAGAAGACAATAATATGATAGATAATCATGCATTGACTATAAAAGATATTATAAATATGGAACAGTTTTATCAATTAAGTCATCAAACAATGTTATACAGGTTGACATCTGACGGATATCTAGATTGGAATACAAGCAATAATTTAAAAGTGTCAGTTTCACAAAAAGCTATGAGATTAGGATATGATGATAAATTATATAAGTCATCCGAAGAAGCAAAGAAATATTTTTCAATTGGTGAATATGTACAAAAGGTAGAAGAATTAAAAGAAAGAGATTTAATTTCATATGGAAAGTACGAAGAGTTGTTGTTAGATGCCTTTAGAGCAGATATAGTTTATAATCAAGGAAGTGAAGGTGTAGAATTAAATGATTGATAAATATTTTTTTGATTAAACAGATAATTGCCTAATAGTAGTTTTACTCAGTCTTTAGTTAGTAAAAACAATAGTGTAAAATAATACCGTACTATGCAAACTATTGGAAATATATTTTGGAAGTTTTTTATTCGTTATTATAATATTATTAAATTTAAGATATAGAAATGGAGAGGATAAGCTTTGAATGGTAAATGTTATTATTGCAATGAGGAATTATCAGAAAGAACTGTTAAAAGGCATGTTAAAGGTTGTAAAGTTAGAAAAGAAAATATAGAAGAATCTATGGCGAGTTCTAAAAAAACTAAGAGTCAATATACTTTGTCTATAGTTCCACAGTATGGATCAAAAGAGTATTGTTTATATATAGCTATAGATATAGATTCAACTTTAAAGAATTTAGATAGTTTTTTAAGAAATATTTGGTTAGAATGTTGTGGACACTTAAGTAGTTTTATTATAGGTGATGTAAATTATGATTCTTCAGTGGAGGTCGATTCTGAATTTTTTTATAATGACGAAACAATGGATTTCAAATTGAAAGAGGTAATTTCTGTAGGTGATAAATTTAGATATGATTATGATTTTGGTTCTACCACTACATTAAAACTTGAAGTTATTGATGAGTATTTAACAGGGGAAAAACATAGTGAAATAGAAATATTAGCTAGAAATGAAGAAATACAAAATTTTTGTTCGAATTGTAATCAAAAGGCAGAGTATTTCGATTATGCAGAAGAAAAGTTTTTTTGTGAAAATTGCATAGAAGAAGATAATGATGATATGGTGAATGTACCTGAATATACGAATTCACCTAGAGATGGAGTTTGTGGATATGAAGGAGAAAGAGATACAGAAAAACAGTACTTACCAGGAAATAAGTTTAAGTTTAAGAAAACTAAAACAAAAGGGCAAAAAGGTATAGTTCCATTTAAAAAAGATGATCAATTTGATATAGAGGATTTGGATTTTGAATCTCTTTTAGATATTACAAAGGATGATATGGATCTAGAAATTAAAAATAAAGCAAATAAATTATTAAATAGACTAAAAAGAGGTAAGTTTACACATGATTTAAGTGAATTATTAGAATGTAATACAAAAACTGAGTTATTAAAAATAGCATCTACTTTAAACATTACGAAGGTATCTAAGTTTAATAAAGGGCAATTGGTAGAAAGTCTTTTGGAGGTATATGAAGAGAAAACAACAAAGGCACTATATTTAATTGATAGTGAAAGATATGAATTTTTAAAAATTATAGCGCAAAAGAATGGGTATATGTCCTTTGAGGATGATAATATCACATCAAATCCAGAATATTATTTAGAAAGCGGATTTGTATTTGCAGCTATGAGAGAAGATGGTATATATTTAATCATGCCAAATGAAACAATAAATGCTATAAAATCCTTAGATAATGAGCACTATAGGGGAATATTAGCTAAAAATACAGAACTAGTAAAGCTGTTTTGGGGAATGACCTATAACTATGGCGTACTATTTATGGACGATTATATAAAAATGCTTAATAATTATATTGACTATGATTTAGATGAAACTGATATTTACGCAGTAATTGCAAGTGGTGAAGATTATTATGGTGAGTATATACTACAAGGGGATATAGCTAATAGCATAATGGCTCCAATCGAAGATACTAGCACTATTATTAATGAAAGAGAGAATATTTCAAGGGATAGGGAGTTCTGTGTTATAAAAAAGGCTGAGCTACTTGAAGCTGCTAATGTAGATTATTTAATTTACAATAAAATAACCATGAGATTAAAAAAATACTTAAAGAATAATTGGAAAATAGAAGATACACAGATTGAAATGACTATAATTAATTTGTATAGTGATATTCAAGAAAATGAAAGAGAAGAGGTAATAGAAAATATCATAGATGCATTGGAAGATATAAGTGAAACGGACCTTCAAAAATTATTAGTAGAAATAAATAGTTTTATAAATAACACTAGACTTTGGAGACTAAAAGGATATACCTTTAATGAATTAAATTCAGAACATAACAATAATTCTACTCCTAAGATAGGAAGAAATGATCTTTGTATTTGTGGAAGTGGTAAAAAATATAAAAAATGTTGTGGATCTAAGGTTATTCAACTGTTTTAGTACATTCAGAAAATCTTAAAGGGCATTATTTAAAAGGTTAGGACTACTGGAAATATATTTCGGTAGTTTTTAGTCGCTATAATATAATTAATTAGTGCGGGGGCCTATAATTGATAAATCTTATACGTAATATTTTGAAAAATGCTAAGACCGGCCATATGATTATTATAGAATTTTTTACTTTAAATTACAAATATAAAGGGATATAATAGTTTTATAATGAAATATATAATTATAATCTTTTTTGTATACAGTAGGAGAGATGTTGAGACAAATAACATATTGCATATACAAATTTAGAACGTCTAAATTCGTTTCAAATTTCAAACAAGCATAGAGAGGACACATATTAAGTCTTCTTTTTTTTGCGTATTAATTTGGACAATAGGTATTTGAAAAATCCCTGGTGGATGTGAACAAACAATATGTTAGTAGGTGATTTTTGTAGTGATAAATCAGTGTGTCGGAAATGCCGACGAACTGGTGATGATGGTACTTTTGAATATATTTCACAAATGACTATTTCTCAAACTATTGTAATGATTGGACTAGGAGTATTTCAAAACTGTTACAATAATATTTTAATATTTAAAGTATGCAATATTTTAACATGTGTTGCATATAATATATTATAGCGTGCGAAGGAAGTACACGATAATTAATAGCTATTCTTCTCAAAAGAACGGCTTTTTTTAATGTGCCCCAAAATTGGGCTTTAAACAATCTTATAGGTGAAATCTAATAGGTGATTTATAAATATGAATTTAAAGGCTGTTTACAGGCGTTAATCTAGATAGATAGGAGTGATTTATAAATGGAAAAACCAATAAGTGAAATGACTACAGATGAAATGGCTATAGAATATGTTAAAGAAAGAATAGCTAGATATAAAAAACATGAATCTAACAAAGCAGAAATCGAAAGATATATTAACTGGTTATATAATCTTAGGTAAGAAATATATATATTATCATATGTTTTCACATGAAAAATTACACTGTTGATAAACTTATTAACAGTGTAATTCTTTATATTTAATTAAATAAGTAAATGTATAAAATAAATGCCTCAATGACATTTGCTAAAAAATGTGAAATAGTGCATGAGTAAATATTCTTAGTTCTTTGATAAATAACACCGTAAATAATATTATCTATAAAAATAAAAAACGAGACATAAATAAGACTTGTAATGGGGATAGCAGAAAAATTTCCTATGGCAAAAAATAATGAAGTAATGATTATAGCCCAAATTGGTTTTGTTATATCGTAAAGCTTAGTCTGGAAAAACCCTCTAAATGCTATTTCCTCAGCAAATGCTAAAATCAATAATTGAGGTACCTGTAAAAGCAATTTACCAAATGATAACATTGGCATTGTGTCTGAAGCATACGAATAGGCCTCTGGAAGAAGAAATTTAAAAAAATTAATTGATACAATACCCACAACAACAGGAAGCAAAATTAACCACCAATGTTTTTTTATATCAGATAAAATGTTTTTTGAAATAAAACCGATGTCTTCCAGTTTACCTTTGTTCATTATGTTTTCAATAAATAAATACAATATTGAAAATAGAAGAGTTAAGCGTAAGCCATCAACATTATTCAAACCTACACTTAAACATAGAAATCCAAAAATTACAATTGGTATATAAGTTTTCAATAATTCATTTCTATTTTTCATTCAAATACTCCTTTTTATAGTATTTATAATATTACTTGTCCATATTTTACAAATATGTAACAATTATAACATAAATTTTTAAAATTAGAAATTATAACATATTCATCATCAATATATTTATCAAAGTTTTCTTTCAATAATATCCATGATATAATATGTTTATATATCAGTTGGATAATGGAGGACATATTTTATGATACGAGACTTAACAAAGGGTAGTCCAGCTAAAATTATTTTAGTTTTCACACTGCCATTAATTATAGGTAATATTTTTCAACAATTTTATAGTTTAGCAGATACTCTGATTGTAGGACGTACACTTGGAGTAAATGCTTTAGCAACAGTAGGATGTACTGGGAGTATTATGTTTCTTATACTTGGATTTTCACAAGGATTAACTGCTGGATTTTCCATAATTACAGCTACATGTTTTGGAGCTGGAGATCGACAAGGGGTACGTCATAGTTATGTGGCAAGTATTATACTAAGTTTATTAATGACAATGGTTATCACAATTTTAAGTGTAATATTTGCACGACCAATACTTGAGATAATGCATACACCACCGGAAATAATAGAAGGTGCTTATAATTATATAATTATAATTTTCGGTGGCATTGTAGTGTCAATGTTATTTAACTTGTTTTCTAATGTTATGAGAGCCTTAGGGGACAGTCGAACACCACTAATGTTTTTAGCTATTGCTAGTATTATAAACATAATTTTAGATTTCGTATTCATTTTAAGATTTAACATGGGGGTTGCAGGTGCAGCGTGGGCAACCACAATATCTCAAGCAATTGCAGCTATATTATGCTTTATCTTTATAATGAAAAAAATGCCTATTTTAAAACTACATAGGAGTGATTGGAATTTAACAAAAAAAATAATATGGGATCATTTAAGAATGGGACTTCCGATGGCATTCCAAAATTCTATTATAGCAATTGGAGCAATTACTATTCAATTTGCACTGAATAATTTAGGCGAAATATCCGTAGCTGCATATACTGCAGCACAAAAAATTGATATATTAGCTATTCAACCTATGATGTCATTTGGTATTACAATGGCCACATTTGTAGCCCAAAACTATGGTGCAGGCAAAATAGAAAGAATCCGTATTGGTATAAAACAATGTTGTATCATATCAGTAGGTTTTAGTATTGTTGTTGGTCTGTTTAATATTTTTGCTGGTCATTTTATGATATTACTTTTTGTAGGGGATAAACATCCAAAAGTAGTATCGCTAGCACAAACCTATTTAAACATCAATGGATCAATGTATTTTGTGTTAGCACTACTTTTTATTTACAGATTTAGTCTTCAAGGATTAGGACAGACTCTTGCGCCTACTTTAGCGGGAGTTATGGAACTAATTATGCGAACCTTTGCTGCTATTATTTTATCAAAATACTTAGGGTTTACAGGTATAGCTATGGCTAGTCCTCTAGCATGGGTTGGTTCTTGTGTGCCGCTAGGAATCGCTTATTATATAACCCATAAAAAAATGTATGGACTTAAGAATCCCATTTCTGAACAACAGTAGTAGAGCAAAAGATCTTTAAACACTATAATCAGTGTATTATTTCTATTTTATATATTGCACGGTGTTTTCTTTTCTTTCTGGTGGATTGGTTAATTTTACAGCCTTATATCCAAGGCCTATAGCATAATAGGGGTATATCCTTCTACTATTAATCGAAGCACATTTTCTAAACATAAGTCATATGATAATTTTATAATACTATAAAAGGAATAAAAATATGTATAATGTTTATAGCACCTTTCCATGTCCTTATTACAGTAACACATCAATGTATACCTCAACTGATGAAATGGAGTATAATTCAAGATTTGACTCTTTGCCATCATCAAATGCCTATGATGATGGTTTAATTCAGTTAAAGGATTATGGACCAGAACCGTTTGTAGTTAATATTGAGGTGGCTACTAAGCAAAACAATACTTATCGTACTGTTTTATGGACAGGAAGCCATTTGCAACTTACATTGATGAGCATCAATGTTGGGGAAGACTTAGGTTTAGAAGTTCATCCAGGTCTTGATCAATTCATACGTATTGAACAAGGGCAAGGAATAGTTAAAATGGGTGATAGAAAAGATATGTTGGATTTTCAAGAAAGAGTCTATGATGACTTTGCCTTCGTTATACCTGCGGGTAAATGGCACAATCTAATTAATACAGGTTATGAACCACTTAAATTGTACTCTATTTATGCGCCACCTCAGCATCCACGTGGTACAGTTCATGTAACTAAATCAGATGCACAAGCTGCTGAGGAACACCGCGGTGACTACTATCGAAATGGACAAAGAGATGATAGGCAAACCAAGGAATTTACCTTAAGTGAACTTGCTCAGTATGATGGTGCTATGGGAAAACCTGCTTATGTAGCAGTTAATGAATTGTATATGATGTAAGCAATAATTCAAAATGGAGCGGAGCAGCGCACTTTGGATTAACTGCTGGTAAAGATTTAAGCTCCCAGTTTGAAAGTTGCCATGGAGTGGCAAGCATACTAGCTAAGATTCCTAAGGTTGGTGTACTTAAAGGGTAATTATAAAAACCATGAAAAATGAAATGTGATAGCTTAGTATTTAAGTTATCGCATTTCATTTTTATACTCTAGTAATTATATCAAATACACAATCTATATTATTACAAATCCTTTTTAGATTTTATCCGCATGCAATATAATAAGGCTGCAAACAACAACTAGCCTATAGACTCAAAGTGAAAATAACTCAATTAGTAATAATAAGCAGTGGGGAACATATTAAAGTTCCTAACTGCTTATTTATATTTATTATACACAATAGTTGTAAACATACCACCTATTTTACTAGTCATATTATTGGACATATGATGTGGCATATGACAATGAAATGGCCATGCACCTGGATTATTTGCCTTAAACTCGATATCCCAAGTTTCACCTGAAGCAACTAGTATTGTATTTTTCTTCAATCTAACATAAGAAGGTATAGTATTACCATCTGATGCAGATACGAAAAATTGATGCCCATGAATATGAATTGGATGAGAATCCATAGCTATATTTCCTAATCTTATTCTTATAATATCTCCTTTTATTACTGATAAAGGTGTAGTATATGGATAACATTTACCATTCATAGTAAAAAAATTGAAATCATTAGACAGGGGGTCGATATCGTAGGTACCTTTTTTAACCTCTTGCATTTTGAGATCCTTTAAGTGAAATTCATGAAGCATAATAAAATAATCTTTCTGGATCACCCTATTAGTTTCATATGGATCTAAAATAATGAATCCCCCACCTAATCCCATCATTTCCTGTTTACTTGAGTTCATATGAGTATGGTACATATGAGTTCCTGGTGGATTTATAATTTTAAAATGATAATCAAAATAACTACCAGGTAATATTTGTGGTGATGGCTCTACTTCTGGAACTCCATCCATTGAATTTGGTATGTCTAGTCCATGCCAATGTACACTTGTTGGTTCATCTAGTTCATTATATACCCTTATGTTCACATAATCTCCCGGATATACTTGTATTGTAGGTCCAGGTATACTACCATTGTAGCCTAATCCATTTATATATAATCCCGGCAATATTTCTTGTTTTACCTTTTCAGCTATCAATTCAAAATACTTAATTCCGTTTTTTATTTTAAAAGATAGATTTGAAACATCAGGTGTTATAACCAAACATATCCTCCCCAAAAATTAATTCAATATTATAATATTCAATAATATCGTTGTTGATACACCTTATGACAAAAGATCCAATTGACACTAATTAAATTTATAGTCATATAATGTATTGTATTTGCAGTGTAATTTAATGCATTTATATATGTATAATTTTCACTAAAGTAATAATTAAGGAGGAAATACTATGGGAATTCGTGGTGGATGGGTAGTTCAAGATACTGTTAGTAAGGAAGATAAAAAGGTGCTTGATGCTGCTCTAAAAGGCTTTGTAGGGTCTACTTTTGAACCTATAGCAGTTGCCGTTCAAGTTGTAAATGGAGCTAACTATATATTTATAGCTAAGTCTACAACTGTAACATTACAGCCTAAAACTGGGCTAGTAAAAATATATGTTACTGTAACACCTGCTTGTTCTGAACCAAGACTTGTTAATATTGAGACAATAGTATAAGTTTATTTTTTCTAAAGTAGGTTAGACTTTATGTTTAACCTACTTATTTGAATTGGAAATTCCTCTTAGTTTGAGATATTCCTCAGGATTTGAGAAGATGTTAACAGTAACAAACCTATTTAAACATCAATGGATAAATGTATTTTGTGCTAGCACTACTTCTTATTTACAGATTTAGTCTCCAGGGGTTAGGACAGACTCAAGTATTGAAGCCTTCACTGATTAACCCTCATCTTTAAAGCTTCGATAATGCATCTTGAAGTAAATCTAACTTACTTGCTAGCTTAGAAATGTCACCATATTGTTTTTCAATAGAAGTCCGTGTAATTGTAAATGAGGTATCATATTTTGAATCATCTAGTTTTCCATCTGAAGCAGAATCACGAAATGCAAAGGTTACTTCGTCAAGATTATCAATCATACAAAATAAAACTAATGCATTTTTGTTCATATTAGAATAAGTTGCATTATTATGACCTACAATTGGCCACTCACTAATATGTGATTCACCTTTTTTTGCTTCATAAAACACATTAAGCTTATATGGTTTATCTTCTGCTTCTATTGAGATATACTGCTGCTTGAAGTAGTTATCTGGCATAGGGAGAGCATTTACTATAACAGAAACCTTACTATTATCTCCTACATATGGTGTTTTATATTTTGAAATTTCACTTAAATCGTATGTTACATTAGGTGGCGTATTTTTTTTAGTTCCAACTCCTGCACCTAAATATAATGCACTAAATATAAGGAGTCCAAGCAAAATCACAGAGAAAGCTATTATTTTCTTTGATTTTTTAGTATGGTGCATAATTGCTAACAATCTTTCTTTTAGGCCTTTTTTCTCCTCACACATAGTTACTTGTAATATACCACTAGGATATTTATTAAGCGCTACAACTGATATTAACGTATCCCCATAATCTTGTTTTTCTGCCGGACTTAGATTTTTAATAACTGCTTCATCGCAAGCTAGTTCACAAGAATTATTAATATCCTTCCTAATAAAATACATAAGTGGGTTAAACCAATGGAGTGATGAGACTATCATAGTCAGCCATTTTACTGCAATATCAAAGCGTTTAAGATGTATAATTTCATGAAGTAGTATATTTTTAAGTTGCTTATCATTAAATTTAATATCTGGAATAATAATATAAGGTCTTACAATTCCAATTAGCATGGGGGTGTTTATAAATCGATTACGAGCCAGCCTTACATTACGTCGTTTATTTAATAAGATAGCTAACATTTCATTTTCTCTATTAGTAGCTAATATATTTGATGCCTTTAAATATTTTAAAAAACGAACATACCCCATTAAGTTAACAGTAAGTGCAATGATTACACCTAAAAGCCAAATATATATAGCATATTGGTTAAATAAATCCTGAAAATATCTACCATGATCATTATCACCATTATAAACACCGTTGGCTACATTTTCTTGAACACTTAGTAGTGGATTTGAATTGGGTATATTTTTAGATGTCCCAACTATTGGTTGAACTCCTTCCTGAGAAGTTGCTACCACTGGTATTTGATTACCATAAAAGATTCTATTAATTATGCTTGTTTCAAAAGAAAATGGGAGTGTCAATCTTAGGAGTACTACAATCCAAATATAGTATTGTAAAGATTTTGAAAGTTTGTGTTTTATAAATGGTTTCACAGCAAATATTAACACTGCAAGAATACTACCTGACAATGAAAGCGATAGTAATAGCTTAACTATTTGACTCATCAATATCACCTACCTTAAATAGATCACGCAGCTCCTGAATGTCGGTATCACCAAGTTTTTTGCTTCCCAAAAGAGATGCTACAAGTTTTTTTGCACTGCCAGAGTATAACCGGTTAATTAAGCTTTGAGTAGTATATTCATTATATTCTTTTTCAGTAACCAAAGGCTTATAATAAAACACCTCTTTTTTAGTAGCTATTACTACACCTTTTTCACAAAGCCTGCGAAGTAATGTTTTTATTGTGGAGGATTCCCATTTACTAGTCTGCTCAAGTGTTTTTCTAATATCTGCAATAGGAAGTTCTCGGCCGGCTTCCCATAATACACGAATAACTTCAACTTCGGAATCTGTAATTTTCGAAACTAATGTGCTCATATATATGCCCCTCTCGAGTTACGCTTGTAACCTTGGTTAAAGTTTACAACTGTAACCTACACATGTCAATAGGTAATTTATATCTTTATTATCAAAGATAGCATATAATTTTATTAAATTAGCTATATATTTAAGTTTTTCTTGTTAGCTTATGTTAAAGTTATTGTAAGCTATAAAAATAAAATTAAAGTAATGAATGAAAAGTAACTTTAGAAAAAATAGCAAGTTTAAAAGGCAGTATAAATTTAAGAGGATGGTGCATTAAATGTTTAATAAACGTAATATAGAAATAAAACCAAAGCAAGAAGAGGAAATTTACGAAAATATAACACCAGAAGAAACAAAGGTAACAATAACACCAAAAATGATAAAGGAATTATTAGATCAATCTATAATAGGCCAAGAAGGGGCTAAAATAGAGTTATCCATAGAATTACATAACCATATTATAAGGATCGCAACTGGTATAGAACTAGAAAAGCATAATATATTATTAACTGGACCAACAGGTACTGGAAAAACTTTACTAGCCAAAATATTATCAGATATTGCTCAGCTACCATTTGTTATTGGGGATGCTACAAGTTTGACAGAGGCTGGATATGTTGGTGATGATATTGAGAGTATGATTTATTCACTTTTAGTGAGGGCAGACGGTAATATTGAACTTGCACAAAAAGGAATCATATTTATTGATGAAATAGATAAGATAGCGAAAAAGGGTGAAACAATGACTATCACAAGAGATGTATCTGGTGAAGGAGTTCAGCAAGGTTTACTTAAGATGGTTGAAGGTAGTATTGTTAGAGTACCAGAAGGTGGGGGTCGTAAAAATCCCACAAGTAAAATGATTGAGGTAGATACAACTAACATTTTATTTGTTGCAGGTGGTTCTTTTGATGGTATTGAAACTATTGTTGAAAATCGTCTTAAATTTAGTCCGAATAATAAATTAAAACAGTTTACTAAGCCAGGAATTGTTAGATCATTAGGGTTTGATGTATCTGATATAGTAGAATCAACTGTAAAGAATTATGAAAAAGATTATGAATATACAAAGTATCTTAGATCAAACATAATTAAAAAAGATTTGCAGGAGTTTGGATTAATTCCAGAGTTACTTGGTAGATTTCAAGTATTATCAAACTTAGATCCATTATCAAGAGATAATCTTATTGAGGTGCTTAAGCTTGATACGAGTGTATTTGAGCAGTACAAAAAGATATTTGCTTATTTGGGTAAAAATCTTGAGTTTAGTAATGATTGCCTTGAAGCAATTGCAGATATTGCTATTGAAGAAAAGATGGGTGCTAGAGGACTTGTTAGTATTGTTTCAAGAGTTTTAAGAGATTTAAGATTTGATGCTCCTTCCGAAGACACTAAAGATTACTATATAGACAAAGATTATATCCTTAAAGTTTATGCTACGATAAATAAAGAGTTGCCTATAGTAACTGACATAGAACTTAAAGTAGAATAAATAAAAAAAGATAGCAAAAGCCTTGAAATATGGGTTTTGCTATCTTTTTTTACTATACTTAGATAAATGGCGGTATGGTGGGTGAGTTGGCAGTAACTTCGGGTACTGCCTTTTTCACGCCCATAGAATTAAAATAAAACACATAAAGGATATGAAAAAGTGTTGGAATTCACTTACCCCAAAATTGCACATCTTTATGATAATGTGAGTTTTTGGGACAAAGTATCAAAATTGGATATTTAACATTTTATAAATAAGAATTATATTATAAACATAGCAAGTACGTATAGAGTAGTTGCTCAAAATATTAATATAAAGAGAGGCTGATTAAAGATGAAATTTGATTGTGTAGAAAAAGTAGATGTTGAAAGAACGAATGCCTATATGGTTGGTGCTGGACTTGCATCACTGTCTGCTGCAGTATTTTTAATTAGAGATGGACATGTTCCAGGAAAAAATATTCATATATATGAAGAATTAAATATAACAGGTGGCAGCATGGATGGGTATGGAGATGCGCAGAAGGGTTATGCAAACCGTGGTGGAAGAATGTTTGATGAGGAAGCATATGCTTGTACTTTTGGAGTAATGGAAAGCATTCCCTCATTAACTGATCCTAAAGTTTCAATACTTGATGAATTTAATGCTTTTAACAAAATAAATCGTACCTATTCAAAAGCTAGATTAATAGACAATGAAGCTAATATATTGGAGTCATCATGTTTAGGATTTAATCGCGAAGATAGAATGGCTTTAGCAGATATGATGATTAAACCTGAAGATGATTTAGGTACAAAAACTATTACAGATTGTTTCCCAGAATCATTTTTTAAAACAAATTTTTGGTTTATTTGGACTACAACTTTTGCATTTGAGCCTTGGCATAGTGCTATAGAGTTCAAGAGATATCTTCATAGATTTATCCATGAACTACCACATCTAAATGATATGTCTGGAGTACGTCGTACACCATATAATCAGTATGATTCGATGTTGTTACCTATGACTAAATGGTTAGAATCACAAGGTGTTAATTTTGAACTTAACTGCAGAGTAACTGATTTAGAATTTAAGCCATCAGATACGCAGACCACAGTTACAGCATTTAAATGTGTTAAAAATGGAAAAGAAACTAGAATAGAAATTGGGGAAGAAGACCTTGCTTTTGTTACTATCGGTTCATTAACAGCTGGCAGTAGCCAAGGTTCAATGACTACAGTCCCAAAGATTAATGACAAAAATGTAGGTGGAGCATGGGATCTTTGGGAGAAAATCGCACAAGGTCGCCCACAGCTTGGTAAACCAAAAGTTTTTGATGAACGTGTTGAAGAATCAATGTGGGAATCTTTCGTACTTACACTTAAGGATCCAACTATGGTAAATAAAATAATAGAATATTCAGGGAATCAACCAGGAACTGGAGCTATGATGACATTTAAAGAATCTGGATGGTTTATGTCAATAGTTTTATATAAGCAACCACATTTTCTTAATCAACCTGAAAATGTACAGACTTTATGGGGATATGGTTTGTACCCATATGAAAAAGGTGATTTTATAAAGAAGAGAATGGTAGATTGTACAGGTGAGGAAATATTAACTGAGCTATTATATCACCTAAACTTCGTTGATGATATGAAGAAAATCCTTAAAACATCTATTTGTATACCTTGTATATTACCATTTACAACAGCACAATTTTTAACTAGAGCAAAGGGCGATAGACCACAAGTTATTCCTGAAGGTTCAACTAACTTAGCATTACTTGGCCAGTTTTGTGAAATGGAAGATGATATAGTATTTACTATGGATTATTCTGTAAGAAGCGCACAAACGGCTGTTTATAAATTTCTAAATCTAAATAAGAAAGTTACACCTATTTATAAAGGACAATATGATGTTCGTGTATTATATAACTCAGCAATGAAAATGCTAAAAGATGATAATTTACGTGAAGAAATCGGATTATTAAAGTCAATGATGTTAAAGTAATTTTAAGGGGCAATTTATAAGTCTTAAATATTAAGACTTATAAATTGTCCCTATTTTGCATACATATTCAAAGCATGCGGCATAGTACCATCAAGTATATTTCTAATTCCATTGTTAAACGTCAAATTATACCTAATTGAAAAGGCGTTTTATTTCTATTACTAGTAACTGATTTACGTCAGATTACCACTATAAATTCACTTTATCAATAAGAAAACATCAT
>NZ_JAHLEB010000023.1 GCF_018861735.1 Clostridium lacusfryxellense | reverse complement strand
ATCTTCTCCAGATGCAAGTACATGGTCAACTCCGCCATATCCAATATCATAAGCCCAGCCATCTCCACCAAATATCCATTGAGATTTCTTAACTAAATGATCTCTTTTAGCGAATATTTCTTTTAATGCTTCGTTATTATCTTTTTCAGCAGTTAATAATGGTAACATTTTAGCAGTTGCTGCTTTTGAACCTTCTGCATCTTGTTTGTTTTCTATCCATTCATTAATAACTGTTTTTAATGCTTCGCTTGTTTTCATTGTTAATGCTTCTTTAGCTAATATTTCAACTTTATCTCTTAATTGGCTAGTTCCAAGGAACATACCAAATCCGAACTCAGCATTATCTTCAAACAATGAGTTAGCCCAAGCTGGACCTTGACCACATTTGTTAACTGTGTATGGTGAAGCTGGTGAACTTCCACCCCATATTGAAGAACATCCTGTAGCATTAGCTATAAACATTCTGTCTCCAAATAATTGAGTTATAAGTCTAGCATAAGGAGTTTCTCCACATCCAGCACAAGCTCCGCTGAATTCCATTAATGGTTGTTCAAATTGACTTCCCTTAACAGTTGATGTTCCTAATGGATTTTCTTTCTTAGGTAAGTTTATGTTAAACTTCCAATTAGGTAATTTAGCTTCTTGTGACGCATATGGTTTCATAATTAAAGCTTTTTCTTTAGCTGGACATACTTCTGCGCAGTTACCACAGCCAGTACAATCTTCATTACTAATTCCTATAGCAAAGTGTTGGCCTTCTAAACCCTTACCAATAGCTTTTTTGCTTTCATAAGTTGCTGGAGCGTTTTTAAGATCTTCATCATTTGTTAGGAAAGGTCTTATAACAGCATGTGGGCATACATATGCACATTGATTACATTGTATACATTTATCTACTTGCCATTCTGGTACATTAACAGCTATTCCTCTTTTTTCAAATGCTGCTGTTCCTGGTACTAAAGATCCATCTTCAATTCCTGCAAATGCACTAACTGGTAATGAGTCTCCTTCTTGTCTATTCATAACATCAGCTATGTTTTTAACGAAATCTGGTCTAGCTTCTGCTGTATCAGTTGCATCTTTAACTGTTTTCCAGCTTGCTGGAACATCAATTTTAACAATTGATTCAACACCCTTATCAATTGCTGCGTTATTCATGTTAATAACTTTTTCACCTTTTTTACCGTAAGAAGTGATAACAGCTTCTTTAAGATACTTAACTGCATCTTCTACTGGTATAACGTCTGCAAGTTTAAAGAAAGCAGATTGCATAATCATGTTAACTCTTCCACCAAGACCTATTTCTCCAGCTATTCCAACTGCATCAATAGTGTTAAAGTTAATGTTGTGATTAGCAATATATCTCTTCATAGATGCTGGTAAATGTTCTTCAAGTTGTTCCATGTTCCATATACAATTTAATAAGAATGTTCCATTATCTTTAATTCCTTTAAGAACATCATATTTAGTTACATATGATTGATTACCACAGGCAACATAATTAGCTGAACTAATTAGGTATGGTGATTTAATAGCTTTTTTACCAAATCTTAAGTGAGAAACTGTTATTCCACCTGATTTTTTAGAATCATATGCAAAATATGCTTGAGCATACATGTCTGTATGGTTACCAATTATTTTAATTGCACTTTTGTTAGCTCCAACAGTACCATCTGATCCAAGTCCCCAGAATTTACATTCTTTAGTTCCTTCAGGTGTAGTTGTTATTTCTTCTCCCATTGGAAGTGATAAATTAGTAACATCATCAACTATTCCTAATGTAAATCCGTTTTTAGGTGTAGCTGCTTTTAATGCTTCATATACAGCAACTATTTGACCTGGAGTAGTATCTTTTGATCCTAGTCCATATCTACCGCCAACTATAACTGGTCTGTTTTCTTTTTCAAAATAAGCAGTTCTAACATCTTGATATAATGGTTCTCCGATAGATCCTGGTTCTTTTGTTCTATCAAGTACTGTTATTTTTTTAACTGTAGATGGTATGTATTTGAAGAAATGATCTAATGAGAATGGTCTGTAAAGATGAACTTTAAGAACTCCAACCTTTTCTCCCTTAGCATTTAAATAATCTATAGTTTCTTCAATTGTATCGCATACTGAACCCATAGCTATTATTATTCTATCAGCATCTGCTGCTCCATAGTAATTAAACAAGTGGTAATCAGTTCCAATTAATGAGTTTATTTTTCCCATATATGTTTCAACTTTTTCAGGTAGTGCATCATAAAATTTATTTGATGATTCTCTTCCTTGGAAATATATATCTGGATTTTGTGCTGTTCCACGAGTTACTGGGTGTTCTGGATTCATAGCACTGTTTCTGAACGCTAATAATGATTCTTGATTTACAAGAGATCCTAGAGTTTCATAATCCCATGCTTCAATTTTTTGTATTTCATGAGAAGTTCTAAATCCGTCAAAGAAGTTTACAAATGGAATCTTTCCTTCAATAGCTGATAAATGAGCTACTGGTGATAAATCCATTACTTCTTGAACACTACCTGATGCAAGTAAAGCAAATCCAGTTTGTCTTGTTGCCATTACATCTTGATGATCTCCAAAAATATTAAGTGCATGAGTAGCAAGTGATCTAGCTGCTACATGAAGTACTCCTGGTAAAAGCTCTCCAGCTATTTTATACATATTTGGAATCATTAGAAGTAATCCTTGAGAAGATGTAAAAGTTGTAGTTAAAGCTCCTGTTTGCAATGAACCATGTACTGCTCCTGCAGCTCCTGCTTCTGATTGCATTTCCATAAGTTTAACTTTTTGACCAAATACATTTTTTGTTCCTTTAGCTGCCAGTTCATCACAATATTCTGCCATTGTTGATGATGGTGTTATCGGGTAAATTGCTGCCACATCGGTAAACGCATAAGCAACGTGTGCTGCAGCTGTATTACCGTCCATAGTTTTAGTTTTTCTCATTTAATAAGCCTTCTTTCTTAATGATATTCTAAAAATGTGTTTATAAGTTTTTATTGAAATTGTAAGTAATAGTATTGCATTTGAAATAACTCTACAATTAAGAACAATAACTTCCTAGTGAACCTCATGCAAAACTAGCTAACACTCTACAGCATTAGCTAGTCTTCACAGACCTTTTATAGTCTATGTATTTAAATTTTATTTAACCAATTTTTTTCCCATTTCTTCAGCTAAATCTAATTGTTCATTAGTAGGAGCTTCATTAACGGTTAAACTTTCTGTAACATTAAATTCATAATCACCCATTAGGCTAATCCATTTTTCCATGAATTCTCCATTATCCCAACCATATGATCCAAATAAACCTGTAATCTTATTGTTGACTGGTATTAATTTGAATTTTTCAATAAAAGGTTGCATTTCTTGTTGATCAATCCTATTATTATCCATTGATGGACTTCCAAAAGCAACTGCATCTGCATTAATTACATCTTCAACTGTAGCTTCGCTAACTAATTTAATTAGTACCTCTGCACCTGAATCCTTTGCACCTTTAGCTATATGATTAGCTAAAACTTCTACATTTCCACCATTGCTTAAATATATTATTGTCAATTTTTTCATTGCTATCACCTCATACTTTCATATTAATAGATAGTTATTGTTACAACTTAATTATACATCAAAACAAATAATATTCAAGTTTTTTTGTTATATTTGATGCAATAATGTTAATTTAGCTTATATTTCCCTTTAGACTTAACGATTACTTATTCAGATTATTTTACCCATTCTATCTTTTTCTATATTTTTCTATTAACTCAACTATTAAATCAATACTATTTGCGGTATTACTTGAATTCATGTTTTCAATATATTTAAACCTATCTTTATACAATTCTTTTATTTTCATTTCTAAATTTTCAGGAGTCAATTCCTCATCCTGAATAACCATACTATATCCACTTTTTTCAAAAGATCTTGCATTAAGTATTTGATCTCCACGACTGGCCTTAGCAGATAAAGGTATTAACAAATTTGGTTTCTTTAGTGCTAGTAATTCAAAAATCACATTTGCTCCTGCCCTGGACACCACAATATCTGCACAAGCCAATAAATGTGGTAGTTCATCTTTTGTATATTCAAACTGTTTGTAACCATTTTTACTTATCAGTGATTTATCAATATTGCCACTGCCGCAAATATGGATAATATTATATTCTAGAAGTAATTTTTCAATATTGACCCTTATTACCTCATTTATAACTTTAGATCCTAAACTGCCACCAATAATCATGAGCACAGGTTTTTTATTTTTAAACCCACATATTTCGTAAGCTTTTATTTTATTTCCTTCAAATAATTC
This sequence comes from Clostridium lacusfryxellense, assembly GCF_018861735.1. GTDB lineage: Bacteria > Bacillota > Clostridia > Clostridiales > Clostridiaceae > Clostridium_AD > Clostridium_AD lacusfryxellense. The sequence continues at coordinate 67,266 of NZ_JAHLEB010000023.1, read as the reverse complement.
TCGTCTTATAGGATTTCCAGTTACTACTCCTTTTCCATTTTTTATCTCATTTAATGCTTCCGGAAAGGTTACACATACTTTTGTACAATAAGGTGCTACTAGTTTATTCGCAAGTCCTGGCGTTATATCACACTCATGAGCAATAACTGGCACTTTGTTAAAAAATGCTGCTAGCACTACAGGAACAGAAACAAAACCACCCTTTGAAAAAACTATGTCTGGTTTTTGCTTTTTAATTATTTTTTTTGCTTCAAAAATGCCTTTAATTACTTTTAAAGGGTCAGTAAAATTTTTCACATCAAAATATCTTCGTAGTTTGCCACTAGATATCGGATAATATTTTATATGCTCACCCTCTATTATTTTTCTTTCAATACCTTCTTTTGTACCAATATATTCAATTTCATAACCTAACATTTTAAGTTTTGGTATTAGTGCAAGATTTGGTGTTACATGCCCTGCAGAACCTCCACCAGTCATTATTATTTTGTGTTTTTCCACTTTAACACTCCTTTTAAAAACATGCTTAACTCAGTATATTCTACATCATTATATACTAACTAGAATAAAAAGTTCGTTTTTTATTAAAAATCATATTTTCCGTAATGTCCCAAAGACAATATAATTTTCAAAACTGCCCTTCAATATACTAATATATAAATACACAATCCGGATAAACTACTATCATCAAGTAATCTCAAAAATAAAAGGAGGTAATTATTATGACAAGTAGAAATAGATCATTAGTACCAGAGGCAAGAGCAGGACTTAATAAATTTAAAATGGAGGCTGCTCAAGAAGTTGGAGTTAATTTAACAGATGGCTACAATGGAGATCTTACTTCAAGACAAAATGGATCAGTTGGCGGACAGATGGTTAAAAAAATGGTTGAACAATACGAGAAAAACTTATAATATAATTCCCTTATTAAAAGTTAATATTCTGTAATATATTTTGTATTTTTGCACAGACTACTTTCATAACAGAAACAAAATAATAAAATAGAAGGAGTGATTGACAATGGCAAGCAGAAATAGACAATTAGTACCAGAAGCAAGAGCAGGATTAAACAAATTTAAAATGGAAGCAGCTCAAGAGGTTGGAGTCAATTTAACAGATGGCTACAATGGTGATCTTACTTCAAGACAAAATGGATCAGTAGGCGGACAAATGACAAAGAAAATGGTAGAAGCTTACGAAAAAGGTTTATAATTTAGACTTTTAATTTTTAAGAGGTATATGCTATGCATATACCTCTTAATTTTATTGCTTCTGAAAATTTAGTGTTTATATTTTTTTATTAAATTCTTTAAAATATTTTTAACATGTAATTATTTACAATCTTCTATAATGTTTCATATAATTACAGACATTATAATTAAATGTTTCAGCTTCCATATTTTCCTCAAATATTCTATTATATATTTTGAATTATTGCACATCATACTATCATAACAAAATATAATATAAAAGGAGTGATTGACAATGGCAAACAGTAACAGAACATTGGTACCAGAAGCAAAAGCAGGATTAAACAAATTTAAAATGGAAGCTGCAAAAGAAGTTGGAGTTGATTTAAAAGAAGGTTACAATGGTGATCTTACTTCTAGACAAAATGGATCAGTAGGCGGACAAATGACTAAAAAAATGGTAGAAGCTTACGAAAAAGGCTTATAATTTAGAATTTTAATTTACTTGAGAGGTATATGCTAGACATATACCTCTCATTTTTTTATAAAAATTTATTTTGTCTAAAACAGCTAAACATATTTTACATTATGTTGTAAATTAAATTAAAAATATTACTTGTTGACAAACATTTGCATATAACGTTGTAGTTGCATCATTTCCCTCCATTGTGTTGTAATATATTAATGATTTCTGCACAACATACTATCATAACCCAAATAAATTATAGAAGGAGTGATTGACAATGGCAAACAGACAATTAGTACCTGGAGCTAAAGCTGGATTATATTCATTCAAAATGGAAACTGCAAAAGAATTAGGGGTTAATTTCACAGATTATAATGGTAATTTAACTTCAAGAGAATGTGGATCTGTTGGTGGTCAAATGGTCAAAAAGATGGTTGAGCAGTACGAAAGAAATTTATAATTTAAAAAATATATTTAGGGCTCATAAACTTAAGTTTATGAGCCCTTGTTGATTTTCATCTTATAATCTTAAAAATTTAACTGAGTTTAAATTCTAAGATTTTCAATTGAATAGATTTACGACCATTATATTCATTAATTTGAGGAGAAAAAATCAAATCTAATTTAATTCCATTTGGGTTACTTATATAGTTCATATACCCTTCTCCAAATCTATCTTGTAACATTTCCATAAACTCATCCACTCTATTGAAACAAATACCATCAATCCATTTATTCACTCCTGGCATTAAACATTTTATTTTTAATGTATTAGCATTTTTTCCTAGAATATCTATTTTCAAAATAGATATATTTTTTTCTGCTAGTAAAGGTGAAGGATTTCCTTTACCAAAAGGCTCTAAGAGTTCTAATTCATATACTAGTTCATAATTTATTTTGCTTAAAGGCATTCTTTGATCTATCCGTACCTTAGGAATAATATCATCATCTGAAAGAGTACAAATACTATTAAGCTTTGTCCTTAATTTTTCTATATTTTCTTCTTTTATAGATAGACCAGCAGCCATCGGATGTCCACCGAACTTTTCAAGTAACTCCTCGCATTTTATTAATTCTTCAAATAAATTGTATTCAGTAATTGATCTTGCTGAACCTTTTGGATTTTCCTTTCCTTTGGTTAATATTATAGTTGGCACATTGAAGGCTTCTCTAACACGCCCTGCAACAATCCCTGCGATGCTCTCATGAATGGTATCTTTATAAATCACTAATACTTTATCATTTTTAAAAGTAGATTGTTCAATAAGTTCAATTACTTCTTCAACATTCTGAGTAGTCATCTCTTGCCTTTTTTGATTAAGGTCAAATAATATTTTAGCTAAGTCTTTTGCCCTACCTTCTTCTTCACATAATAATAATTCTACTGATGTAGCTGCCGATTCAAGTCTCCCAGTAGCATTGATGCATGGTCCTATTTGAAACCCAACATGATAACATTTTATTTCTTTCTCATTTATACTTAAAATTTCTTTTAGATATCTTAATCCAATGTTCTTTGTGTTTGTTAACATCTCCAAGGCATTTTTTGCAATTATTCTATTCTCATCTACTAAGTCCACCACATCACAAATAGTTCCTATCCCAGCTATTTCTATAAATTCATGTGCCATATCCTCATCAATTCCAAGTTTTTTATATAATGCTTGTACAAATTTAAATGCAATACCTGCGCCACATAATTGTTTAAAGGGGTAATTACATTCTTTTTGCTTTGGATTAATAACAGCATCTGCAATCGGAACCTTAAAAATCCTTGTGCCGGGTTCATCTTCTTCAAATTGCAATTCATGATGATCAGTTATTATTACTATCATCCCAAGTTCCTTTGCGAGTTTAACCTGTTCAATTGCTGCGATGCCATTATCACAAGTTAAAACTACTTTACATCCTTCTTCATTTAGTAATCTTATTCTATCGCTATTTATTCCATATCCCTCATGCTCCCTGTCTGGTACATGGTATTTTACATTTGCACCACAATGTTTTAGCGCCTTATACATTATAACTGTACTAGTAACACCATCCGCATCATAATCTCCATAAACTACGATTTTCTGGTTGTTTTCAATTGCTAACTTAATTAGAGCCGTACCCTTATCCATATCTTTCATTAAAAGTGGATCATACAAATCATTAATACTTGCTCTCATAAATTTTTTTATATTTATGGGACTTGAAAATCCTCTATTAATTAAAATTTTAGCAGTAACCTCACTTACTCCTGAGTTTTTTGCTAACGAACTAATGTCTTTAGATGTATTCCTTAATAACCATTTTTTCTCCATATTCATCTCCCACTTCCCACATTTGGCATTAGTACTTGTATCGTAGCATTTACCAAAACCTTATTTACCACTTTCATTATATCTTCTTCATTAATTGTATCCATTAACTTAAATTCAGAAAAAATTTCAGTTTCGCCCCCATACATAACTTCATATACACATAAATTCATGCTAGTTTGAATAGATTTTTCTAGGGCTAACATCTTTCTTAATTTGTAACTTTTACACAACCTTAAAATACACTTTTCATCAAAATAGTTTTTAAGTTCCTTTACTTTTTCTATTTCGTAATTTATGATTTCTATTGCCATTTTAGCATTTTCATATGAAGTTCCAAGAGATATAGTAAATAGTTTTATTCCAGTTTCATTTTTAATTTTACTATAAATATCATATACAAGTCCTCTCTTAGTCCTTATCTCATCAAATAGAATGCTACTTGTACCTTCTCCAAAAACTAAATTAAATAGCTTTAAAGCACAAATCTCTCTATCGCTTAATTCATGAATTGGAAAACAATATTGGATTTTGCCACCTTGCAAATCATCCCTATACTCAAAATATGTACCAGGTTTATTATTCTCATATATGGGTTCTTGTTTTTTTTCTATATATTCACTTTTAATAGCTAATTTAGAACTTAACTTGCCTATATATTTATCCACTATCAGTGAAACTTCGCTTGCGCTTAAAGTTGATATTACACTTATTACACAATTATCAGGTCTATAATATTTTTCATAAAAACTTTTAATTTGTAGTATGGTTATAGACCGAATGCTTTCTTCTGTCCCAATAATTAAATTCCTTATCCTTCTATTCTCAAACCCATTATAAAACATGGTATCTTCACAAAATTGGGCTGAATCATCCCTCCACTCTTTGAGTTCTTCGCAAATAACTTCTATTTCCTCCTTAAATCCATTAACAGGAAAAGAAGGATTCATAAGAATATCTGAGTAAATTTCAAAACCTTTCTCAAAATCCTCATCTAAAGTGGTGCCATAATATACAACGTATGGATAGTTAGTCATAGCATTACAAAACCCAAAGGTTTCATCGCACAATTTATTTATTTCATATTCTGTGCGCGACGTAGTTCCCTTAAAGAGCATATGTTCTACTACATGTGCCATTCCTAGTTGCTGATTCTCCTCAACATTAGCTCCTGCATCAAACCCAATTGTAAACGATGTTAGATTATTTTCAGATTTCTTATATAATAATTTTATTCCATTTTTTAATATTATTTTTTCCATATTCTCACCTTCATTTTCTTATTCTACTTATCTTTAAATATTTTTGTTTTATTTTGTTTTATTTTGTTGTACACTAATGTTAGCCTAAATATAACAATGTTTTTTCATAATATTTTTAACTGAAGAGGTGGTGACTAATTTCTTAAACAAATTTTATTTAAGAATAATATATTATGAATAATAAAAATAAATCACTAAGTTCAGTGACCCAATTTATTAAGTATGCTTTAGTTGGTGCTATTAACACTATAATAGATATTGCAATATTAAACACTCTATCGTATGCAACAGGTATAACCCACGGGAAAATACTATTTATATTTAACATTATAGCATTTAGTGTGTACTCAACCTGTGGTTACTACTTAAATAAAAAATTCACCTTTAAAGATGGACGCAAGGATACATCATACTTTGAATATGCCTCTGTATTACTATTTGGGATGATATTAAATAGCTTCATGTTAGTAATATTAACAAGTAAAAATCCCTTAATTCATATTTTACATAATGGCGGTCACAGAGTTAACATAAATAATTTAAATCACCTATGGTTTAACATATGTATTGTTATAGATTCTATGACAATAGGCTTTATGGGTTTCCTAATTAATAAGTTTTTTGTTTTTAATGAAAAGAAGACACGCTAAAGTTAAGTTTATTTAACTTTTAGTGCATGTCTTTTTATTTTACTTGTTATTCTTTTCTGATACCAAAACAACATTTTCCACATAATCGTCTATTAGCGAACTGGTTAAGTTTTTACCCCTACCTGCTCTATTTTGAACATTTATATCTCCAAGTTTTATAGTCTTTTTTTCACCTTTAAATGAGCTAACCGCTAAAGTTAAATCATCTTCATTTTCTACTTGGACGTTTGCCAAATCAACAAATATAATTTCATCGTTCTCTTTTAAACTTATTGCAGTTACTCCAGATGCGTTTTTTCCCATGAAATTAATAGCATTTACATTAAATCTAATGCACATTGCTTTTTTAGTTACGATTACTATATCTTTATCTAAACAATCCTTGTTAATTTTAACAAATGATAATCTATCTTCTTCAGTTTTAAGTTTATAAACCAAATTAGAGCTGAAATCTCCTTCTAGTTCTCCAAGTTTTAACCTCTTTGTGAATCCTTTCTTTGTAAAGAAGTATACACTTGCTTCTTCGCTAAAATTATCAATAGATATAATTTCAACTATTTTATCATCCGAATTAAAATTATCAAGCAAAGTATTTATAACCGTGCCCTTTTTATCAATATTCTCAATCATGTAGCTAGGTAATTTATGAACCATTCCCTTTTGAGTAAATATAAGTAGCATAGACGAAGATTTTGTATAAGTACTTACGTTTGCTGTACTTTTTCTATTAGATATTTTTATGACACCTTTTGGATTTATACTAATGTTAAATAATTTAGACTCATGTTTCTCTGTAAATTCTAATTTTACTACCTGATCGCCTTCTGTGAGATTAAACAATTGTGTTCCCAAAACATTTCTATCGATATCAAAAAGTACAGGTTCCTCAATTGAGAATTCAAGACCTTCTTTTGTTGATATATTTATAAATGCTTCTTTCCTCTTAGTGGAGTTTAACTTAACCTCAAGGAGTTTTTCATTATCTCTTAATCTTAATGCTGATAACTTAGCATAACTAGTAACGAATTTGTCCAATTGAGTCTTCTTTATATTACCTTTACTAGTAAAGAATATAAATTCATTCCCCTGTTCTAAACTTGTTGATAAATAAGTAGCAACAATTCTTTCCTTTGTTAAATCAATTCCGCGAAGGAGAGTATCAAGCCTTTCACCTTTTTCTTTCCACTTATATTCTGGAACTAAATCAGCTCTTAGCTGATACATATTTCCTGCTTCTGTAAAGATCATTAAAGTATCCTTAGTGTTTGTTTGTAGTAAATATGTATTAAAATCGCCTTCTCTATACTCAATATCTTCTATATTAATATTAGATCTATTATAGGATTTCATTGGAATTCTTTTTATATAACCCTCGTTAGATAAAGTTATCATGATATCCTCTACCACTATTATATCTTCTACCTCTATTTTAGCTTCATTATCGTCCTCAATAATTTCAGTTCGCCTAGGATCATTATATTTTTCTTTTATCTCTGACATCTCTGTCTTTATTATTTTAAGAAGTTCTTTTTCACTACCAAGGATTCTCTTGTATCCATTAATTAATATCTCAAGCTTTTTGTATTCCTTTAAGAATATTTTAATTTCAAGTCCTGTTAACCTGTATAACATGAGTTCAAGTATTGCTTCCGTTTGGATAGGTGAAAACTCAAACTTATCAATAAGGTTCTGAGCAGCATCTTTTTTAGATTTTGAAGCTCTAATAGTTTTTATAATTTCATCCATTACGTCGATTGCTTTTATAAAACCCTCAACAATATGAAATCTATTTTCGGCAACTTCTAGTTCCCTTTGAGTTCTTCTAGTTATGACATCCTTTTGATGATTCAAGTAGTGTTTGAGTATAGTTTTAAGCCCCATAGTTTGAGGTTTTCCATTTGCTAGGGCCACCATATTAAAAGGAACGTTGCATTGAAGTTCTGTTTTCTTCATTAAGTATTTAAGTACCTTAGTTGCAACTTCTTTACTTGTAGTCTTTTTAAATTCAATTACAGACCTAAGTCCAGTTCTATCAGATTCATCTCTAATATCTACAATGGATTCTAATGATTTTGCATGTCTTTTATCTGCTGTCATATCAGAGATAGATTGAAGCAGTTTCGCTTTATTTTTTCTATAAGGAAACTCGGTAATAACTATGCCTAAACGTCCATTTTCTAGTACATCAATGCTCATTTTAGAACGCAATGTCACCTTACCTTCTCCAGTCTCATAGGCAGATTGTATTGCATTCTTACCAATTAAAATACCTCCAGTTGGTAAATCTGGGCCTTTTATATACTTCATAAGTTCTTTTGTTGTAATATCATTATTATCTGCATAAGCAAGTAAGCCATCAATTACCTCACCAAGATTATGAGGCGGTATATTGGTTGCTATTCCAACTGCTATTCCAAATGTTCCGTTTACTAGTAGATTAGGATATCTTGATGGTAAGACTGATGGTTCCTTTTCTGTATCAGAGTAATTATCTACCATTTCCACAACGCCTTTATCAATATCCCTTATCATTTCAAGCGCAATTGGTGAAAGCCTTGCTTCCGTATAACGCATAGCTGCAGCATTATCTCCATCTTGACTTCCCCAGTTCCCATGTCCATCAATCAATGGTTTTCTAGTTGCAAAGGATTGCGCAAGTATTACCATAGCGCCGTATACAGAGCTATCTCCATGGGGATGATACTTACCAAGAATATCTCCAACTATTCTTGCTGACTTAAAATAAGGCTTGTCCGGAAACGCCCTTAACATATATGCACCATAAAGAATTCTTCTATGTACTGGTTTTAAACCATCACGGACATCTGGTAGAGCTCTCTCCCTGGCAACCTCAACAGCGTACGGAAGGTAATTATCTGGCATTGCCTCTTCGATTGGTGTCATTATTATATTATTATCTTTTGGTATCTCAACTTTTTTCGCCATTTCATAAATTCCTCCTAAAACTCAGCATATTTATACATGTAATTTTTTCTAGGTGCAACTACATCTCCCATTAGAAGTGAAACCATCCTCTCTGCTTTGGCTGCATCCTCTATAGTAACCTGCTGTAGGGTCCTAGTAGTTGGATTTAACGTAGTTTCCCAAAGTTGATCTGGATTCATCTCTCCAAGTCCCTTATATCGTTGAATTAAAGCATTTTTGCCAATTTCTTTTTTTGTTTTTGCTAATTGTTCATCACTATATGCATACTTAGCTACTTCGCCATTTTTAGTCTGCTTATATACCTTATAAAGTGGTGGCATCCCCATGTAGAGATGACCATTTGCAATTAGTGGCCTCATATATCTATAAATAAAAGTCATCCACAAAGTTCTGATATGATATCCATCAACATCAGCATCACTTAATATAATTATCTTATCATATTTTAAATCTTTTTCATGATAATTTTCTAAAACTCCCGTTCCAATAGCTGTGTTGAATATTTTAAGTTCTTCACTAGCTAATACATTTTCTAGTTTTTGTTTTTCAGTATTCATAATTTTACCCTTAGACGGCATTATAGATTGAAACCTTCTGTCTCTAGCTTGTTTAGCACTTCCACCAGCTGAATCTCCTTCAACCACTATAAATTCTGTAACATGAGTATCTTTTAGTGTACATACAGCAATTTTACCTGCAAGTGGAGCTGCTCCCTTACCTACTTTCTTTCTTTCAGCTTCATTGATTTTTTTAATTTTATCACGCCTAGACGCTGCTGAAATAGCATTATTTATTACATTAGTAGCCATCTCTTTGTTATCTTCTATCCATTCTAAAATTTTAACATAACATAACTCATTCATCATGCTGTATGCTTCATTATTTCCTAATTTACTTTTAGTTTGACCTTCAAAGATTGGGTTACTTATTTTTATTCTTACTATTGCTGTCATGCCTTCTCTTAAATCGTCACCTTCAAATTCTTTATCTTTCTCTTTTAAAAGATTGAGTTTTTTAGCTCCTTCTTTAAAAGCTCTTGTCATTCCTGTTTTAAAACCAGTTTCGTGAGTTCCAGATTCTGTAGTTGGTATATTATTAACATAACTTGCAATGTATTCTGTAGTAGAATCAGTAAATTGCATACAAATTTCACCGTATAGTTGTATCCCATTTATTTCTTTCTCTCCTTGAAAATATACAGGATCTTTGTGTAGTAACGTTTTACTCACATTAAGATAATCAATAAAATCAAGTAGACCTCTGTCTGAATGATATTCTTTTACTTCATTTCCTTCTTTACGCTTATCAATAAATACTAAAGTAATTCCTTTGTTTTGAAAAGCTAATTCCTGTAATCTCTCATCAATAAAATCAGAATTAAACTCTAATGTAGTGAATACATTTTTATCAGGCATAAAAGTAACTTTACTACCTGTTTCTTTTGTTTCTCCTACTATTTCAAGCTTACTCACTGCCGTACCAGGCATAAGTCTTTTAAGTTCATCATCATAAGCATATTCAAATCGTTGAGTGAAAATTTTACCCTTTTGTTTTATCTCAACTTGCAACCATTCTGACAATGCATTTACAACTGCAGCTCCAACACCATGGAGGCCACCAGAAGTTTTATAATTTTTATTGTTAAATTTCCCACCAGTATGAAGTTCAGTAAATACCATTTCTACACCAGATTTATGTTTTAAAGGGTGTATTCCTGTAGGAATTCCCCTGCCATTATCAACAATAGTTACACTTTTATCTATGTTTAATATTATTTCAGCTCTATTTCCATACCCATTAGCTATTTCATCTATAGAATTATCTAAAATTTCCCATATACAATGATGTAGACCTTTGCTTCCAGTAGACCCTATATACATACCTGGTCTTATTCTTACAGGCTCTAGCTTTTCTAGAGAAGTTAGGTCGGTTACATCATATGTTTGAACTTCTGCATTTTCTAAACTCATAAAAATCCTCCAGTAATATTTTATCACACATTTGTTATTCTATATGTTTCTTAGCAAAAGGTAAAGAGATTTAATTAAAAAAATAGAACGTTAGTTTCTGTTTTTTGAAAATTTATAAGTTTTTAGAATATTTATGCCCAATTTTCTACAAAAATATTGACCGGCAAAGTAAAACTTTTTTGCCGGTCAATATTGTAAATAACTATAATTTTATTTTCCACCATACTCAAGACACTGGTTTATTAGTTGGTGGCAATAATGCTGCAGCTATTCTTACAAGATATTTCAAACTTTCTTCATCCACATTAATTTGGAAATTCAATAAATTAGTGCCCTCTTTTGCAATCTTAATAGCCTCTTTTTCCTTAAGGTCATTTTCACTGTTTTTATAGTTAGTTTCTACAAATTGTACTGCTTTTGAAATAATTCTAATAATTTTTTTTGCATTTTCAGGTGTAAATTCACTGGCAGATAAAGAACCAAGTATTACATTAGCAAGACCAAAATAATCATCCTTAATATTTAGATTTTTATCCTTTAACAAATAAGCTAAATAACCAAGTCCTATTACTAAAAGCACAATTAATATATATTGAATAATTATCTCTACCACAACGTACCCTCCTATTTTAGTAGTATACTAATTTGAATTTATACTATTTAAATATGCTATTCAAATTAAAAAGGGTACATTTTTTAACTAAATTATAGAAATACTTATGCTTTTGCTCCAATTTTACGGTCTAATGTTAAAAATTTATATGCTGTTGCTATGTCGTCATCAACAAATCCTGTTTCTTCTTCTCTAATATTCCATTCTAAATAATTTAGCTCTGGAAAGAATATATCAGCATCATATTTTTTATCTATTTTTGTTAAGTGTATTTTATTACAATAAGGTAGCAATAATTTATAGATTTCTCCTCCACCTATAACAAAATATTCTTTATTTTCTTCTAAAGATGATAATAATTCTTCTTTAGAATGCAAAACTAGAACCCTGTTGTCATCTACCACAAAATCTTTATTTTGTGTAATAACTATATGTTGCCTTCCTGGGAGAATACCAGGGAGAGACTCAAATGTTTTTCTTCCCATTATTATTGTATTTCCAGTTGTAATTTGTTTAAATCTTTTTAAATCCTTTGAAAAATGCCATAGTAATTTATTACCTTTTCCTATAGCAAAATCTTCTCCAATAGCAACAATACATGTAAGCATTAAACGGCCACACTCCCCATATTTATTTTACCAAGATGTTTATAATCTATAAGTTTAACATCTTCCGGCGTAAAGTCATAGAAGTTTTTAATTTCTGGATTAATCCAAAACTTAGGGGCTTCTAATGCTTCTTCTTTTCTTGAAATTTGCAATTTTAAACCTTCAATATGATTTTCATATACGTGTGCATTATTTATAACATGAGTAAATAAACCTGCTTTGAGTCCTGTGACTTGTGCTATCATATGAACTAAAACTGCATATTGACTTGTGTTAAACGGAACTCCTAAGGCCATATCCCCAGATCTTTGTACTAACATACAATTTAGTCTTCCATCAGTTACATCCCACAAAGTTAAAAAACAGCAAGGTTGAAGGGCCATTTCAGAAAGATCTTCTATATTCCATAGGTTCATCATCATTCTTCTGTCTTGAGGATTATTTTTTAAAGCCTCAATAAGCGAATCAATCTGGTGATACTTAGCTATTTGATATCCATACGCCTTTCCTATGGTACCGTCGTCCAACGCCCATTCATCCCATATATGTATATTTTGTTCTTGAAGTTTTTTAACGTCATTTGATTGGTCTTTAAATATCCAAAGCAATTCCTTTACAGCTGTCTTAAATGCGACAAATTTAGTTGTTAATATTGGAAATTCTTCCTCTAAATCAAACTGCATAATCTGGTGAGGAAGTTTATACGTTGCAACCCCAGTACGATTTTGGTCATGGTATCCTTTTTTTATAATTTTATCCGCCATTTTAAGGTATTGTCTATCCATTTCATTTATCATATTTATCATTCCTTTCTTCATTTGTGTATATAATTATATCTGCTCTACTTCCTTAAACTGCATATTATAAAGGTTAGAATATAATCCATCTTCCCTTATAAGTTCATCATGTGATCCTCTTTGATTTATTCCTTCATCAGTAAGTACAATTATTTCATCCGCATTTTTTATTGTACTTAGTCTATGAGCAATAACAAATGTTGTTCTATTCTTCGTGAGACTTTCCAATGATTTTTGAATATATTGTTCATTTTCATTGTCTAGCGCAGATGTAGCCTCATCAAGTATTAAAATTGCTGGGTTCTTTAAAAACACTCTCGCTATTGATATTCTTTGCTTTTGTCCACCAGAGAGTTTTACTCCTCTCTCCCCGGTATAAGTATCATAACCATGTTCAAGCCTCATAATAAAATCATGAATATTTGCATTTTTGGCTGCATCAATTATTTCATGGTCCAAGGCTTCTGGTCTGCCATATAATATATTTTCTTTGATAGTTCCAGAAAATAAATAAACATCCTGTTGAACTATTCCAATAGATTTCCTAAGAGATTTAAGTTTTATATCTCTTATATCAAATCCATCTATTGTTATAGACCCATCATTTACCTCGTAAAATCTTGGTATAAGGCTACAAAAAGTTGTTTTACCTCCACCTGACGGACCAACAAGCGCAATATTCTTACCTGGCTTTATCTTCACATTTATATTGCTTAATACATTATGCTTATTATTATAGCTGAATGAAACATTATTAAACGAGATCTCTCCCTTTGGATTAACTAATTCAACTGCTCCATCTTTATCTATTATATCCGGCTTTGTATTTATAACTTCAATAAATCTTTGAAATCCTGAAAGCCCTCTTTGGAATTGCTCTGTGAAATTTACAAGTTTATCAATAGGATTTAAAAACGTATTAATGTAGAGTATGTAAACCACTAGATCAGATACTTGTAATGAACCGTCACTAATGAATACTCCCCCTAAAAGTATTGCACTAAGATACAGTAATCCTTGAAAAAAGCTGTTACCGCTATGAAATCTGCCCATTATAAAATAACTTTTCTCTTTTGTCTTCAAAAAATCATTATTTCCCTTCGAGAATTTAGTGTTTTCTATTCCTTCGTTAGCAAATGATTTCACAACTCTAATCCCTGCTAAACTATCTTGTATTTGAGCATTTACACCTGCAATCTTTTCCTTATTTTCAGTAAATACATCCCTCATCTTTTTATTATAGAAATATGAAAAATATAACATTATCAATGTAAATAAAAATAGTACAAATGTTATTTTAGTATTTATATTTGCGAGTATTACAAAAGACCCTACTATTTTTAGTATTGAAATGAAGACATCCTCAGGTCCATGATGTGCAAGCTCTGATATATCAAAAAGGTCTGTGACTATTCTTGACATGAGCTTTCCTGTATTTGCCTCATCATAATAAGCAAATGATTGCTTTTGAAGATTATCAAAAATGTCTTTTCTCATATCTGTTTCCATTTTCGCTCCCATTATGTGTCCCCATGATGTTATGAAATACTGACAAAAATACCTTACAATATACATAATTAATAGTGCAATACCCACATATAAAACATATTTAAATATTTTATTTCCGTCTTCAAGTACATAAACGTCGTTTAACAAATACCTTACAATCAAAGGAAATACCAAATCAACTGCAGATAAAATTAATGCACAAAACATATCCGCAAAAAACAGATACTTATATGGTTTATAATAGCTTATAAAGTTTTTTAAAATTTTCATTTTCTTGTAACTCCTTATCCCTAAAGTTATTTTATCATAATAATTATAACACTAAGCCCGTTAATATGGGTATTATTATAATTGCATTTTTTAATTGTAAATATATTCTATGTTATCGTTTTTATAACAACTTTGTCGAAATTAGTTGGTTTATTGTTGTAATTTTATTGTAAATAAACCAAACTCATGCTTTAATTTAATATATAGGTAATTACCAAAAGCCATCTACCTACTATATCAAAAACAAAAGATAAAAAAATTAGGGGGACTTACATCAATGAACAATGTAAAAATTCTAAAAGTAGAAGTTTATCATCCTGAAAAACATGTGGATAATAGCTTTTATATTGACCATTTTAAATCTCAGGGCAAAGAAATATCAGGCCTGCTAAACGCTTTTGGGCGGGAAAAGAGATATATAATAGATAACGAAGAAAATACCATTACTATGGGTATAGAAGTAGCTAATAAAGTGTTAAAAAGTGCAGGGCTCGAAGGAAAAGATATTGACATGGTACTATTTTCTTCCCAGTTTCCTGAATATACATTTCCAAGCCAATCATTAATAATACATAATGCAATAAATGGTAAAGAAGATTGTATGTGTATGGATACAAACACTAACTGTGCTGGAATGCTGGTTACAGTTGAGAATGCAATAAGATCCATGATGGGAAATCCTCATGTAAAAAGGGCTTTAGTTATAGGGTCTGATTATACTTCAATACACTGTAGAAACGACGATGAATTAACTTACCCTAATTTTGCAGATGGTGCAGCCGCCGTTATCTTAGAAAAAACAGATGAAGATGGTGGATTTATAGACAGTCTGTGTAAAAGTAATGGTGCAACATGGGAAGCTGTTAAATACCCCGCTTGTGGTATGTCAAAAGTATATAAAGAAGGGTTGTCAATTAGAGATAGAAAATTAGATTGGACCCCTTTTGACGGATTATTTATAATTGACAATGCAGTAACTTCTATTCATGTTCTATTAAATAGGAATAACCTAAAAATAGACGAAATAGAAAACTATTGTTTTTCTCAATATTCAAAAGCATTTGCAACGCTTGGTTCTGAAAAACTTGGTGTAGATATAAATAAATTTATTTATATAGGAGATGTATATGGCTATACAGGTACAAGCAGTCCATTTATAGCACTGTATGAAGGAATTAAAACCGGCAAGATAAAAAGAGGAGACATTGTATGTCTATGGTCAGTTGCAATTAATTGGACAATTTGTACTATGCTTATAAGATATTAAAAAACGTGGGATTTCCCACGTTTTCTTTATGATTTAACTTCAAAGTTTGGAAGTGCTACTTCTTTCGCTAGTCTTTGTAGTTGCATTTTCATTACTAGATTTTTTTCACAATCAAATACAATTTTCTTAAACCCATCTTTTTTGTACATTTCTAAGCAAGCCTTTAACATATTAGTCATATCTACACCAGATTTAACATCTTTTCCTGAAACTTTTAACTCTTTACAGTCAAATTGCAATTCAAGATCTTTTGCACTAGCAGATTTAAGAATTACATTGTACTCAGTTACAAAACCATTAGCATCAGCAGGTCCAAATGAACCAAATGCCTTTGCAAAAAGTATTTGTTTTGATTTGTCTAACTTCAATTCAAATTTTTTATCATTAATTGTTGTAATGTAAACCACATCCTCTTTCATATTTCTACATATTTAACCATATTATGATTAATATTTCTTTATTTTATTATATATTACAATTATTGTTTTGTGAAGTAGATTTTACAAAAAAAACTTTATATATTTGAATAAGAACTAGAGGCATAAAAGATAGTCCATATACTATGACACGTTGATCTAAAGTTAAAGGAGCTACTTCAAAAACACCCATCAGTGGCTTAAAACTTAAAACAAATTCTAAAAGTAAATAACCTAATATAGTTGCAATCCATAAATATTTATTTGAGAAAACCCCTATTTTAAATATAGATTCTCGTGACCTAGAATTAAATCCATGGAGCAGTCTTGATAAACATAGTGTTGCAAATGCCATTGTGCTTGCAACTAAAACATTACCACTTGATAATCCTACATGGAATGATGTCATTGTACCTAGCGCAATTAGTAATCCTTCAATTAGCACTTCTATTGAAAAAGATTTATTTAGTATAGGCAAGTTTATATTTCTAGGTTTTTCATTCATTATATTTTTGTTGTGTGGCTCAAGACCTATTGCAATAGCAGGGAGACTATCGGTAACCAGGTTGATGAAAAGAAGGTGCACTGGTGCAAAAGGCATTGGAAGCGCTGTAATCGAGGTATAAAGCACTGATAGAACAGCAGCAGTATTCCCAGATAATAGAAATTTGATTGAATTTTTTATGTTTGAATATATACTTCTACCATTAGAAATTGCCTTTACAATGGTAGAAAAATTATCATCCATAAGCACTATGGCAGCAGCGTCCTTAGCAACCTCAGTACCCGTTATTCCCATGGCTATACCAATATCTGCTTGTTTTAAAGCAGGCGCATCATTTACTCCATCACCTGTCATCGCTACAATATTTCCTCTTTCCTGCCATGCCCTTACTATTCTGATCTTATGCTCAGGTGATACCCTTGCATATACAGATATATTCTCTACCTTAATTTTAAGTTCTTCATCATTTAAAGAGTCAATCTCATAGCCGTCTATAGCTTCAGATTCATTATTTAATATACCTATTTGTTTAGCTATAGCAGAGGCAGTTATCTTATGATCTCCAGTTATCATTACCGGTTTAATACCTGACCTAATACAGTCTGCAACTGCTGCTTTAGATTCCAGTCTTGGAGGATCCATCATAGAAATTAGACCTACAAATATTAAGTCATTTTCATCTATAATACCTATTTGTTTTCCATTTTCTATTTCTTTATAAGCGAAGGCTAAAACCCTTAGACCACTTTCAGAAAACTCCTTATTTACTCTCTCAATCTCCTTTTTACCGTCTTCACTCAGGATTTCAACTCCACTTGATGTAACAATCCTTGTTGTTCTTAATAAAAGCACATCAAGCGCACCCTTGGTTATTATATATGTTTTGTCTTTAAGTTTATTTGCTGTACTCATTAGTTTTCTATCAGAGTCAAATGGTACCTCAGAACTTCTTGGATAGTCTTTTCTAATATCTAGCTCATCTAAATCATATATTTCACCTAAGTTTACAAGTGCAACCTCAGTAGGGTCTCCAATTTCTTTATCTTTAACTGTTATAGCATCATTACACAATAATGCCATTAGTACAAGATTCTTTTCCAATATCTTATCATGGTCAAGTTCATCATGTCCAAGGACCTTTTCATCAACATATACCTTTTGTACAGTCATTTTGTTCTGTGTTAGCGTTCCAGTTTTATCTGAGCATATTACTGAAATACTTCCCAAGCTTTCAACTGCATGAAGCTTTCTTACAACAGCATTTTCACGAGACATTTTTTGGGTTCCGATGGCAAGAACTATTGTTACTATTGAACTTAATGCCTCTGGAATTGCAGCAACAGCAAGTGATACAGCAAACATAAAGGAATCAATAATTGCATACCCTCTAAATATATTAAGGGCTAGAATAAGTGCTGATATCACAATTATAACAAAGGCTAGTTTTTTTCCAAAATTATCTAAATTAACTTGTAGTGGAGTTTTCTTTTCTTTTGTACTTTCTAAAAGGTTAGCTATTTTACCTATCTCTGTTTTCATACCAATAGATGTAACTAAAATTACAGCTCTGCCATAGGTTACAAAACTCCCAGAAAACACCATGTTTTTCCTATCTCCAATAGCTACATTCTCCCCATTTACTAGATCAGTTATTTTTAGAACGCTTTCTGACTCACCTGTAAGTGAACTTTCATTTATCTGAAGACTGTAGTTTTCAATTATTCTTCCATCAGCACCTACAGAGTCTCCTGCATCTAAATACAAGATATCCCCAACAAGTAATTCTTTTGAAGCAATTTCTAGCTTCTGGCCATTTCTTAAAACCTTGGCTGTGGGGGAAGAAAGATCCTTAAGGCTTTTCAAAGATTGCTCTGCTTTAATATGCTGAACAGTACCTAGTATTGCATTTATAATAACAACCACAAGAATAACAAGTGTACTCTCAAACTTACCTAGAAAAGCTGATATAACTGCCGCAGCTAGAAGTATTAGTACTAAGAAGTCCTTAAACTGCTCTAAAAATATCTGGATGTGGCTTTTTCTAGCGCCTTCAGTTAATTCATTAAAACCTTGTTCTTCTCTCCGTTCTTTTATTTCAATGTCATTAAGTCCTTTGCCATTAACCCCCAAGAAACTCATCACTTCTTCAGATGTTTGTTTATAAAATATGTTCATTAATATTCCCCCTCTTTTAGTGCTTATTTAATAACAGGATAAAATAAAAGACTCTACAACTGGTATAATATAAATACCAGTTGTAGAGTCTCACTAAACTTTAGAAGTTATCAAAGCCGGGACTTAATCCGTGGTGACGACTTTGATTCTGTTTAAAAAAACAGAAAGTTACTCCCTCTACATATATAATTTTATAACTCATTAATAATCCTATTATTTAATATATTAATATTTTTAGCTATATTTGTCAACATAAATATTAAAAACTTGTTTAAACTATTAATTTACCTTAACTAAATCTACAATCGTCTCAATATGAGGTATGTATTTGCATTTTATTTTATCTGTATATTTTATAATATTCTGTGAGCATTGATATAATACCACATATGAGGTATATAATAATTTTTAAGCACTAAAATTATTTAATTATATCTAATCATATTTTATGGACCGGTGGAAAATGGTCGGAATTTCCGCCGCATCATTGAATTTTATGTATCTTCATTAAAGAAAGATACGACAGAACTAAATTTAAACTTATACTACATTAACCCTACAAATCTATATTTATTAAAGAATACCATTATTACCTTATATTAAATATAAAATTTATTATTTTAAAACATAATACGCTTAGACTTCTCTTAAAATAATTCAAAGGAGCCTAGACGTATTAATGTTATGTGTACATGATAGAATATGGTTCATAACCCTAAGGCAGCAATGCAAAAATATCCGATCCTAAGCTATCCTTAGTCAAGCAAGTCTTTTGCTTTGCTATAATTGAAAACCGGTCCTTCTAGGCAGACATAGGTCTCATTTATCTTACAGTGCCCGCACTTGCCTACTGCACAAGACATTTTTCTTTCAAAAGAAACCCATATTTTAGATTCTTCCACACCATTCGCAAGGCACTCCTTAGCCGCAAAATGCATCATAATTGGAGGACCAACTATAACTACATTATAGTCTTTGAAACTACTAAATGGTATTTTCTTAATATGTGCTGTAACCATTCCAGTTTCATATCCATCTGCTTTAGTATTATCTAAGGTACAAATCGTATTGAATCCAGTTTTGAATTTTTTAAGGTCATCTTCGAACAGAACGCAGTCAACATCTTTGAAACCAGCAATTAAATTTACGGATTTAATTTCTTCTGGATGTTCATAAAAGTAGGTCAAAAAGCTTCTAACTGGAGCCAGACCGGTACCACCAGAGATTACTAGCAAATCCTTGTTCTTAAATTCATCCACAGGGAAGGAGTTTCCATAAGGACCTCGCATAAACAGCATGTCTCCAGGTTGCATACCGAAAATTCCTTGGGTCATTCTCCCTACTTTTCTAATAGTAAACTCAACCCATCCCTCTCCCTTAGCACTTACAGATATTGGAGCTTCGCCTACCTTGGGGATTGACAGTTGAAAAAATTGTCCGTGCTTGATTTTAGCATCACATGCAACTCTGAAGGTATATTCAGCATTAGTTTCATGTATGACACCTAGAATTTTATGGGGTGTCGGCATCATGATATTATTCATTATTTAGTCACCTCCCTGAATGTCTCTTCCTTGCTTGATAATTTTTCCATTTCTTCACTCAAGCTGTTAATAGTATCTGCGAATGAAATCTCTTGTGGGCATCTGCTGATGCAACGTCCACAACCTACACACATATGTTCCTCGCCGCCAAAACGAGCATTGTAATCATAAACCTTGTGCAAGGTTTTAAATCTCATCATTTCGCCTGCTGTTTTTCGAACTTTATTTCCGCCCGCCATAGTTGTAAAATCTTCAAGCATACAAGATGACCATATTCTTCTTCTCTCTCCGTTACGGCTAGTTTCATTATATATGATGTCCGTAGTGTCGAAACAACTACACGTACCACAGACTGTATTGCAACTGCCACAGCTTATGCAATCAGTATTGAAGCTCTCCCATAATCCCAAATTGCATGCTTTTTTCAAAAGGTCAATGCTATTAATTTTAGGCAATTTGACTTTTTTTTGATTATCATGAACAAACTCAGGAGTAAAGTCTTTTAATGTTTCCCCTGCGAAGTACTTTTCGAATTCATCACCCTTCGTATTCACAAGCAAGCCACCGTTTTCAAACCTTACAGCTGCACTATAATTGTCAGTCTTATTTGAACCCATGGAAACACAAAAGCAGTTATCAAAGCCTTCTCGGCATTCCATCATGAAAATCTTTACTTTATCACGTAATCGTTTATAATAATTATCTTCCATATTACCATTTTTCAAAAATATAGTGTCCAGTCTCCTAATTGCGTTAATATCACAGGGACGGGCAAAGATAATGATGCCTTTGCTATCTTCAATACTGCTCTCACTACATTTATCCTCAGTAAAATAAAGAAGCGCTTGACTAATAGGGTAAAAGACTTCTTTCGGTGAAAAATCGGATTCTACATCATAAACGATCTCTGCCACCGAATTAATTTGCGCATAACGTATTAAGTCAGTATTAGACTTCCAGCCACGCTTTTCAAAGCGCCTGGGAGCATATATCTTGTATTCTTTTTTAAGTTCATTGATAATTTTGTCCATTCTTTCCGAACTTACATAGTAACCCAATGACTACCCCTCCTATTTTTCTAAATTATTTTATAATAATTCATCCATCGAACTTTTAAGCATTGCACTGTCCAACCGCAAGTAGCCATTAGTGATTTTACCAATCCCTTTGTAGAACTCAGTACCTGCATATTTTTCTACATCGGCACAAAATGAAGGAACCCACTTGAGCAGATGCTGACTTAGAAAATCCATCTGCTGTTTTAAACAAGATAAAAATTCTGATTCATTTTGTGTATCCAAAACGCATTGCGCCTCGTGGCATAGAAAGGACATAAATTGCAGTTCTAAAGAGATATGGTCTTCAAAAAGTTCAGGCCTTTCATCATCTTTGCTAAGACCCTTTGCTGCGTATATCAACGTCACTTGCTCCCAAGCCTCCTGCATAATAACTCTCTTTTTACTGGTATACACTGACTCATATGGATATGCAGCAGAGCCCTCTGCTATCCCAGCACCAAGAAAAACTTTCGTATAATCTACAGCTAGGTCGGTCAACGGGTCGCTACTGCAGTTATCCAGATACTCACTAAGTACTAGGTAGCCTTCGCTGAGTTCAGTTTCTGAGCACTCCACAGGAAATCTCATGGCTTTCATTTGCTGCAGTAATGGTCCATCCACCTCTACTCTATAGAGACGTCCCAAAAAACGATACAGATTTTCCCGGTTTTTCATAAGTTCCAAGTACTCTGATTTTTTATCCATTTATCTTTTCCTCCCATTTTGCTCTTTACACTCCTGTGGGATAACATCAACCCATTTGTCATGGCGTAAAATGTATCGAACTGAAGGATTATTATCAAAATTACGAAGGCTATATACATTTTCGCTTCCAGCTTCTTTTAGTGCTACTGAAGCATCACTGCTGGAATCGTTAATATCACCAAAATGGAGCGCTCTACCTGAACAATTTTTTACACAGGCAGGCTTTCCACCATCTTCTGTTAAATCTGCGCAAAGATTGCATTTATCCGCTACCCTCATTTCATTGTTGAAGGTGTTTACCTCATATGGGCAGGCTTTTATACAACTTTTACAACCGATACATTTTTCCTGGTCAATAACAATAACACCATCATCACTACGTTTATAACATGCCCCAGTAGGACAGACTTTGACGCAAGAAGGATCAGCACATTGTTGACACATCACTGGTAGAAAATACATTTTTACATCTGGATATATTCCTGTGGGACCTATGGTAGGTACTGTGATTCTTGAAGAACCAAGTGCAACTTCGTTCTCCATCTTACATGCCACCTGACATCCATAGCAGCCTATACACCTATCTAAATCAATTACCATAACATTCTGTTTCATTATTTAACCACCTCCGTAGGATCAGATGGCTGTGGAAGCCATGGCTTAAAATCTTCAGGTTTTAGCCAGACGCCTTTTGGTGGGCCATCATCAGCTCTTGAAACTTTTACAAGATAACCTCTGAGAGTATACGTACCAACAACATCATTAAATGGAGCAGTTGCTTTTGAAAGCACGTTGACGTTCATTTCACGCCATCCTTCAGTCTCAGTGTGATAATTTTCAGGGAAAATAAAACGTTCCATATATACGGCTCCAGGATTTATCCCTTTTGTCACATTGGCTAATGCTTTGATCTTTCCTCTTAATGATTCCACCCATACCCAGTCTCCATGGGAAATGCCATAAGTTAATGCAGCTTCAGGGTGAATCCAGATCTCAGGCACAGGATATATCTCCCTTAACCATGGGATATCTCTTTGTGTTGAATGATGATATATAGGAAGTCGTCCATTTGTCATAACTAAAGGGTACTCTTTAGCAAGCTCACTGCCCTCAAGAGGACTTTCAGATGGTTCTAAGTAGTATGGCAATGGATCATAATCAATAGACGCAGGAGGCAATGGATAAGTGGTATATGGCATACCTGTTCTTCCTAATGTAATCAGGCTTTCCAGATAAAGCTCGATTTTCTTAGAAGGTGTATCAAATCCTCTTGGCTTACCTGTCTCTGAATTAATCTGTTTGTAAGCATAGTACTGCTTCCACTCATTTTTAGGTAGAAATTCAAAGGGAGCCTTTTGAGTGAATTCTTTCCATGTCATATCAAAGGCACTTGTACAGACATCAAGAAGGTCCTCCATCTTGTTCCAGTAAGGAAGATTGCTACCCATAAATTCCGAATTAAATGCTTTCTTACAGTCTTCGTGTCCGAGCTCTCCACAGCGTTTGGACAACTTGGACCAGAATAATGTTTCATCCATAGTTTCCCAAAGATGGGTAACCGCTTGTCTAGCAAAGACCTTGTTGCAAGATTCTACAGGCATATCTGTCTCTAACCATTCTGCTGCTGGAAGAAGTATATCTGCATAGTTAGAGAATGATGTAGGATACATGTACATGTGTACAACAAACTCCATTTCTTTAAGAGCAGGAACCCATGACCCACTATCGGCTACATTTGCGAACTTATTACCTGAACGTTCAATCCACACTCTTGGTTTATAAGGTTTTCCAGTAATCATTGCCTCCTTAACACTGGAAGCATGACCTGCCCACCAAAATAAAAGTCCTTTGTATTCGGTCCCGCCCAAACGCTTTTTGAGTTGTTCTTCTGAAAGCATCTCACGAGCAACTGGTACTATATATGTTGAAACAGCAGCATCGCCTGGGATAACACCACTTGTTTTAAAACGTTGCATCAATGCTCCAGGTTTTTCAATATTACCCATCAGTGCATTAAGAATAACCGCTCCCATAGCTGCTTGTACAGAGTTAGGGCTTTGGTCAGTGGCAACGCCTAGGCATAGGCCTGCTGGAGAGTTTTGTACATATATATTAATGGCTTCTTCAATCTTGTTTGCATCAAGCCAACAAAGTTCTGCTGCCTTCTCAATAGTATAAGGTTCTACCCTCTCCTTTAGAAGCTGAAAACCAGTTTTACACTCAACTCCATTTACCACGAAAGTACCTTCAAGGGAAGGACGCAAATCATCATTCCAAGGATAAACTATGGGCTGTGCTGAGTTGGTAATTGTGTCCCAAACCATAAAGGTATCTGGAATTCCTGGAGTATTATCTTCATTGTCGCGTAAGAACATCTTAGTATTAACGTCCACAAGATATGGGAGATTTGTCCATTTCATTACAAAATCTTGGTCGTAAAGCGTTTTGTCAATGATGTACCGTGTCCACGCTTGCAATAGTGCCACGTCGCTTCCAGGTCTTATAGGTAACCAAACATCAGCCTTGGCTGCATCAGGTGTTAGTCGTGGGTCAATTACAACTGTTTTCACTCCTTTAGCACGAAGATCAACAACAGCGCCTCCTCCCATTGCAGGACTAGAATACGAAGGAGCTGCTCCCCAAAGGACTAGACATTTTATTGGCGTATCATCTGTATAATAAATTTCTTGAGCGTTTGAGTCAGCGATACTGTAGTCAGAACCACCATACATCAAATGATTGGTAAGAATACGTGGCAGATAACATTGTGCACAACCAGGCTCAAACCAGTTAGGAGTACCAAACACATTACAAAATCTAGCAACACTCCAAAACTCAGGGTTTCCACCGCCTCCAGTTGAGCAAACTACACTTTCTGCACCATGCTTTTCACGGGTTTCCATTAGTTTCTTTGCAATAATGTCAATAGATTCATCCCATGAAATACGCTTCCATTTATTCTCACCACGCTTACCAACTCTAAGCATTGGATACTTATTACGATTAGGATTGTAAAGAGCTTGTATACCGGAAAGTCCTTTGGCACACATTGCTCCCTTGTTCATGGGATTCTCTGGATCTCCTTCAAGCTTGACTACTCGTCCATTTTTGACATGGGCAATAACGCCGCAATTGGAAATACATGCTCTGCAACATGTCTTGACGAGCTTAGTCGAAGATGATGCCTCTGCATGTGATGACTCATTTTGCGATAAACTTCCGGAGTCATCTAGCGCTGATGTAATTCCTGTTATGTTTATTAAGCTGAGAAAGTCTTTCTTATTTAATTTTTGTTCTTCCATTTGTTTGCCTCCTTTACTAATGAATGATCTTAGCTAATCGTATACATATTGTGAATGAAATAACTGCCTGTTTTTAGGATAACATCATATGATTTAGATTCCCAATTCAAAATAAAGGACTGATTATTCCAAAAAAGAATAACCAGTCCATTTTTATTATTCATTATTTCTAGCTATTAACCTATTAACTAGTTCTTTAACCTTAGGATTCTTTTGACTGTCTTTATTAATAACCACGCCTAGTATAGTTGGAATACTAGGTGAAACAGGTATTAAAACAACATTTTCAGCTAACAAATGACTGGCTAGTCTACGTGTTATTAAAGCAGAACCACGTTTAGCTTCTACCCCACTCAAAATAGTTTCTGGTCTCCCTCTAGCTATAATATCCGGAACAATATCATGTTCTTCAAAGAAAGTCATACATAAGGTAGATATACATGTATAAGTTTCCATTAACATAAGAGAAGTATTTTTTAATTGTTCCGGAGTAACATGATCTAGTTTTGCTAAAGGATTATCTTTATGAACAGCTAAAACAATTTCATCTACAGAGACAGGAACAAAAGTATTTTTGCTATTAGCTAGGTTTTGTTCATGCCAATAAGTTATTGCTATATCAAAACTAT
Source organism: Clostridium lacusfryxellense (assembly GCF_018861735.1). Lineage (GTDB taxonomy): Bacteria > Bacillota > Clostridia > Clostridiales > Clostridiaceae > Clostridium_AD > Clostridium_AD lacusfryxellense. Next base: position 41,081 of record NZ_JAHLEB010000023.1, on the reverse strand, counting down.
TACCTAACATTTTACGAAATAATTGGGGTTCTTCTAGCTCCATGATATTGATTATGAAAGAAGGATTCTCTAATTCAAATCGACTCATAGGAATATACAAACCATAATAACTCATTACAGGCAAAGTTAGTACTATAACTCTCTCTTTATATCCAGGTTGTAACTTTTCCGCCATATATGTCAAACGACGAATTTCTTCTAATGCCTGTCTAGCTTGAGGTAATAATTGCTCTCCTTTATCTGTTAATTCAATCCGTCTATGTTGACGATTAAAGAGTTGAACACCTAATTCACGTTCTAATGCTTGTATTTGTTTACTAATAGAAGATTGAGCAATATTTAGCTCTAAAGCAGTTTCCATATAACTACCAGTGTCCACTATAGTTACAAAATATTTCAATTGGTCTTCTGTCATCACATCTCACCTATTCCGTTTTTGAATTAATTATATGATGATTCGAAATTGATTACAAGTGTCTATTGTGATATTTTATTAACAAAGATACTTTTTAAAATGAAAGCTAGCCATAATAGTAGGCAAGCTAATGCAAACCATTTCAAGAAATATATTGTTATAAGATAGTATTTAAACTTACAGAAAGGAGATAAGAGATGCCAATTAGCTTGTTGCGTGAGTTTATTGCACTTTCTAAAAACTTAAATTTTAGTACAACAGCGCAAGAACTTTATATTACACAGTCTGTAATTAGTAAACATATTGCATTATTGGAATTGAAAATTGGCGTAACTTTGTTAATAAGAAATCACCATAGCGTTGAATTAACATCAATAGGAAAATTATTTTTAGTCGAGGCTATTGCTATAGTAAATCGGTATGATGAAGGTATGAAGAAAATAAAACTGGCAGTATGGGGAATTAAAAAGGATTTGAAAATCGGTTATTTACATGCACATACTAGAGATATTCTTGGATCATCTATACACCTATTTGAAAATCTTTACCCTCATATTGAACTAACATTAATGGCTTGTGAATATGGAGAATTACCCCAAAAGCTTAAAAATAATGATGTTGATTTAATCCTGACCCTTAACTTTGATAAAGATCTTTTATCGTGGTGCGATACATACAAGCTATATAAGGACGTTCTTTGTGCCGTCGTATGTAAAAATCATCCTTTAGCTAAACAACAAAATGTCATGATCCATGAGTTACATTCAGAGCGCATTTTAATGCCTTCAACTAAGAATTTTAATGGGTATGCAACATTTGTTAACGATATTTTTAATTCAGAAAAAATATCTCAGGACAAGAAGATTCGATATAAATGTATAAATTCTTCATTATTAATGGTTGAAGCGGGATATGGCATTGCAATTATCCCCCAAAAACTCAAATCTAATGCAAGTGAAAAAGTTCGTTTTGTACCACTTAAAGGAAGTCAATATTCGTTTGATGTTATTGCAGCTTGGAGAAAATCAGATAACAACCCAGCAATAAAAAATTTCATAGAAGCATTGTCTGTTGGGGTTAAAGAATAATCTTCTTAAATTAGAAAGGACTGTTAACTTATGAAAGAAATTAAAACCATAGATGCTGTTGGTCATATTCTTTGTCATGACATAACTCAAATTATAAAAGATAAAGTTAAAGATCGTGCCTTCAAAAAAGGCCATATTATTAAAAAAGAAGACATTCCAGTTTTACTTTCTCTCGGAAAGGATCATCTCTATGTTTGGGAGCAAAATGAAAATACGCTGCACGAGGATGATGCTGCTAAATTCATTTATAATTTTTGCAAAAACGAATATATGCACCCAAGCGAAGTTAAGGAAGGTAAAATTGATATTATTGCAGATGTAGCTGGCCTCTTTTGCGTAGATACAAAAAGACTTATTGAGGTCAACTGCCTAGATCAAATAATCATTGCTACTAGACACACGAATTTTCCTGTAAAAAAAGGGGATAAGCTGGCAGGTACAAGAGTTATTCCTCTTGTTATAGAAAAAGATAAACTTCAAAGAGCAGCTGAAATTGTAGGTGCTACTCCTCTACTTAAACTTTTTCCTTTTAAGAAACTTAAGGTTGGTATAGTTACTACAGGAAGTGAAATTTTCTATGGTAGAATAAAAGATACTTTTACACCTGTAATAATTGAAAAACTCAAGAATTACGACCTTGAAGTCATAGAGCACTTTACGGTAAATGATGATGAGGCAATGATAATAGAAGCCATTTTAAAATTAAAATCATGTGGCTGTGAAATGATTTTATGTACTGGTGGCATGAGTGTTGACCCCGATGACAGAACTCCAAGTGCTATTAAATCTTCTGGAGCTACTATTATTACCTATGGGGCTCCTGTGCTTCCTGGTGCTATGTTCTTACTTGGTTACTTTGAAGATTCTACTCCTATTATGGGTCTACCTGGTTGCGTGATGTATGCTAAGAATACTATCTTTGATTTGATTTTACCAAGAGTTATAGCTGGTACCACCTTGTCAAAGTGTGATTTTGCAGTTCTTTCCCATGGTGGCTTATGCTTGCAATGTGATACTTGCTCCTTTCCTAACTGTAGTTTTGGAAAAGGGGTGTAAATATGCCAAATATAGAATTAGAAGAAGCCCTCAAAATCGTGCTTAATTCAGTATCCCCTAATAAAGAGACTGAACTTATAGAAATTTCAAAAGCTAGGGGGAGAATTTGCAGTGAAAACATTTTTGCACCTATTAATAATCCGCCTTTTAATCGTTCTCCACTAGACGGTTACGCCTTAAATTCTAGTGACACCCACCTTGCAACTTCTAAAAAACCTGTAACCCTTTGCGTTATAGGGGAAGTTTGTGCCGGTGCCACCTTTAATAAAAAACTTCAATGTGGTGAAGCTATCCGAATCATGACTGGTGCAAAAATTCCTGATGGATGTGACTGCGTTATAGCTCAAGAAAATACAAACTACGGAGAAAATGTAGTTCAAATATATAAAAGCCTCAAGCCCTATGAGAATTTCTGCTTTTTAGGTGAAGATATTAAAAAAGACACTACAATTATAAGAAAAGGTGAAAAACTATCATATATACACTTAGGTGTACTTGCTAGTATGGGTATTCAGCGGATATCCGTTATAGAAAAAGTAAGGGTAGGTTTATTAATTACTGGAGATGAACTGACCCCTCTAGGTAATAATCTAGAGGAAGGCAAAATATATAATTCTAATCTTTATTTGCTGCAATCTAGACTAGAAGAATTATCCGTAGAGGTTACTGTAATGTCTCCTCTTAAAGACCACATTGTAGATGTAGCAAATGCTATTACAATGCACATTGATGATTTAGATCTTTTAATAACTACGGGTGGAGTTTCTGTTGGAAAAAAGGATATCTTCCATGATGTACTTCCTCTTCTTTGCGCTAAGCAGTATTTTTGGCGAGTTAATATAAAACCAGGAACTCCTGTGATTTACTGGGAATACAGAAAAAAACCAATTATAAGTCTTTCTGGAAACCCCTTTGCAGCCCTTACCACTTTTGAACTTATAGCTCGCCCGCTAGTATCCAAACTATGCTACGACCCAAGCCTTGATTTAATGCATAAAAAGGCTATATTTAAGGGCAGCTTTACTAAAAAAAGTGCTACTAGAAGATTCCTTAGAGGAATATTTTCAGAAGGTGAAGTGAGTCTTCCTGAAGGTTTACTTTCTTCAGGTGCCCTTTACTCTATGACTTATTGCAACTGCCTTATAGATATAGAAAAAGGCAGTCAAGGCTTATTAGATGGACAAAATATAAAAATCATTTTAATATAAAAATTAAGGAGAGTAATATGAATACTGATAGTAATCTTACGCATTTTGACGCAAGTGGCAATGCCATTATGGTAGACGTATCAACTAAACCTGTTACAGAAAGAGTAGCTACTGCTAAAGGAAGTATCAAAGTAAGTAAAGAAGTTATTAATGCCATTACAGGGCACACAGTTCATAAAGGTGATGTACTTGGTGTTGCCAGGATTGCGGGCATAATGGGACTAAAAAAAACCTCAGATCTTATTCCTATGTGTCACCCTTTATTTGTGACAAAGTGTAGCATTGACTTTACTATAGACGAAGTTGCTTTATGCATACACGCCATTTGTACAACTAAGGTTTCAGGGCAAACTGGTGTGGAAATGGAGGCACTAACTGGAGTGAGTATAGCTTTACTTACTATCTACGACATGTGTAAGGCTCTGGACAGATCCATGGAGATTACAAATATTCACTTGGTTAGAAAAAGCGGTGGAAAAAGTGGCGACTACTTTAATAAAAAATTTACATAGCCTTTAAATATGTTTTATTTTTGGAGGAGAAGAAATGTATACAATTTCTGGTTTAGTTTTAACAGGAGGACATAGCACCCGTATGGGACAAGACAAAGCCTTTTTAAAATTATATGATAAAAGCTTTTTAGACGTAATACTAACGTCTCTTTCTATATTCCCTTCTAATTATATAAGTTGTAATAAAGGGCAATCATCTAAACTTTCAAGTTACAATTTAATAACCGATGAATATGAGTCCATAGGTCCTATAGGAGGGCTATATTCTGGACTTCACTCTATTAAAAGCGACTATATTTTTGTTTGTTCTTGTGATACACCTTTAATATCTTCTTCTTTTATAGAATTCATTTGTAGTTATATAAGTAGTGATTTTGATGTATACGTACCTATTGATAGAAGTAAAAGAGCCCATCCTCTTTGTTCACTTTACAGTAAAAAATGTTTAAACTTACTGAGGGAACAAATTGAAAAGGGAAACTATAAACTTTGGAATAGTTTAAATTTACTTAAAGTAAAATACATCGATATTTCTAACACTGTATTTCAGGATGAAGAACTTTCAAATATTAATACTAAGCTTCAGTATGGGGAAATTTTTTCTAAAAAGTCATACCCTAGGGTTCTTGCTATTAGTGGTGTTAAAAACTCTGGAAAAACAACCCTTATCACAAAGCTGATTCCTCTATTAAAAGAAAAAGGACTAAGGGTTGCAACTATAAAACATGATGGCCACGACTTTAAGGCAGATACCCCCAATACTGATACTTATAAACACCTTGAGGCCGGAGCCTACGGGACCTCTGCTTTTTCAAATACAAAGTACATGTTAATAAAAAATCAGCCCTTTATTAGTGAAGCTATGCTTATAGAAGAGTTTAGTGAAGTTGATCTTATTTTACTTGAAGGCTTTAAATACTCTTCATATAAAAAAATAGAAATAGTAAGGTTTAAAAATTCTAGTGCACCTGTAGGTGACCCAAAAACTATTATAGCCCTAGCAACTGATGGCCCTACTAGCTTTGAAGGCCGTGTTATAGATTTGAATAATATATACATCATTGCTGATTTAATAATAAATTACACAAAAGGAGGTGTCGACCTTGCTAGATAAACTACATCGCAACATAGATTATATAAGAATATCCATTACAGATAACTGCAATTTACGATGCATCTACTGCCTTCCGCAGGAAGGTTCTAATAATAGTTGTTCTTTAAAAACAATGTCCTTTGAAGAAATAATAAAACTTTGTACCCTCTTTGTTAAGCTTGGCATAACTAAAATAAAAATCACTGGTGGGGAACCATTAGTTAGAAAAAACTGTATAGATATTATTAAAGGTATCAAAAACATTCCTGGTATAAAAGAAGTAACTCTTACTACAAACGGAGTTCTTCTAGAAGAAAATATGCCCGCTTTAAAAGAAGCAGGCATAGACGGTATAAATGTAAGCCTAGACTCCATGGATGAAAACACTTTTAAGCTTATTACTAGAAGAAATCAACTTTCAAAAGTACTACTCGGTATAGATAAAGCATTAGAAGCTAACATTAAATCAGTAAAAATTAATTGCATTCCAATATCAGGAGTAAATGATTCTGAACTTATAAATATAGCCTCTTTGGCAAAACATCGTAATATTTTAGTCCGTTTTATTGAGATGATGCCCATTGGCTACGGTACAAATTATACTTGTATTAAAGAAAATCGTATGGTTTCTATACTGGAAAAAGAATTTGGAAATCTTACCCCCTGTAGTCAGAAACTTGGAAATGGTCCTTCTACCTACTATACACCCCCAAGTTTCCATGGGAAAATAGGATTTGTTAGTGCAGTGAGCCACAAATTTTGTAGCTCTTGTAACCGCATTCGCTTAACTTCATCTGGATTTTTAAAAACTTGCTTACAATATAATAAGGGGTTGGATGTTCTCTCTCTTTTAAGAAGCGATGTCTCTTGCGATGAAATTTTAAAAGCTATAGAATCTACAATTCTAGAGAAACCAGAAAGCCATGATTTTTTTGGAAACCAGCCTGGAAAATATAAAGAACAAAAAAACATGTCACAAATCGGTGGTTAAAAAAATTTAAAATGAGGTGTATTATGGGGAAAATTATTGGCATTTGTATTAGTGAAAAACGCGGAACAGAAAAGGAAAATATGGGCCAAGGTGAATTTATAGAAAATTTCGGTATAAAAGGTGACGCTCATGCTGGGGACTGGCACAGACAAGTAAGCCTTTTATCCTATGATAAAATTCTAGCCTTTAAAGAAAGAGGGGCTATAGTAAATGATGGTGCTTTTGGCGAAAATGTTATTGTACAAGGTATAGACTTTAAAACTTTACCTGTAGGTACAAAACTTAAGTGTAAAAATATAGTTTTAGAAGTAACACAAATTGGTAAGGAGTGTCACTCCCACTGCCAGATTTATAAAAAAATGGGCGAGTGCATTATGCCTAAAGAAGGGGTATTTGCAAGAGTTATTTTCGGTGGCAAAATGAAAATCGGAGATGAGATGGAAGTTGAACTTGCTCTATAATACCCTTAGTGTGGATTAGAATGATTTGTTTAGGGAGATGAATTTAATGGAACCATTCAAGCAAAAAATTACAGCTGGTATAATCACAGCCAGCGACAAAGGTTACCAAGGCCAAAGAGAAGATGTAAGTGGTATTCTAGTTTCTGAAATTCTAAAAAAGCACGATTTTGAAGTTCTGGATTACAAACTTCTACCAGATGATAAAAGCATGTTAAGTAATGCACTAATAGCTATGTGTAAAAAAGGTATAGATTTAATCATAACAACAGGTGGCACTGGCTTTTCTCCCCGTGACATAACTCCTGAAGCCACTCTTTGCGTTATTGAAAGAAATGCCCCCGGAATTGCAGAAGCTATGCGCTACAATAGTCTTAAAATCACACCCCGCGCTATGCTAAGTAGAGGTGTCGCTGGAATTCGTGATAAAACTCTAATAGTTAATTTACCAGGGAGCCCTAAAGCTGTAAAAGAAAACTTAGAATATATTATTACAAATCTTGGCCATGGCATAGAAATACTAAAAGGTACTGCTTTTGATTGCGCAGCACCTTCAAAATAGTTGTATTATTCATACTCGTATGTATCGCTGTTAGCGATTTAGTCCAATGTATGAAATACGAACCTTATACACATATCCCTCTAAAATATATTTCAGAATATTTTAGAGGGATATGTTATAACACGATTAAATCTAAGTTGTATTGCTTAGACTTAGATATTCTTAGAGAGATATTAAAATCTTATTATTCTAATATTGGTAGACATGCAACTCTTCAACCCGAAATATTTCGTTCATTTCCTTTAATGCTTTTTCAAAAGGAAGCAAGCATTACCAACTGGGTTAAAAAGCTCCATGCCAGTGAGTTACTTGCCACATGTATAGGCTGCAATATAAATAATGTCCCATCACTTGGCGCTCATTATGATTTTATCTCTAGATTATGACTCTCAAATCTGTCTACCGACAGAGCAAACCTAAGAAAAATGTATTTTTATAAGAAGAAAACCTCTAAAACTAAAGCTCTCGGGAAAAAATAAAAAGCTTCCTAATAAAAAAGTGGTATTATTAAGAGAATTTCAGATTTACCTGTTTAATCATAATTTTTTTAAAATATTTCAATATAAAAAATAACACCAGTCTAAAACATCAACTGGTGTTATTTTAAGGATTCTATTATTCATTTACTCACTCACGCATTCGTTGACCCACTTAATGAAGTTATCTGTGCTGTCACCGGTGCGTTCAGCCATTGTGTGTTTCAAACCCCAAACGGTCTCGAAATCAACATCTTTAATGCTGCTGTTGCTTTGCAGTGCCAATGCCAAGTTTGTTTCAACTGTTAAAGCTGTATCACCTTGATCGATTCCCGTACGTATTCTCCAATGGGTTGCTACTGTGGAGGTTTTGTAACCGGCATAATAATCGGATAAGAAATACATTGGATTATACATGTCCACACGAGTTTGCATACTTGTTCCAAGGCTATCAACAGATTTAAGGTCATTCTCATAATCTGTTATATAAGAAGGCTTCCAATCGCTGAATTTTGCATATGCCGTAGAGTTTGTTTTTAAGAGACTTGCTATAACCGAATCAAAATGCAACGAATCGGCTTGGCCATTTCCAAAAAGGTTATTCTCTCCCTGACTGCGATCTACGGCATCGAATGCACCAACCGCCTTAGTCGTAGGCTTGCAATTTTTAACAAATGCTTCTATGCTTGTAATTTTTGCAGTGTTGGTTTTTGAATCATATACTATCCATTTTTCGTCAGAATTCAAAGAATTAATATAATCTTGTACAGTTTCATATGTCTTAGGTGTCGTAGCTTCGCTTGAGTTGGCACCCCCAGTACCGTCCATAGCCGGTTTTTCACTATCAGTACCACCCATTGCCGGTTTTTCACTATCAGTACCACCCATTGCCGGTTTTTCACTATCAGTATCACCTCCGGCAAAATTACCACTAGCCATAAAACTAGTACTTTCCGTATAAGGGAATTTTGTATCACTTAAAAAGTTATTTAAGGACCCCTCAGTTACTGAAAGGAGATAATCATAATAAGTTCCTGATGTATAGATTCCAGTACTGGATTCGGTAAGCGCAAGGTTTGTTCCATTTTGATCTTTAAGTCCAAGTTTATTGATATAAGGTGCATAAGACTGGGCCAAATCTTTAGACAGTGCAGATGTAAATGTTGTACTTGCACGGGTATCGGTGGAAAAATATTGCCCCATATTCCATTCATAAGCTTCATCAGCTGAGTCTAAACTTGTAATCGGACACCAGCACATTGACCCGGAAACAGCGTCGCTGATAGTATTACCGTCTTTATCGTACATTGCAGAACCGATGGATTCCAGGTAACTGTAATAAAGTTTACTATCACCAGTTGCACCCACCAGAGCACTCTGCGCTCCGCCTCCGCTCATCCCAAACGTGAAAATATTGTCTGTATTACCAGGAAGAGCACTTTTATTAAAGCGATAATAACGGACAGCTGCCTTTAAATCAGTAACACCCCAAGGTGCGCCACCGCTATAAGCCTCATTGGAGCTACTTGTGCCCATTATACTGCTTCTACCGCGCATACCAGCATATACATAGATTTGTCCCGCCTTAATATAGCTAGAAATGCCATCGTAACTGTAAGAAGTCGGAGACGCCTGTCCTGCATAACCTGGAGTATTTATCGGAAATACAATTGGCGCAGTTGATGCGGTATACCCGTTTACTTTGCTGTTTGTATTGAGTTCACAGGTGTAAGTCCCATCACTATTGGCTGTACCGGTCATATACGCTCCCGGAACATAGATACCCATGGTCTCATAATCAGTGGTCATAGGGTTGGCGCAATATCCAACTTTAATCTGCCAATAAACATCGTTGGTTTTGTCGTAGTTCCACTTAGCGCTATTAAAAGTCAGTTTTTCTTCATCTTGAGTGTAGCTGCTTGTTGTACCAGAAGATTCTTCTGAGGAAGAACTAGAAGAATTTGAGCATGAGCTAAGGGATGCAACCATTGCTCCCAAAAGAATAAAAGATAATATTTTTTTAGATAATTTCATTTTTTTACCTCCAGTAAAATTTTGATAGTGTTAACACTATCTTTGTTTTATTTATTTAAAACCCTGCTATTGCAGGGTTTGTAGCTGTTTTTAACAAAAAAAACAATGACCCCCTCTTTTTGGTATAATTGTTGTATCTAAACTCAACAAAAATTCCCTAAAGAAGGTGTCATTGTGAGTTCAATTATATCAATGTTAGTTACATATAATCAAGTATTACTTTCTCAAATTAAACAATTACTTATTTTTATAGCTAAAAATATACCATTAAAGGTTCCGAAATACGATATGACAAGCCCTAAATATAAAAAACTTACTGTGGATAAATTACCAATTATTAAAACTTTTAAAAAACTTGATTACAAGCAACTCTTAGACGAGTATAAGACCACTCATGGTAAGGATAAAAAGACTGTTAATTCTCGGGGTAAACATCCTATATCACCTGATACTTTGTGCCCTCAATGTGGCTCTCCGCACACCTATATTTACGATAACGCCGGCGGCCGTGGGCATCTTTGGTGCCCTGTTACGTTGTCATAATGTATTCCACATACAACTGTTACCCTGCAATGAAACTCTTCCGATATTTTTTTTGCCCATTTACTGCTGACCAGACCATCCTTGTGTCCGTCCAATTGTATAAATCCGACTTCTTTCACATCTTCAAAGATACTGACAGCAACAGTGTGAGGAAGACATCCTCCTGTAAGTAATATATGAATATCCGAGCTCATAGCGGTAATATTTGCTTCTATGTCATATCCATAAACCTCACTTTTTATTTTTAACTGCTGCATGTTTAAATTCCTCCCCATCTTAAAAAGGATTCTCCCTCGATATCAAACTGATCAAGAATTTTACCAACAAGATATTTTATCCCTCCGCTTTTATCTATTCTATATAAAAAAAGATATTCAATCAATTCAAGTTTTGTGATATACTATTCCATATTAGAATAGTTAGAGGAATGCTGAAGGAATTATGAAAATTGAACACATAAGATGCTTTTTAGATTTGACAATAACCTTAAATTTTACTGAAACAGCAGAAATGAACTTTACAACACAAAGTAATATTTCCAAGCAGATTATTACTTTGGAAAAAGAATTGGATATAACCTTATTTTTCCGTGAGCACCGGAAAATTTCACTAACAGATGCCGGAAAAGCTTTACTGCCTTATGCTAAAAAAATCCTGTCCGATTATTCCGCATTAAACCAAGCGATTCTTCCTTTTCAGAATTCCAAATGCTCCATTATAAAAATGGGTGCTATTCCTGTTATGGCAAATTACAATTTGCCTAGGCTAATTGCAGAATTTTGTAACAATTATTCAGATGTTCTGCTCGATGTAAAGGAAATCGAAAGCATCAATCTACTCAGGGAATTAGACGAAGTATCCTGTGATATTGCTTTTATCCGTATTTTTGAAACGAATTCAGATAAATATGAAAAAATCACATTTAAATTTGATAAGTTTGCAGTAGTTCTTCCTCAAAATCATCGCCTTTCAAAGAAAGAAATGATTCCACTCTTAGAACTTAAAAACGAACTTTTTTTTCAACTGGATAAAAACACACAGCTTTTCAATTTGTTTTATGTCGCATGCGAAAATGCTGGTTTTAAGCCCCAAATAGGCTACAGCGGAACACGTATTGTTAATATTTTAGACTTTGTTTCTAATGGTATGGTTATTTCACTTATGATGGAAAATTCTGTTAAATGTCTGCATTATCCCGGAATTGTAGTCATACCTATAGATATTATAGTAAGGAGCGAATTGGCTTTTATACGATCCAAATCAAAAAAACATTCATCCGCTTCTGATATTTTTTGGAAATACTTATCTCAAAAATCATTACACCAACTGTGAAGTTACCTATCTCGGACCCTTAAGGAGGATGACGTGTGATTTTAACAAAAATATAGTTATAGTAAGTGTAACCCTTAGTGATAAAACCTCACTATATTATCAATTTCTTTAGCAAAATTATAATGTTTTAATTTAGTTTATTAATCACTCGCCGTACCCGTGGACGATTATAGCGCTGGACTATAATTGGGTATATGTTCATAAATATATTAAGAAATATTAACCATATTGTTTCCTTGAAAGAGTACGCCATAGAAACATATACAATCATTGAAATAATAATAGCAATAATTACGTGACCAAATTCAGATGTTCGGGTCCTGTATTCATAAAATTCTAAAGAATTCAAAGATTTTCTGATAGGAGTTTCCTTTTTTCTACTTCTCTCCCAACCACTTAATAATAATAATAATAATAATTTTTTAAAAAAATGAACACCAAGATACTTGTACCTTAATCATGTTGTATGCACACACTTCTTTCCATTATATCTAAACCTTGATAGGCTGACATCTCATCTCTGTAAGAAATATACATAGTAGGCACCTTGAAAGAGTAAAACTATTTCACCGAAAACCCCTACACAAAAAAACAGTAAATAGTAAGTTAATTTTGTTATTTCTTTACTAAACAGCTCCTTAAAAGCTTGTATAATTAATCGTTCGAATTAAACCAATTTAGATCCAGGCAATACCCATATTTATTACCCCCTTCATACTCACCCTTTGTTACTCATAAGACACTCATATCATTAAGTATAAAAATTAAAATTATTAAAATATTATATAATTAATGTATGATCAAAATCAAGCCATTCTTATAGGCTCTGTTAGTGAACAATATAATACTACTGAGAAACAACTCTGATTAAATTATACCAACTTATACAACGGTTACTATTATTTATAGTCTTTAAATGGAAAATGTTAGTGCTATCCTAATATTTTAAACCATAATAAAAAAAGAAGGTATTTTATTTACCCTCTTCCTATTGATTAATTAATTTATAAAATTTAGTTTTCTTTTCCGACGAACTTGAGTAACTGTCGGAAAAATTCATAATCTGATTAGGTTTTAAACATCTAAACCCTTGAACCTATTGACTTGCCTTCACTATATCCACAATAGTCTCAATGTGAGGTGTGTGTCTATACTTTGCATTTTATTTTATCTGTATATATTTTATAATACTCTGTGAGCATTGATATAATACCATATATGAGGTATATAATAATTTTTAAGCACTAAAATTATTTAATTATATCTAATCATATTTTATGGACCGGCGGAAAATGGTCGGAATTCCCACCACATCATTGAATTTTATGTATCTTTTAATCAATGCTTTTATATTAACTAATTGTATCTAATAATATTTTGTGTAACGGTGGCAAACGGGTGGCATTGCCACCATAAAACTAGAGTCCATTATATATATTTTAAAATATTTAAGCTCTTTTTTACTATAACGTTTTTTAAAGTACAACATATATTATATTACATAAATAATTTATTTTAGTTATTTATTCGATAGTTTTAATTATCTAAAATAATTGCAGCTAAAATCACCCGCTTAAATATTTTTAAATGTTGCTCGAAAAATAATAATAAAACTATATTAGAGCCGAAAATATTAATTAAAAGATTGTTTGCAACTTTGGTAGTTCTTCTGACTGATTAATTATCAATCCTTGCAACTGAATATATAAGGAGTGAAATATTAATGATCAATAAAATATTTACACACTGCTTGGATCCTGGACATGGTGGTAGCGATCCAGGAGCAGTAGGTAAGCGTTCTCATGAAGCTGATATTGTTCTAGTTATTGCTAAAATTGTAGGTAGGATTCTAATAGAGAATGGACAAAAGGTAATATATACGAGAACCACAGATAAATATTTAACTCTAGCACAGAGAGCGACAATAGCAAATAACAACAAATGTGATACATTCATATCTATCCATTGTAATTCCGCTGTAAATAAAACCGCTCATGGAGTGGAAACTTTTTCTCATCCTTCAAGTTCTAATGGATTAAAATTATCAAAATTTGTACAATCAGAACTTGTTAAAGCAACGTCATTAACAAATCGTGGGAGTAAGACTGCGAATTTCGGAGTTTTAAGAATGAGTTATATGCCAGCTATTTTAGTCGAAACTGCATTTATATCTAATGCTTTAGAAGAAACTTCGTTATTACAATATGCTTTTCAAGAAAAAATTGCGCTCTCAATTGTCAAGGGAATATTTTCGTATTTAGGTTTAACTTTTAATAAATCTACGACAACGAATTCTAATAATGCAATTCCAAAACCTGTGGTTCTAGGACACACATATAGAGTTCGATTATCATGGGAGGCTGTTAAATCTCAAAAAGGGGCTTATTCTAATTTGCAAAATGCACTCAATCTTCTTAAGACTTTACCTGGTTATAAAGTATTTGATGAAAATGGGAAAGTTGTTGGTGGTAATAATACTGCTACAACAACTACTCCTACAAGTATAGATACAAAGTTACTTTCAATACAAAAATCTTTAAATAGATTGGGATTCAAAGGTAAAAATGGCTTAAAGTTAAGTGAAGATGGAATTACAGGTGATAACAGCATATTTGCTATAAAGGTTTGTCAATGGAAATTGGGGCTTGCCGTTGATGGAATTGCTGGAGTTAATACTATAAATGCAATAAATTCTGTATTGGCAAAGCCACTTCTTAAAGTAGGTTCGAAGGGAATTGTAGTAAGATATTTGCAGAGTAAATTGGGCGTAGCTGTGGATGGTATATTCGGAAATGTTACTAAAAATTCAGTAATTATCTATCAAAATGCAAATGGCTTAGATAGTGATGGAATAGTTGGAAATAAAACTTGGAATAAGTTAATAAAATGATCTTAGCAAATAAAATTTGAACGATATTATATACAGATGAGATGCGTGAATATGAACTAAAAAATCTTAAGGAACAAAAGGCCTATTCATTTTAACTATATTTATAAATTAAGAGAGGTAGAAGCCAAAAGGAGGAATGTAATATGCCAGAAATAAAAAAAGCAGAAGTGGTAGTTAGCAAGAAATGGTATTTGAGTAAAACGATTTATGTAAATGCAATTATGCTAGTAGGAGCTATGGCACAACAAATTTAAGGTAAAGATATAATTACACCTGAATTACAAGTAGTTGTTTTGTCTGTAATTAATTTGATTTTAAGGAGTATCACAAATGAAAATATAACATGGTAATATAACTTGACCTGTGCCATACAATATAAAAAATGTTATTGTAAACCAAAAGAAAGAACTATCTGAGCTCAGATAGTTCTTTCTTTTGGTTTTAACGTCCTTTCCTATAATTATTGATCTTATACAAATTATTGGTATACATTTAAAAAAACTTTTCCGACGTGCTTGAATAGCCGTCGGAAATGAATAAACTTTAAGCTTTCAAACCTTTGCAACTGTTGGTATTACTTGATTAGATTAACTATCGTCTCAATGTGTGGTGTATGAGGGAACATATCCATTAATATGACCTTATTCACCTTATATCCTCTATCTATCATTTCTTTCAAATCAACCACTAGGCTTTTAGGATTACAAGAAACATAAACTATATGGTTTGCATCAAACTTTATTACATAGTCTAGAGCTGTAGGATGAACTCCTGCTCTTGGTGGGTCTAGAATAATGCTATCTGGCTTATCCTTTACCTCTTTTATAACCTTTGCAATGTCACCTGCTATAAACTCACAATTATCTAATCCATTAATTTTCGCATTTTCATTTGCAGCAGCAACTGCTTCTTCTATTAATTCAATTCCTAAAACTTTTTTAGCTTTAGCTGCAACAATTTGTCCTATAGTCCCAGTTCCACAATATAAATCAAACACAACTTTAGACTCTGAATCACCTAAAAAGTCTCTAACTAAACTATAAAGTTTTTCTGCACCTTTTGTATTGGTCTGAAAAAAAGCAAAAGGATTAATTTTAAACTTCAAATCTAATAATTTTTCAATAATGTAATCTCTTCCGAATAATGTTTCAGTTTTATCAGATTGAACTATATCCGATAAAGAGTCATTAAATGTATGTATTATTCCTGTAATATTTCCATCGCATTTTAATTCTTTAAGCTTATTTGTTATTTCATTAAGATCGAAATCTATTTGACTTGTAGTTACGATATTTACTAATATCTCACCAGTGTTTTTAGCCTTTCTAACAACTAAGTTCCTTAAATATCCCTCATGCTCCATTACTTTATAGTGTGGTAATTTTAGTTCTTTAAAATAGTTTAATACTACTTTTAAAATTTCTCTAAAATCTACATCTACAATTCTACAATCATCAACAGTAACAATACTAAAGCTTCTGCCTTTGGTATGCATACCTAGAGTTAATTCACCATTTTTTAAGAAGTCTCCAAATGTAAATTCCATCTTATTTCTATATTCGAATACCTCAGGGCTTTTTTCTATACCTAAAAACTCAAAATCCATTATTTCTGCTTCTTCAAACAACTTCAATACCTGTTCTTTTTTAAATTCTAATTGTTTTTCGTATGTAAGAAATTGATGACTACATCCTCCACAAAACTCTGTAATAGCGCATTGAGGTTCAATTTTATAGTCTACATCCTCAAGTATTTTTACAAGTTTAGCTTCTACTCCAACTGCTTTCTTTTTTGATACTTTAGCAATTACTTTTTGTCCAGGCAATGTGTTTTTTATCAAAACTTTTTCGCCTTCATAATATGCTATGCCTTGAGATGGAAATTCTAATTTTTCTATATTAAATTCGTACTCTTTTCTTTTTTGCATACGTTTATTCAAACTCCTATCGTTTTGTAATAATTAATCTAGCTACTTTCTTGCCTATTGTTGCAGATTTTTTTCCACTTTCCATAATACTCATATAAAAAACCATCACAACCATAAAGATTATAAATGCCATTGTGAATTTTTCAGATATAGCAAATCCTGCTATTTTAAGAAGCGCATCAGCTGCAAATACTCCTACTGTTGATATTGCTCCTACAACTACTAAATCTATAATACTAGCTTTAAAAGCATCAAAGAAAGTAGGTTTTATAGCTCTATTACCGCCTTGTCCAACTAGTTCTTCACTTCCATTGTTTAATTTATCAATTATTCTTTCGTTTCCAATTTCATCTTTTTGTTCTAACATATTAAATCCCCCTAATATTATATTAATATTTTTAATAACGTTTATTTTATTAACTCCGTTTATTTTATTAAATCTGCTTACTTTGATAAATCAGCTTATTCTAATAAAGTTTAAACTAGAAAATTCTTATAATGTTTTACTCCCACTATATATAATACGTATTTATGCCATATAAATCAATAGGTTATTGATTATCGCCTTAAAATATGCTGATTTACTGTTTTCTTTTTTCTAACATTGTCTTAAATTGCTATATTTCTTTAATTTATACTTATTATCATTTATAATGGTAATGATAATATATATTCTTTTTTAAATTCATCAAAATAGGCAGGTGTTACATGACAACTACAATTATTCTATTATGCATGGCTGGTTTTTTGGCTTCTTTTGTAGATTCCATAGCCGGTGGTGGTGGATTAATAAGCGTACCGGCCTTTATGCTAGCAGGTCTACCTCCCCATATGGTACTTGGTACTAACAAATTTAGTGCCACAGCTGGTTCTTTTACTAGTTCGCTCCAATTTATAAAATCAGGTAAGGCTAATTTTAAACTTTTGAAATATCTCATTCCCTTCACGTTCATAGGTTCAATGCTAGGTGTTAGAGCAGTACTACATATAGACCAAAAATTTCTAAATGTTTTAGTATTAATTCTTATCATGTTTATTGGAATTTATACTCTTTTCTCCAAATCACTAGGACTAAAAGACAAATTTCAAAAACTTACTAAAAAAAATGTAATATGCGGAATATTACTTGCACTTTCTCTAGGTTTCTATGATGGTTTTTTTGGTCCTGGGACTGGTTCTTTTTTAGTTTTTGGATTTATTAATATTTTTGGATTCAACTTTGTATCTTCTTCTGCTAACGCTAGAATTTTAAACTTTGTTAGTAATGTAACAGCACTTATTTTGTTTGCCCTTAGTGGCAAAATAAATTACGCCATAGGATTGCCAGTTGCATTATCTATGATTATAGGTGCTAAAATGGGCACAACAGTTGCATTAAGTAAAGGTTCGCGGCTTATAAAACCCATATTTGTAACCATGTCCCTAGCCGTTGCTGTGAAAATGCTCGCAGGAATTTTTTAAATATTATTTATAAAAGAGAAAGCAGATGATTTATTTTCATCTGCTTTCTCTTTTATTATTCTAAATTTCCCAGATTATAGTATTTGGCCAAAACATTAAACCCTGATTTCTCTAATTGGTCCACTACTAGTTCTTGAATAACATAAGAATTAACAGAGTCCTTTTTAAGGTCCTTTATGTTTGTTTCAATATCTCCTGCTATATTATCAATATCTGACTCATTTAAAGGCTGCTCAGCATCGTCTGAGGCCCTGTATATGCTAGTTTTTATTTTATCTAAATCAAACTTTTGTGTCCTACCATCTTTTTTTATAACTTTCATAATTATCATCTCCTAATATGTAAATATAAACCAATTATATTTTTCTAATTAAATCTTCTCTATCTTTACTTCTAAAATTTACTAGCGTACTCCTATCATATATAACATTATCACAATATTCAAGTTATTTCGATAAATAGATTGCTAATAATATCATATTCATATCGATAAAGATAATTTACTTCCTAAGGAGAGATATTATGAACTATTTTTAATAGGTCTATATCTAATTTATTTTTCCAATATCTGTTCTATGGTACATTCCAGCAAACTGAATCTTTTTCATATCAGCATAAGCTGTATCTCTTGCTATTTCTAGTGTTCCACCAAACCCTGTTATTCCTAGTACCCTTCCACCATTTGTCCTAATAGTACCATCATCCCCGCATACAGCACCTGCTAGAAATAACTTACCATCTAATTTACCAGACTCCGTTATCTCAAGTCCTGTATCGTAATTACCAGGATACCCTTTGGATGCAGCAATTAGGCAACAAGAATAACCCTCATTCCACTGCAAATTAAAGTTTTCAAGTTTTCCATCTATAGCACTAACTATAAGCTCCGTAAAATCACTTTTCATAAGTGGTAGGACCGCCTGTGTTTCAGGATCACCAAATCTTACATTATATTCTAGTAAATATACGCCTTTTTTAGTTATCATTATTCCAAAAAATATTATGCCTGTATAATCCATTTTTTCCGTTTGAATACCTTTAAGCGTAGGTGTTAATATGTTTTTGTAAAATTCATCTAGTACCTCTTCATTACAATATGGATTTGGTGCGATTGCCCCCATTCCGCCTGTATTGGGTCCAATGCCCCCATCAAATATTTGTTTATGATCTTTTGAAGATACAAATGGAAGTATAACCTTACCATCTGTTATAGAAAGTATTGATGCCTCAACACCTTCTAAAAATTCTTCAATAATAATATTTTTACCACTACCTTTAAATATATCTAATACCATAAAATCATTTATGCATTTCTGAGCAGTTTCATAATCGTTACAAATAACTACTCCTTTACCTGCCGCCAGACCATCTGCTTTAATTACTATAGGGTATTCACATTTTTTTAAATAGTCTATAGCATCATTTGTATTATCAAAAAATTCATATGCAGCTGTTTTTATCTTGTATTTTTTCATAAATTCTTTAGAAAAAGACTTACTACCTTCGAGCATTGCAGCTTTTTTACTAGGTCCTAGTATTTTTAGACCATTTTCTTTAAACTTATCTACAATTCCTTGTACAAGCCATTCCTCTGATCCAACTATTGTAAAATCTATTTTATTTTTAATAGCAAATGCTAAAAGCTCATCTATTTTTGTGATATTAACATTTTCACATTTATCTTCGCGACCTGTTCCACCATTGCCAGGCGCACAATAAACCTTAGTAACTGCAGAATTCTCAGAAACCTTGGCAACTAATGCATGTTCACGTCCCCCTGAACCAATAATTAACACTTTCATATAATCCATCTCCTTTATCTATATAAATTAAAATTGATGGAATAACTACGTTATTCCATCATGACCTTAATGTTTAAAATGCCTTATTCCAGTAAATACCATAGAAATTCCATTTTTATCGCACATCTCTATTGATTGTACGTCCTTAATAGAACCACCGGGCTGAATAATTGCTTTTATATTATATTTCGCAGCAAGCTCTACCACATCTCCAAATGGGAAAAATGCATCTGATGCGAGTATTGTACCATCTCCTGATCTTTCTAACGCCTGCTCTGCAGCCCATATTCTATTTACCTGGCCTGCTCCAATTCCCTTAGTCACCCCATCTTTAACCACTACAATGGCATTTGATTTAACATACTTAACTACTATCATTGCAAATATTAAATCTTTCATTTCATCCTCTGTTGGACTTTTCTTAGTAACTACTTTTATATCTTCTATTAACTTATTATCTGCACTTTGTACTAATATTCCGCCATCCACATTAACTATATTCTTTGTGCCGACAGCTTTACTTAAACATTTTATAATTCTTATGTTTTTCTTCTTTTCTAAAATTAGTAATGCGTCATCGTCAAAATCTGGTGCAATGATAACCTCTAGAAATATCTTTGTAAGTTCTAGTGCAGTTTCTTTATCTACTTTTTTATTAAAAGCAACTATGCCTCCAAAAATAGACATTGGATCACATTCGTATGCCTTTTTATATGTATCAAGTACGCTACTACCTGTAGCTACACCACAAGGGGTATTGTGTTTTAGAGCGCAACAAGCAATTTCATCAAATTCACATACTACCTTCCATGCAATATCCATATCCTTTATATTATTATAAGATAATTCTTTGCCGTGTAACTGCTTTATATCTTTCATCGCTCCATTACTAGCAGCAGACACATAATAGGCTGCACTTTGATGAGGATTTTCACCATATCTTAAATCCATTTGTTTTTTATATGAGATAGAAAGATAGTCAGGGTATGTTTCTTCACCAAGTAAGAAATTACTAATAGCTGCATCGTATGCTGATATTAAATTAAAAACTTTGCCTGCTAAGTGTTTTCGAGTTTCAAAATCCACTTCTTGTTTTGCATCCATTTTATTTATAATATTTTCATAATCGCTTGCATCACTAAGTACTATAACATCTTTAAAGTTTTTAGCTGCTGCTCTTAGCATTGTTGGTCCACCAATATCGATAAATTCAACTTTTTCCTCAAAACTTAAATCCTCTGTTACTTTATCAAAGAAAGGGTAAAGATTAACTACTACCATATCGATAGTGTTTATTCCTTTAGCTTTGATTGTTGCCATGTGTTCTTTATTACCACGGATTGCTAGTATCCCACTATGAATTATTGGATGCAATGTTTTAACCCTTCCATCTAATATCTCTTCGAATCCTGTAACATCAGAAATCTCCAAAACTTTTATTCCATTGTCTTTTAAGTACTTAAAAGTTCCACCTGTAGATATAATCTCCACACCATTATTTTGAAGTGATGTTGCAAGTTCTAAAACATTATTTTTATCAAAAACACTTATAAGTGCTGTTTTAATCATTATTACTCCACCTTTCCAATAGCAAGTACTTTTCTTCCCTCAATTTTTATAGCCTCTTCACTTATTAATTTAATAGCTTCGGGAAGTGCAATATGCTCTTGCTCTAAAACTCTTAGTTGCAAATCTTTTGCCGAATCTGTGCTACAAACATCTACAACTTTTTGAATTATAATTGGGCCTGAATCCGTACCTTCGTCTACGAAATGCACGCTGCAACCAGAAACTTTAACGCCGTACTCTATAGCTTTTTCATGTACTTTTATACCATACATTCCACCACCGCAAAATGATGGTATAAGGGATGGGTGAATGTTAATAATTTTATCTTTAAAAACCTGAAGAAGTTCACCTTGAAGTATAGATAAAAATCCAGCAAGTACTATTAAATCTACTTTTCCATCTAAAATTCTTAATATTTCACCTGAAATCCCACTGCCTAATTGTTTTCTATCCAATATGTAAGTTTTTATATCCTTAGATTTAGCTCTTTCTATTCCATAAACGCCCTTTTTATCGCTAATTACCGCTTCTATAGAGCAATTTAGGTATCCACTTTCTATATTATCTATTATAGCTTGAAGATTGCTTCCGCTTCCTGATACCAGTACGGCTATTTTAAGCAAACTCCGCCACCTCCAGCTTCTACATGACCAATTTTATATGCTCTATCCCCTAAATCATGAATAGTTTTTATAACTTTGATAACGTCCTTATCTTCAACACATAATACATAACCTATTCCCATATTATATGTATTAAACATATGTTCTTCTGTTACACCTAATGATATAAGGTGGTTAAAGATCTCTGGTCTATTAAAGCTGTTTTTCTCAACAACCGCTGTGAAATCTCCATTAAACATTCTTGGAATGTTTTCATAAAAACCACCACCTGTTATATGAGCCATCCCTTTTATATCAAATTTATCTAAAAGATTTAATATAGTTTTAACATAAATTTTTGTTGGAGTCAAAAGAGTTTTTCCAATCTTATCTCCATTAAAATCTTCATCTAAATTAGGTATTAATTTTCTAACTAAGGAATATCCATTACTATGAAGACCTGAGGATTCAATACCTATAAGAGAATAACCGTCTTTAATAGCAGATCCATCAATTATCTTATGTTTGTCAACTATTCCAACAGTAAATCCGGCCATGTCATATTCACCGTCTCTATAAAATCCTGGCATTTCAGCAGTTTCGCCGCCTATTAGTGCGCAATTAGATTGAATACAACCATCAGATACACCTTTAACAAGCTGAGCTGATACAGCAGAATCTAATTTACCACAAGCAATGTAATCTAAAAAGAAAAGAGGTTTTGCACCATGACAAAGAACATCATTAACGCACATAGCAACGCAGTCAATACCAACTGTGTCATATTTTTTCATTCTAAAAGCTATATCAAGTTTTGTTCCTACTCCATCAGTACCTGAAACTAAAATAGGGTTTTTATAACCTTCTCCTATTTCAAACATACCAGCAAAACTTCCTAAATGATTTAAAACACCTTTTGTAAATGTTGCTGCTGCATATTCTTTTATAAGTTTTACTGATTTGTATCCTTCCTCAATATTAACACCTGCATCTTTATAAGTTATCATAAATATCCCCTACCTCTCTAATCTTTCGTTTTCATTTTCATATGGAGCTGATACTGGATAGGTACCGTTAAAACAACCTAAGCAAAATTCAGTATGTCCAAGTGTTTTAAGTAGTCCATCAATGCTTAAGTATCCTAAGCTATCTGCACCTATGTCTTGCCTTATTTCCTCAACGGAAGTATCCGACCCAATTAAATCCTTTCTATAAGGTGTATCTATTCCAAAATAACATGGGTATTTTACTACTGGTGAGCAAACCCTAAAATGTACTTCTTTTGCTCCAGCTTTCCTTAGAATATCAACCAGTCTTTTACTTGTTGTTCCACGAACTATTGAATCATCTATAAGGATAACTCTTTTACCCTCAACATTTATCTTTAACGCATTTAATTTTACAGAAACCGCACGTTCGCGAATTTCTTGAGTTGGGCTTATAAATGTTCTACCTACGTACCTATTTTTTATAAGACCTATACCAAAAGGTATTCCAGATATTTCAGAATATCCTATTGCTGCAGCAAGTCCTGAATCTGGAACTCCTATAACCATATCCGCATCAACAGGCGATTCTTTGTATAACTGCTTTCCTGCTGCTACTCTTGAAGTGTAAACATTAATTCCATCAATTGTGCTATCTGGTCTTGCAAAATATATATATTCAAATGAGCAAGTTCCATTTTTAGTTTTTTCAGCAAAATTAATTGATTGAAGTCCATTTTCATCTATTATTACTATCTCACCAGGTTTTACATCTCTTAAGAAATTTGCACCTACCGCATCTAATGCGCAACTCTCGGATGCAATAACATAACTGTTGTCAATTTTCCCTATGCAAAGAGGTCTAATACCGTTTTGATCTCTGACACCTATTAGTTTATCCTTAGTAAGCATAACTATTCCATAAGAACCTTTAACTGCTTGTATTGCATCTACTACAGCCTTTTCAACGCCTCTTTTTGCACCTCTAGCAATTAAGTTTAATATTACTTCTGAATCTATTGATGTTTGGAACATATACCCACAATCTTCTAATAGCTCACGGATAACTTCAGCGTTTACCAAATTACCGTTATGAGCTATAGCTATGTCTCCTAGTTTGGATTTACTCAGGAGTGGTTGTGCATTTTTAACTTCACTACATCCAGAAGTTGAATATCTAACATGACCGATTGCCGCATGACCCTTCATTTCTCCAAGTTTTTTTTCATTAAAAACATCACATACAAGTCCCATAGCTTTTTCACAAGTAAGGTTTACGCCATCTGATAAAACTATTCCAGCACTTTCTTCACCCCTATGTTGCAATGCATAAAGTCCATAATAAGTTAGAGTAGCTACATCTAAGTCCTTATCAGTTGCGAAAATCCCAAAGACACCACATTCGTCTTTAAACTTATCCTGATCATTTATAACTACTTCGTTTAATTCAATAGCCTTATTCAAAGAAATTCCTCCTCGTATGTTTGGGTATTTACTCATTACTTTCATTATTCGTCATCTGCTAAATGCAAATGCCACATAGTATGAATTTCTTCGGAAGTGACTTGTAATAAGAAGAGCAGAAACATTGAAATTTCATTTAGAAATTCTTTTTTTATAAATATAAAATTATCGTGAGACTTCCAGGAGGGAAGTCTAGTGAACCGGCTGAAGGCCGAATGTGAACGTTAGAGAATTTTATATTTATAAAAATTTAGAATTTCTTAATGAAATTTCACGTTTCAATCTCTTATTACAAGTCACGCAGAAGATTTCATATATCGCACTATTATTTTTGAGTAATTCTACTTAATATTTCCTCATAAGCTTCTGTAACATTTCCTAAATCTCTTCTAAATCTATCTTTATCTAATTTTTCGCCAGTTTTAACATCCCAAAATCTACAAGTATCAGGTGATATCTCATCTGCCAAAATTATTTCTCCATGAAATCTACCAAATTCTAATTTAAAATCTATTAAATTAATATCTTGTTTTAAGAAAACTTCTTTTAATATATCATTTATTGCAAAAGCCATCTTATATATTTCACCTAGTTCTTCAAAAGTAGTAAGCTCCATAGCTACTGCATGATAATCATTTATAAGTGGATCTCCTAAACTATCATCTTTATAACTTAATTCAATTACGGATATTTTAAGCTTAGTTCCTTCAACTATTCCATAACGTTTTGCCATGCTGCCAGCTGCAACATTTCTCACTATTACTTCTAGAGGAACTATTTCAACCTTTTTACAAAGTTGTTCTCTATCACTAAGTTTTTTAATAAAATGAGTTTTTATGCCTTTACTTTCTAATAATTCGAATATCATAGTAGTTATACTGTTATTTAAAATTCCTTTTTTCTCGATTTGAGCCTTTTTGAGTCCGTTTAAAGCTGTTGCATCATCTTTGTAATATACTCTGATCTCATCTTTATTATCTGTGCTGTACATTTGTTTAGCCTTTCCCTCATATAACAATACTGAATCTCCCATTAATAACCACTCCTTAGTATTTTAGTTTGTACACTTATGTATAAAATCATTTTATATATTCAAAATTAAAGTTCGATATGCTCTTCATTTTCTGTTATAAATTTTTCTTTCATTTCTGTTCTATATGTATATAACTTATCTTTAAGTTCCAAATATTTAAGAGATAAAATCTGGACTGCTAGCATTCCTGCATTATAGCTATTATTTATTCCCACTGTTGCTACCGGAATAGCTTTTGGCATTTGAACTATTGAAAGTAGTGAATCAATTCCTCCAAGTGCAGCCTTGATTGGAACTCCGATTACTGGAAGTACCGTTTGAGATGCTATGACACCTGGAAGATGAGCTGCAAGCCCTGCTCCTGCTATTATGCATTCTATCCCCGAATCTTCCATTTCCCTTATCACTGTTGTTAATCTTTCTGGAACTCTATGAGCTGATAAAATATGAACTTCATACTCTACCTCAAATTCCTTAAGTGCCACTGCTGCATTTCTCATTATATCTATATCGGATTTACTTCCAAATATTATTCCTACCTTCATTTATTACCCTCCTATTTACAAAAACTATTTAGATTTGTATTTACAGACAAAAAAAGATTACACCAGAAAATTTATTTTTATGGTGTAATCTTGAATTAAAGGCACAATACATGCCCTTTTATGTGGTCAATTCAAGATTCACCAATAGTGAGAAGTTAACGGCCTCTCGTAGAAACTTCTAAGCCATATCCTTAGAAATATATCGATGAACTAATTATTTATTTTATTATCTTTAACATGTTTTAATGTTAACATCTATCTTTTAGTAAGTCAATACATTAATAATTAAATTAATATTAATGTTCGTGTTTTAATACATATATAAATGATTAATAACTTTATTCTAATATATTGTTCGTGTTTTATTTAAAATAATTTACTCCTGCCTCAAATATTTTCTGATCCTTATTCCCAACTATATTTATACCAATGTTCTCTCCAACTCTTTCTGAGTGACCCATTTTACCAAAAACTCTTCCATCCAAACTAGTAATTCCTTCAATTGCATGCATTGAACCATTTGGATTAAAGTTTATATCATTACTTGGAATTCCATTAAAGTCTACATATTGGGTAGCAACTTGGCCACTTTCAAATAATTTTTTAATAACATCGTCACTTGCTACAAATCTACCTTCACCATGTGATACTGGAATAGAATGTACATCTCCTACTTTTAAATTACTAAGCCAAGGAGACAACGTTGAAACTACTTTAGTTTGCACCATACACGATATATGTCTGCCTATTTCATTATATGTTAAGGTTGGGCTATCCTTTGTTATATCAGTTATTTTTCCATAAGGTACAAGTCCAAGTTTTATTAATGCTTGAAATCCGTTGCATATTCCTAGCATTAATCCATCTCTATTTTGTAATAACTCGTTTATGCTTTCTCGAATTATTGGATTTCTAAAAAATGTAGCTATAAATTTACCAGAACCATCTGGTTCATCCCCAGCACTAAATCCACCCGGAAGCATAACAATTTGAGAATTTCTAATTTTATCCGCAATTACCTTTATCGATTCTTCAATGTTGCTTGATGATAAATTATTTAATACCATTACTTCCACCTGAGCTCCAGCCTTCTCAAAAGCTCTCATAGAATCATATTCACAATTAGTACCTGGGAATACAGGAATTATAACTCTAGGTTTTGCTATTTTAATAGAGTTCGTGTATATAGTTTTTGTATTTTTGGCATTAACATCATTTTTATAACTTATAATATTTTCTGAGATAGCGACCTCTTTAGCAGCATCGTCTTTAGTATTATTTACTTTTGTACTAAATACGCTTTCTAGAGTTCCTTCCCAGCTAATTAATGCTTCTTCTAAACTAATAGTTTCTCCTAATACTTTAATAAGTGGTTCTACATTAGTATGCCCAAGCATCTTAATATTCAAGTTATCTTTATTTAATTCGACAAGAGTAACATTATCTATTTCCATTACTATACTGCCATAATCTTCATTGAATAAACTCTCTGCTTTAATGTCATTTTGAAATGTAAATCCTATATTATTACCAAAACACATTTTAGATATAGCACTTGCAATACCCCCCATTCCCACTGCATATGTTGATAATACTTTCCCACTATCAATTAACTTCTTCACTAATTTATAATTTGTTCGAAGTTTTTCGAAATCTGGTAATCCATCTTCGTTAATATTTGAGTAAATTAAAACAACCTCGCTATCGCCTTTTTTAAATTCTGGAGATATAACCTTGTCTGTATTTATAACATCTACTGCAAAAGATACCAAAGTTGGTGGTACATTCATATCATTAAAGGTACCTGACATACTATCTTTTCCACCAATAGCCGCTATACTAAATTGTTTTTGTACATGAAATGCTCCTAAAAGTGAAGAAAAAGGTTTCCCCCATTTTTGAGGTTCTTTTGATAATTTTTCAAAGTATTCTTGGAATGTGAGTTTAATATTTTCATAATCTGCTCCACTAGCTACTACCTTTGTTACAGAATCTATTACAGCGTAAGCTGCACCATGAAATGGACTCCAATAGGACAGTTTAGGGTTGTAACCATAAGACATTATCGTACCTGTATTTGTATCTCCATGAAGGACAGGTAGTTTTGCTACCATAGATTGAATTGGTGTTTTCTGAAATTTCCCACCAAATGGCATAAGCACAGTTCCCGCACCTATTGTGCTATCAAATCTTTCTGCTAATCCTTTGTTACTACAAATATTTAAATCTGATAATGTATCATTCCACAGTTCCTTTATTGATTTTGACTTATCTAATTTATCTTTTGTAACTTTTGAAAAGTAGAATTCACTTTCTTTTGGAGCTGTTACTTTAATATTAGCATGTTGTTTTACTCCATTGGTGTCTAAGAAACTTCTACTTACATCAACAATAGTTTCCCCTTTCCATATCATTTTAAGCCTGTTATCATCGGTTATTTGCGCAACTTCTACAGCCTCTAAATTTTCCTCTTGTGAAAGTTTTATAAATACATCAACATCACTTTTTCTAACAACAACAGCCATACGTTCTTGAGATTCTGAAATTGCAAGCTCTGTACCATCTAGTCCATCATATTTCTTAGTAACTTTATCTAAATTTATTATAAGCGCATCTGCAAGTTCACCAATTGCTACAGATACTCCACCTGCACCAAAATCATTACATCTTTTTATAAGCGTAGTAACCTTAGGATTTCTAAATAGTCTTTGAATTTTTCTTTCAGTAGGCGCATTACCCTTTTGGACTTCTGCTCCAGAAGTTAATATCGAGCTCTCACTATGTTGCTTAGATGACCCTGTAGCTCCTCCGCATCCATCACGACCAGTTTTTCCGCCAAGAAGTATAACAACGTCCGTAGCTAAAGGTTCTTCCCTAATTACATTCTTATAAGGCGCCGCTCCAATAACCGCTCCAACTTCCATTCTTTTAGCAACAAAACCCTCATCATAAATCTCAGATACAAGTCCTGTAGCAAGTCCTATTTGGTTTCCATAAGAACTAAATCCATGAGCAGCTTCAAGTGTTATTTTTCTTTGAGGAAGTTTGCCTTTTATAGTATCTGAAATTTTGGTTCTAGGGTCTCCAGATCCTGTAACACGCATTGCCTGATACACATAACTTCTACCTGATAACGGATCCCTAATTGATCCACCAAGACAAGTAGCCGCTCCACCAAAAGGTTCTATTTCAGTAGGGTGGTTATGGGTTTCATTTTTAAACATTACTAGCCATTTTTCTTTTTCTCCATCTATATTTGCTTCAACGACAATGCTGCAAGCGTTAATTTCGTCAGATACATCTAAGTCCTGCAACTTCCCTTGTTTTCTTAAATCTTTCATTCCAATAACAGCCATATCCATAAGTGTTACGTCGCGACTTGTAGTACCATAAACAAATTCTCTAGTATCTAAATATTCGCTATAAGCCATTTTAATTGGTTCAGCGTATTTCCCGTCTTCAAAAGACACATCTTCAATTACAGTATTAAATGTTGTATGCCTACAATGATCGGACCAATATGTATCTATAACTTTTATCTCAGTTATAGTTGGGTTTCTTTTTTCTGTTTCCCTAAAATATTCACTGCAATATTTTAAATCTTCAAAACTCATTGCAAGTCCATTCTCTTTTAAGAATTCTGCAAGCTCCATGTCACTTTTATTAATAAAAGATTCCACTACTTTTACCTGCTCTGGCTTTTTATAACTTTGCTCTAGGTCCTTTTGCTTTTCTAAACTCGCTTCTCTAGAATCTACAGCATTAATGCAATACTCTTTGATCTTATTTAACTCAATTTTAGTAATATTACCGCTTAATATAATAATTCTTGCAGTTTTAACTATATGCTTATCCATTTGAGTTAAAATTTGTATACATTGTGCAGCTGAATCTGCCCTCTGATCATATTGACCAGGCAAAAACTCAATAGCAAACATAATTTCTCCACTTTTAATATCCAGTTCTTCATCATAAATATCGTCTACAGTAGGTTCAGAAAATATTGTATTCCTGGACTTTAAGTACTGCTCCTCGGATATTCCCATAATATCATATCTACTAACTAACCTAAGCCCATCAAGGCCCGATATACCTAAATTTATTTTTATATCTCTTAATATTTTTTTGCCCTCAACATCATAGTTCGCTTTTTTCTCTACATATAACCTATATATCTTATTTTTCATGATTAATACCTCCAAAAGTTAAATTTTATACGAATATTAAACATTAATTATCTTTTATAATTCGTTATATTAAGATTATAGTATAGTTTATACAAAAAAAAAAGTCTATTTCAGAAAAAAATGCATTTAATTTTTCAACTCCATTATAAACTGACTAAATTTATACTTTTTTATGCATAAAAAAACACCCACAATTAAGTGAATGTTTTCTTGATTATTTTACTTATTATATTTGTATATATTTATTACTTATGGTTATTTAAAGTCATTTGTAAAAAAATGTGGATATTGTTTTGACATACTTTTTACCTGTTCAAGCAAATTATTGGGATATTCCATAACAGCTTTGCGCATAGCTTCCGCATCACGCCTGCGTACTGTTTTAAGTATTCTTTCATGTCCATCGATAATGGACGCCACACCATTAATTTTACCATGTAATATTCGAATACGACTATAATGAGACGCTACACTTTCAGCCGTCTTCCATGCAAGTGGTTGCCCTGCAGTCTCAAAAATAAGCTGATGAAAGCGGTTATCTTTTGAATAAAAATCTGCAAGCTGCCCCTTGTCCATACATATTTTCTGCTTATTTATTAGTTCCTGCATGGTATCTCCAACAAGTTCACTGCACCGATGTATAAACTCATCCACCACTGCAGCCTCCAAAGAAGTTCTTATAAATAATTCTTCTAAAATTCTATCCAGATCAATTTTTGATACCACAGTCTTTCGCTGTGGATAGATTTCCACCAAACCTGACTGTTGAAGTCGAACAATTGCTTCACGTACAGGTGTCCTGCTGACACCATAACGCTCAGAAAGCTTCTGTACACTGACATTCATTCCCGGTTCCAGTGTCATATTCATAATATCTTTCCTTATCGCATCATAAGTTACATCGTTTAATGAATTGCTACTATCAATAATTTTCAAGTGTTCTCTACCTTCCCGAACTCATTTCTAAAACATCACGATAAATTTTCTCGGCACTTACAGAATCATAGCTATAATATAAAAGAATATCTAGAATAAAAGGAGAATATTTTAGTCCATTCAGTTCTTTTGTAAATGCCATTGCTCCGATTTCGCCCAGTGCACGCAGGGTAGAATTATTTTTAAACCCTATAAAATTCCATAGTAATATTTTTTCTGTTCTTGTATATATTTCCTTCTCAAATCGATCCTCAACACAATGAAAAATTTCATGTCCCAACATAGTATTAATTATACTATATTTTTGAAAATAATCAATGAGTATTGATTCCTCCTTCGAAATTAGCTCAACGGCCTTATTCACAGGTTCCGTCATAATTCCTATTTCATCAGGCGGTGTATAGCTGGCAAATAATATACGTGTTCCTATCATTGCAGCATCCTGAAACACAATATTTAACTTTAATTTTTCAGCTATGATATTCACATCCGATGATCCATATTCACGTATCGTGCGCTCTGCATATTCCCTCCCGCAAGACATAGCTTTTCTAATCATCTCTATTTTTTTGCCCTCAGGTATACGTTCCTTTAAAATATCTCTCGAAAATGCATACAATCCCCAAGCTTCATCATCTACCTGTAACAACTTTTCAATCATTTCTACTAAACTGAGTTGCTCCTGCATATTTCCTCCTTCTAGAAAATTATTACATATAAGTAAGGTTTTCATTATGGAACCCTGTACAGAAATCCAAGTTCACCCTTAATATTTTCAAGAACTCTTGCAGCTTTTAGCAAGCGTTCTAGAAAATATTTAATTTAGTTATGAACTTGGATATTTATATAAAATATATTTTTCTTTATTGCTGATGAATATTTGCAGCCACTATAATAATTTCTTCATCAGCTTCAAGGGATGAAACTTCGATATCCATTAATAACTCCAACTGTTCATAATCGGTTGCAGAAAAGTCCATTAATCTGGCTCCCATACACAGATAAAAATCTGGTCTAACAATTAGTTCGGTCTTATATACAGCCAGACCTTCCCACAACTGCTTAACAGCATTCATATATTCTCCTGCTGTTGTCTTTATTGCAAGACCTCGGCTTCTTTGAACTTTAATGAAACCCTTAGTATCTAAAATACGTATATGTCCAGCATCTTCAGGAGTAGTAGTTTCCTCAGCATACACATAAAAATATTTAGTTTCTTCTAATAATTGAACCTGATTTATTGAAAGCCGCATATCATCTGCTGCGAGCTTCTTTGCTTCCTCTTTATCACATTCTTCTAAATGATCTGCTGTTTTTACTTCTGTTGATCCAGTTGCAATGGCTGTTACCTTGCCAGTCTGCGCATCAATATCAATGTGTATTTCTATACTTTCAGCTGTTGCTCCACTTTCTATTGCTTTATTCATGACTTCCAACTTAATTGCACGAATATCTTCTTTGGAAGGCGAAGGAATAATACGTTCCACAGCATCTCTTACCATGGCAAGCGCTACACCAATCGAGGAAATAACTTCTGCATTTTCAGGAATACTAAACTTAACACCCATTTTATCTGCAAAATATATGATTAGTGAAGCTGCACCGCCTCCAACACCAACTAAAGAAATTTGATCTTTCTCCAACTTATACTTTTCTGCAAGGCCTAAAATTACTGGTTCAATTTTTGCATATGATTTTTCCATTATTTGTTTTGCGATATCTTCAACAGTTGTTCCACAATAATCAGCTAATGCCTGCATACACTTTCTTGCAGACTCTACTTGACCATAGGAGAAATGTTCAGGTTTTACTAGTCCAAGCACATTGGCTGCGCAGGAATTTGTTATGGTTACCTTCTCACCGTTTTCCATTTTTATTGCTACATAATCTGATGGATCACCTGGTTTTGGCGAGAAAAATTCTACCTGTGGACCTTTAACTTTCTCAACATCTGTAAATACGCTGTAATCTAGTCCTGCAATATGCGCAGACCTTGGTCCAACATCTACTATTCCGTTTTTATTAGCACGAACCATGGAACCTCCAGCACAACCAAGAACTTGCACATCTAGTGAACTAATGTATGTAGGATGACCACCAACTATAGAATAATCAATAGCAGGTCTTCCATTTTTAATAACTCCGATATTAGTAGTTGTACCACCTACCTCAAAATATACACCATTAGAAGCTCTTAAATACATCAAAGATCCCATAACAGAAGCCGCTGGACCAGAAAGCATAGTTAGCACAGGGCGCTTTTTCATTTCGCTAATTTCCATAACGCCGCCGTCACCCCTCATTATCATCAAAGGTACGTTAACTCCAGCTTCTCTAACTGCCTGCTCTGTTGAATTGGCTGTATCTAGCATTTTCGGAAGAATACTTGCATTAATTGCCGCTGTTCTTGTCCTTCTTGTTAATCCATATAGCTTCGTAATATCAGAAGCCATAGTAGTAGGAATTCCTATTTTATCTGCCACTTCAAAAACCATTCTTTCAGGTCTTCCATCATCCACACCAAAGGCCATGGATGAAACGGCTACCTCTGCTCCCTGATTTTTAATATCAGCGAGTAACTGTTGTAGTGATTCCTCAGTCATACCCTTCGTCCTAATAAAACTATTAATTATTCTAATTTCTTTTCCATTGCCTAAATCTATATTGTTTAATTTTGTTTGTTTTTTTGCTAAATAGCTTTCAAATAAACCTTTACCCATACCGATGATGCCAACCTTTGCAACATCTCCTTCGATAAGTGCATTGGTTGCCTGCGTTGTACTATGCGCAACAAATACCACGTCTTCTGGACTAATATTATTTTCAGAAAGACAATTCATAAAGCATTTTACAACACCTGCAGCTACTCCTCTTTTGTCATCATGAGTAGTCTTAACTGATGACTTCCCAATAATATCATGAGTTTCATTATCAATAGCTACCGCCTTTGTGTGCGTGCCACCTACATCTATACCCATTCTAACCTTTCTTCCCATACCTGCACCATCCAATCTTAATTTTATTCTATATTAGTTTGAATAACCGGCTACCACAATATTGTAGCGGCCGGTTGTATTGAATTGTTTTTATAAATTATTTTAAACCAAATTACCATATTTAATGTATACAACAATACAAAGAATAATTCCAACAATCCATCCAGTTGGTATTGACATTTTCATGTAATCCTTTGTTTTTACCTTTGTGTAACCAAATCCCCATGCAACCCATGACTGAGTAATATCTAAGTGCTGAGGAGCAATAGTTGTTATTGCAAATAGTGGAAACAAGAATTGAACTGGCCAAGCTGTTACTGATACAACTACTGCTAAGAGTGCAGCACCAGATCCAACTAAATTCATAGGTCCACGGAAGAATCCAAGTGGTGTAAGTAATGCAAATACTATACATAATACCAATGCACTTTGAGGAATTACTCCTCCAAGTAAGGTCTTAAAATAAGGAGCAACAAAAGTTGCGGTATTATTAAACATAGCTAGTGCTAATAAGAAACCAACCATTGGTGCTACATCAATTGCTCCATCAGCAAATTGCTTCGCAAGCATTCCACACACCTTTGTAAATCCACCTTTAAGTTTTCCACAGGTTACCAATGCAAATAACCCAGCAAAGATAAATCCAAAAATAATTGGAATTTTAAATGCTACCACTCCGATTACTGGAAGTATAACAGATATCCATGAAATTGCGGGTGCATTTGTTGCACTTCCAGAATCAGGTGATGCTGCCCATGAATGAGATGCCTTTTTCTTGTTCATTGAGATATTAGCCACAATTAGTACAACAACCAAAGCAACCACTGCTGCAATTACACCAAACCCGAAGTATTGATTATAGTCATAACTTGCATAATCCTTATTTGCAGTTGCAAAAATAGCTTGATACTGTTTGAAGTTAACAATATTAGCAAAAATACCTGCCATAATAGAACCGATAAATGCGAACATAGCAATTGGAGAAGGAATTCCTAGGGATAGCATAATAGGCAATATGATTACCGCTATAGAAATAACTGGTCCAATTCCTGTCATGGATGTAAAAATAACTGCTGTAACAGTACATAAAAGTGCCATTGTTATTCTTGGTTTATCACCACCAAGCTCAACTACCTTACGAATTAAGGTTGCTGCTATTCCTGTGTCAATTAATATTCTTCCAAAGAAAGCGCCAAAGAATATGTTTACGAGAATTGCTTTACCATAGTTTTCAGGACCTGTTTGAAATACATTCGTAAGAACATCAATAGTCGATTTTCCAACGATAGCAGGGTTCGGTGAGATAGCATTTCCAATTAATGCGATTGCTACCCAGAGTACAGACATAATGAAGAAACCAACCATAAGGTTATAACCCTTCACACAGTACCATACCATTCCAAAAAATGTTAGAATTAAAATTACACCTAAAATAATGTTAATAGTGTTCATAATATGAGCCCCCTATAATATAATGTTATTGCTTTGTCTAACATGTTAGTTAGTATAAATACATGCTAACATGTTAGGTAAACGGTGTCAACATATATTTTCATTTATATAAATATTGTATAGAATTATTATTACCTACCATTATACAACTATGTATTATTTGTGATTTTTTAGGATTTTAGAAGAACAATTAATGATTTAGTTTAAAAATTCAAAGAACTTTTCTGCTGTAAAAAAGTCAAAAAAATAAAAAACACTATGCATTAAACATAGTGTTTTTATGGTGTGAGTAAGTCTATAAGCAGAGTCCTTTTAAAGAGCGGTGGCAAAGCGGTGGCAAACAATAAATTTGCCACCGCTTTTTTTTACAGCATCTTTAAATGTAGTTTAAAGATGCTGTAATGTGTAATTAAGGTGATCATGCTGTCTCTTATACTCATCTTCTTTTATGGATTCTATTACCTTGTATTCGATTGAAGCTGGTATATCATCGGCTTTAATACCAATAATTTCAGAAATCCCTGACTTCAAGTCCATCATCTAAACCTCCCCTAATATAAATAATCTTCCATTCGCAGTTTTTTACAAATTTGTATAAATCGTAGTTTTAAGATATATTCACCATATATAAATGTTCCGAACTAATCATTAATTATTGGTTGATTAAAGAATGGAAAAATCAATGGAATTTAAATGAAGATATTATAATCATGCTCTAAGATTTGATAATTCTGTAAATAATCTTGTGAAAAAACCTGCGATAATACCAACTAGTATATATCTTATATATATGCTTCCAGTAGTGTTTAACCTGATATTATCAGATATTGTATGTGAAATAATCCATATTATTAATGATATTAAAATTAAGATAATATAGGTAATTTTATTTTTTTTAATATACCTCTTTAAATTAATCTTTTTAAAGATTAAAAAACAAAGTTTGTAAGAAATACAGCAAAATACTAATACCAAAAAGGCTAATTTCCAAAACATAAGTAACACTCTCCCAGCGTGGACTTTATCCACTATGTTATTAACACAATTATTCGCAGTTTATTACTACTGTGAAGCAATATATTTATATATTTATATTAATTATACTATTAATAATGAATATTCCATATAAAAAGGTGCTCAGCTTTAAACGATCAAAGGGCATTCAATATAATATTGAACTGCCCCCTGTCAAGTAGACAGGGCAAATAATAAAATTAACTTAAGCGGCTGCCTGTCAGAAATAATCAATTCATATATGATGTTATCAATATCTGGAAGTTTCAATATTAGACTTACAAGACTATACAATGCGAGTTTTCTATATTTTTTTAGAACATGAGCCTTGCAAATTACATATAATTTTGATTTCTAACAGTATATTTTGCTCTGACTTTAAGCATTTCTATAAATATTTGTTCTGTATCTTTCATAGATGATGGGTAATTGCCATTGGATACTCTCCAATTCCTAATATAAGTAAAGAATCCAAGATAATCTTGAAAATATTTAGTGCTTACATTTGTCATATACCCATAGATGTAGTTTTTTATATGACCCACAAGTTGTAGTTAAATATAAATATTGATAATTGTAAAACAAAAAAAACATCTGGTGCTCTAGATGTTTTTTTGTTTTATAACCTATTATTATGTTGTATGGGTTTTATTTTACTTTTGATTCAAATAATATATTTTAAGTTAATAGAGAATTATAAAATTTTAAATTAAATTTTCATGCATTTTCAAGGTTATAGTAGTATACTTTATGAAAATAATATAAATAAAGTTAATTGGAGGTTGTTAAAATGACTAATGAACTTTGTCCAAACTGCAGAGTCTTAACAGATGCTGTAGTCTCAATGTTTGAAAAAGAAATCAAAGAAAAAGGAGAAGTTTACAATGTGATATCAAGAAGTTATAACTGTTCAATGTGCAACACATTTATTCGGTGTGAGAATATAAAAAGTAAATACAAAAAAGATTAAACTTAATTTAATAATATTCTTATAAACCCATTCATATTGATCTTAAAACCAATAAACCTATATCTTAAATTAAAACCCATACAACATAAAATAAGAAACATAGTCCTCCCTTGACAAGAAGATTATGTTTCTTATTTTTTAATATTAGTAAGAGATTTTATGCTAATTATATTATAAAATTTCTATTATATTGTTTTTTAGGAAGTATTATACTATGTTAAAATGACATGTATAAAGCTATAAATAGTGAATAAAAGGGGTGTATATTCTAAATTTGATTACTTTTATTAATTCAAGAACAAAGATATGATTATTTTTAAAATGAGAGTTTAAGAAGAAAGTAAATATTGCCATAACCTTTTCTTTCGTATCTTTCTTAAAGCAAAGTAACAATAATGTTATTGAATATTTCTCTATTCCTTCTCCAATATATCGGGCGTCTTATTATTATTTAAATAACTTACTTTATTAAATACATAAATTATTATTCCACTGCATATAAGTCCCAAAATTATACCGCCTAAAATATCTGTAGGATAATGCACATATAAATATAATCTTGAAAAAGCTATCAAAGACGCTAAGCTGAAAAATTCAACTGCATAATCTTTGAAATATCTTGCTAGTATTCCTGCAACTGCAAATGAGGAAGTCGTATGACCTGATGGAAATGAATAAGATAGAGGCCTTGCAATTAAAAGATTAATTGCTGGTATAGTTGCTGATGGCCGTATACGCTTAACAACATTTTTTAATACTATGTCTCCTAAAATTGTGCTTAGTATTAAAGCTGCTAAAACCATAAAACCTATTCTCCTATATTTTTTGCTAATTACAAGTAGTGCTATTATTATAATCCAGACCATACCTCCATTACCTAAGTATGATGATACAACCATAACTTTATCAATAATAGGTCCATGCATATTATCTTTTATATACAATAATATGAAATTATCAAAATTCTGTATTAAATGCATCATTGTCCTAACCCACCTACCCATTTATAATATAAAATATATATTTATCCATATAAATATATATTTTATTTATTAAAAACAAATTAAAAAGGCATTAGAGTTAGCTTAGAATTTTAATTACTAAAAAAATAAAACCTGTAGGACATATGTGTCTAAATTCTTTCTTATTTAATAGAAGTAAATTTATCTGCCCTTTTAAGAAAATATGTATTATAATCATAAAATCAAATGCCAAATTTTAACTTACATCCTTTTAATGAGTTACCACCTTGAGGGATAAAATTATCAGTATAGAGAATGAAAAGCTTGCATGGAATTTTATGCGAGTTTATACTTGCCGAAGTTTACTCAAAGGAGCAGAAAGGATTTATGAACTTAAGTATGAGTTGGGGACTTGTAGATGGATATTATATAAACTTTAGTTTAGAAAAGCAAAATACCGCATAAGGGAGGAGTCCCTTGCGGTATTTAGTTAGTTTTTAGTTAACTTTAACTTAATTATTAGGTGCATAATACTTGAATATTTGTATGTTTAAATTTAATAATTGTTTCTGTTTATGCTTTTTGTATTCCTACAACATCATATCCGGCCTCTTCAATAGCTACCTTAATAGCTTCATCAGTAATATCTTCACTTATTTCAGCCGTAGCAAGTTTTTTATCAAGACTTACCTCCACGTCTTTTGCTCCAATCTCCTTTAGAGCCTCACTAACATGATTAGAGCAATGTCCACAGCTCATACCTTCTACTAATATTTTCTTCTTCATTTTAATTTCTCCTTTCAATTTATGTTTTTTATATTTTATCTTAAATTGTATATAATAATTATTATTAAGCTTTAATGAAAAGGAATACTAACTAATGCTAATTACCACTTTAAAATGGTGCCTAGTATAAAATATAGATTTACATATGCTTTTTAAATATATCCCCGCCAGGTACTGTATTTATCAACATAGAATTAGCACTAATAGATAAAACAATGAACAACACAATTGCAACTATAAGAAAAATTATAATTAATTTTGCATATTGTTTTCTAGTTAGCTCAAATGCATTTTTTATCTTAAAACTAATGAGAGATACCATTATTCCAATAGGTATTAAATATGATACGTAAACTGGACTTTCTTTAAAATGAGCAATACCACCACTAATCATACCTATTCCTATAGCTAAAGTAAGTGAAACTATTACTAACTTTATACTTTCATTCAGGGATAAATGCTTTTTATCTATTATTACTTCATTTATAAATGAGCCTGTGCTAAATAGTAACAAACCTATTACTAATATTGTTCCATATCTAGTCTTATTAAATGGCATCAAAACTATCCCGCTGGATACCATGCCTACACCTAAGAAGTACATGATATAAACTAAATACCTTGAAATTACTCTTTTTAACATATTTGTTTCACCATTGATAGATCCTTTTGGTTTAAAGCCTTTTAAACGCAGGGCATTTGTTAATACGGAAACTGAACTAAAACTCATTGCAAGTGCCGCGATAATAGGATTTAGAAGTGGACCTCCAAATAAGTGTAGTACTCCCATCGCTACTGGTATTCCTAATATATTGTATCCAAACGCCCAAAATAAATTTTGCTTTATATTTGTTATAGTTTCTTTACTTAATTGTAGAGCTGTAGGTACATCCATTAAATCGCTTCTCATGAGAACTATGTCCGCTGATTCCATTGCAACGTCTGTACCTGATCCTATAGCTATACCAATATCAGCTTGAGCAAGTGCAGGTGCATCATTAATGCCATCCCCAACCATAGCAACCTTTTTACCTTCTGCTTGAAGTTTTTTAACTTCATTTGCCTTATCTTCAGGTAAAACTTCAGCTAATATTCTATCAATGCCAACTTGTCTTCCAATAGCTGCTGCAGTCCTTTTGTTATCACCAGTTATCATGGCAACTTCTATTCCCATGCTATGAAGTCTTTCTATAGCTTTTTTACTATTTTCTTTAACAGTGTCTGCAACTGCAATTATTCCGCTTAACTTATTTTCTATGACAATATACATCGGAGTCTTGCCTTCTTCAGCTAGTCTGTTTGAAACGTCTTCTAATTTTTCTAAAGAAATTTCACGGTCAATCATAAGTTTTCTATTTCCTAGTATTATTTTATTACCATCTATACTAACTTCTATTCCATAACCAGGTATAGCTTTAAAGCTATCTACCTTTTTAAATTCTAGTGATTTTTCTTCTGCATCTTTAACTATAGCCTCACCTAATGGATGCTCAGATCCTTTTTCTGCAGAGGCTGCTATTTGAAGTAAGGATTCCTGTGATAGACCGTCTATTGTAACTATATCTGTTACTTTTGGTTTTCCCTCAGTAAGTGTTCCTGTCTTATCAAATACTATAGTTCGAATTTTATGTGCAGTTTCAAGCGCTGTACCACTTTTTATAAGTACTCCATACTCTGCACCTTTTCCCGTTCCCACCATTATTGCTGTAGGTGTTGCAAGGCCAAGGGCAC
>NZ_JAHLEB010000022.1 GCF_018861735.1 Clostridium lacusfryxellense | reverse complement strand
AGAAGCAAAGAAGAACAAACACACTGCATAAG
Organism: Clostridium lacusfryxellense; assembly: GCF_018861735.1. Lineage (GTDB taxonomy): Bacteria > Bacillota > Clostridia > Clostridiales > Clostridiaceae > Clostridium_AD > Clostridium_AD lacusfryxellense. The sequence goes on along the minus strand of NZ_JAHLEB010000022.1, from coordinate 74,744 downwards.
AAATGCGACCAACAATTTGATCGCATCATCTTATACATTTTTAATTATTTTACGTGTCTACTTGACAGGTGTCGGTTCATTTAGAAGGGTGCCTTTTGTTTTATAAAAATGCCTTAGTTATTGCTATTGCAAACAATTTACAGTAAGGTTTTTATTGTATCGTTACAGAAATTAGTGACGACGTGAAAAAGTTCTGTTAGCTAATATAAAGGTAATTGGAAAAAAATGTAGAAATATAGTTTTAAAGAGTTAAGCTATCCAAAAGATATAAGCATAATAATCAAAGGTAATGTTAGATTGATCTTATATTAAAACAAAAGCCTGATATTGTTTTGTCAGATATTAGAATGCCTCAAATGGATGGGATGTTGCTTGCTAAAAAGATAAGAGAGTCTGGGAATAATACTAAAATAATATTTGTAAGTGGATATGATGATTTGGATTACTTGTAATGGCAGTATGTCTTGCTATGGGAGAAGCTGCTGGAATTGATGCTGATCATTCTTTAAAGCATATGGTGGTAGATGTACATGCGATTGATGTACAGTATCTGAGAGCTAGGCTTATAGAAGAAGGAGCATATTTACTTTAATAATAGAAGAAGCATAAAATTAGAGTTAACGGATATTAAGTTATCTGTTTGCTCTATTTTTTTGGAACTTACATTTAAAAAGGGTGTTTAAAGTGATATAATAATGTTAACATATTGAATTAATGTAAAAGTTTTCATGACACAAATGAAAACGTTTAGAAATGAACAAATTAAAAAAAGGGGGAAATACATGTTGAAAAAATGGTTATCTATGATTCTGACTTTTTCGATGATATTTAGTAGTGCGAACTTTTCTACGGTTTTAGCAGATAGCACTCCTATATATATGGATCAAAGTCAAACAGTTGATATTAGAGTAAAAGATTTACTATCAAAAATGACAATAGATGAAAAAATCGGACAAATGGTACAAGCAGAGAGGGCTTCAGCCACAACTAAAGATGTTACAACCTTTTCTTTAGGCTCTATTTTAAGTGGGGGTGGATCAGTTCCCACACCAAACACGGCGGTGGGATGGGCGGATATGACAGATGGATTTCAAAAGGCCGCGACTGAGTCAAGGCTTGGAATTCCCATACTATATGGAGTAGATGCAGTACATGGAGATAATAATTTAGTTGGAGCAACAATATTCCCTCATAATATAGGGCTTGGAGCTTCAAAAGATGCAAGGATAGTAGAAAAAATTGGACAAGCAACTGCATCGGAGGTAAGAGCTACAGGTGTAAATTGGGCATTTTCTACAGTGCTTGGAGTACCACATAATGAAAGATGGGGAAGGACATATGAATCTTTTGGTGAAAATTCTAATTTAGTTTCTACTTTGGGAACAGCTTATATTAAGGGATTGCAAGGTGATAATCCAGATGTAACGCTCAAACGACCAGATAAAATTATTGCAACTGCAAAACACTTTTTAGGAGAGGGGTTAACCACAGACGGGATTAACCAAGGTAATGCTTTAATACCTGATTCTTTTAATAATAATGGAACGGTAAAGGTTAATTCAAATGGTGAGTTATTAAATAATACAATATTAAAAAATGAATTACTTCCACCTTATAAAGCAGCTATTGCAGCTGGAGTAAGAACCATTATGGTATCTTATAACAGCATAAATGGAGTAAAATGCCATGGTAATGCAGATGTAATCACCAAGATATTAAAAGGTGATGTTAGTAAGGGTGGACTAGGGTTTACTGGTATTGTGGTTTCAGATTGGGAAGGCATAGCGCAAGTTGCAGAAACAACAGATGCTCAAAAAATAAAAACTTCTATTAATGCAGGTATGGATATGGCTATGGTACCAAATACTTGGAGAACTTTTATTCCTACTTTAAAGACTTTAGAAGCGGATGAAAAAGTTACACCAGGAAGTGGTGTAACTGAAACAAGAATTAATGATGCTGTATCAAGAATTCTAAGAATTAAAATTGAAATGGGATTATTTGAAGACCCATATGCTCAAAGAGATTTACTAACTACTGTTGGTTCACAAGCACATAGAGATATTGCAAGTCAAGCAGTGAGAGAATCTTTAGTTTTACTTAAGAATGATAGAGATATTGTAGGAAAGTTAAAACGAAAGAAGAGTATTCTTGTAGCAGGTAAAAGTGCAAATGATATTGGAACACAATCAGGTGGGTGGACAATTTCATGGCAAGGTCAAACTGGTAATGTGACACCTGGTACAACTATTCTACAGGGAATTAAAAGTACGGTTGGTAAAAACGTTAAAATAGGTTATAACAAAAATGGTGTAGCTACAGGAGATTATGATGCTGCAATTGTAGTTATTGGTGAAACTCCTTATGCTGAAACAGATGGAGATAAATCAGCAGATGCATTAACTTTAGATGCGACTGATATTGCAACTATTAATAATGTTAAACGTGATCATCCGAATACTCCAATTGTTGCAGTTTTAGTAACAGGAAGACCTATTACTATAGCTGATCAAATAGATAATTTAGATGGAATTGTTGAAGCATGGCTTCCGGGAACAGAAGGGCAGGGAGTTGCAGAAGTTTTATTTGGAAAATATGACTTTACTGGCAAGCTACCAATAACATGGCCTTGGTATGGTAAGGATATAGTAAATAAATTTGACCCATCAAAAGCTTCAAATTTATTTAATTATGGATATGGACTCAAAAAAGGTAATGATACTACAACTAATGAATATAAGTTGCCAATAAAACCAGTTGTTCCACCAGTTGTAGATACATCATTACCAGTCCCTGGGACAATAGAAGCTGAGGCTTTTATTAGTGGTAATGCAAAAACTGAAACCTGTAGCGAAGGCGGACTAGATGTGGGTAATATTGATGCTAGTACATTTACAAATTATTATGTTAATGTAAAGGAAGATGGACAATATCAAGTAGATTTTAGAGTTGCAGTTGCTGATCCTAATAACTGGGGCAATGCAAACGGGTGTGGGGCTACACTGTCTCTAGGCTCTACATTACTTACAACAGTAGGTTTTCCTTTTGTTCCTGGAAATGGTTGGCAAACATATGCTACTATATCTACGACAAATAGCAACCATGTAAACTTAAAGGCTGGAAAGCAGACATTAGCGTTTAAGGCAACAGCAAATGGATTCAATTTTAATTGGTTTAAGCTTATAAAAGTAGGGGCATATGTGGAACCGCCTGCTCCTATTCCGATTACATCTACAGGAGATGTAATTAATAAAGATGCAGTAAGTGTAACTATGAGCTCAGCTGTACAACCTGCAAGTCAAAGCTGGTATGACTCAGCAAAAGAAATACCAAACAAGCTTTCTCCTAAGGGGAAAATTGATATAACTAAGCCTGGTACAACAAATGAAGTAACTACTATAAAGGTAGATGATTCAAAGAAATATCAGAGCATTTTGGGAGTCGGAACTTCAATAGAAGGATCCACAATAGCTAACCTTAATAGATTGTCACCAAAAGTAAAAAAAGACTTTTTGAAAAAACTTGTTGACCCTGCAGTTGGGGCTGGAATGAGCCTTATGAGAGTAACAATAGGAACTCCTGATTTTACAGGGGATGTATTCCACACTTATTTTGATAATGTTCCAGGAGTTAATGGTCCGGACTGGAAAAATACTAGCAAAAAAGGATTTTCAATAAAATCAGATATTGACGATGGAACTATAGCAACAATTAAAGAAACTTTAGAATTAAATCCAAATATAAAATTGTTTGCATCTTCATGGACTCCACCGGGATGGATGAAGGAAGAAACTTCTAGCAGTAAATCCTTTAATAACAGTGATGGATTACTTCTTCGAGGTGGAAAATTAAGTGATGCACATATTAACGATTTGGCTATGTATTATACAAGATATCTTGAGGAATATGCAAAATTAGGTATTCCAATATATGCAATGACTCTTCAGAATGAACCTATGCTTGAAATTAATTATCCGAGTTGTGCAATTTCTTCAGAGCAAGAAAGATTATTGTCATTAGAATTAAAGAAAGATATCTCTGAGAGTAGTATTCTTAAATCTAAGAATATTGCCCCTAAAATTTGGGCTTTTGATCATAATTTTGATGGCGCGGCTAGCTATGTACCGAAAGTAATAGATGGTGCAAATGGAGTAGATGGAATTGCGTTTCACCCTTATGGTGGAGTTCCAACAGCTATGACCGATATTCATAACCTGTACCCAAACAAAGAAATTCATCTTACAGAAAGAGCTGTATGGGGAACAAAAGGTGCTGATGAGATAGCTAATTATTTCAGAAATTATGCTCAAAGTTATACTTCGTGCGTAACTATGTTAGATAGTAATATATCTCCACACCAATGGCCAGGGACACCAGACCCTACTATGTTTGTTAGAGATGCAAACACTCCAAATAATTATTGGGCATGTCCAGAATATTATATAGAAGGACAATTTTCTAAATTTGTAAGACCTGGTGCAGTGAGAATTGATAGTAACTATGGTTCAAAAGATACTGTTACTAATGTTTCCTTTAAGAATACAGATGGTACAATAGCTACAGTTGTTATAAACCAAACTGATAAGGATCAAACATTTAAGATACTAAACAATGGGACACAAATATTAGCTACAATTCCAGCACAAAATGTAGCAACTTACCAGTGGACTCCAGATACAAGTATTGTACCTCTTCCGGATCCTATTTTAACATCAAATGTACCTGCCAACTCTAAAATTCAAGCTAAAACTTCAAATATAGTGTTGGATTTAACTGGTGGGACATTTATTGAAGATAAGATAAATAATATTACACTATCAGGAGATATGGTATCCAATGGGTTTGTGAGCGCGGGTACAAAGGAATATGTAGATTCAACTCATGTTAAGATAAATTTAACTTGGGCCAATACTTCATATTATGAAGATTTAAAATTTACAGTGAATTTATTAGAATCCTCATATAATAGTGATTCAACCTCAGGAAACACGCTAACAACTGATATTAACTGTCAAGCTAGCGCAACTTCACCTACTAGTCAAATTGCATTAGGTGATACAGAGATAACTTTAACAGAAGCTGATGCGTATAGAAAAATAGGATCTTTGGCTACCAATGTAGTCGCAGGAAATAGAATGGATTATTATCTTGATGTAAAAGCAGCTGGAGAGTACACTATAAGCTATGAAGTGGCTAATAGTAGTGGTTCGCCAAATGCAATTAAGGTAAGTGGTGGAGCGAATACTACAATAGTTGGAGATATATGTTCACTTAGTGTTGGGAACCTTTGGGGTAGCACGGGAGTCATGAAGGACACAGTAAATCTCAAGGCTGGTGTACAAACTTTAAGATTCGAAGCTAGTAATTCTGGATATGAACTAAAGTTAATAAAGATAGCTAAGAAATTAGCACCACAAGAGATTATATCTTCAAAAGCCGGAGATAAAACAATAATTGCGGCTGAGAACTTCTTTGCAGGTTCTAAAGATAAAGGATATCTAATTGAAACTAAGAACGGGATTAAGGACGTTGGATGTGTTGTTGCCGGATCATATTTAGATTATTCTGTAGATGTTAAGACAGCGGGTAAGTTTCAGGTAGACTTTAATTATGCAACAGCGTCAGGAGCAACCCCAGCAGCTGTGTTGCAAAATGGACTAGGTGAAGAATTAGGTAGAATAGAACTAATTAAAAACGGTAGTTGGGAAAATTATCTAGACACAACAAATCCTATGTTTGTAGACTTAAAAGCAGGAGTTCAAAACTTAAGAGTATTTGTTGAGGGGGATGGATTTAACTACAAGACTTTTTCTTTCACAAGGATAATAGATACTACGCCTCCAGTTATAACAGGACAAGATGGTGCAATACTTCTAGGAAACTCGAGTGCTGATCTAGTAAAAGCATTAAATATAAAAGCAATAGATAACTTAGATGGGGATATAACTAGTAATGTAGTACTAGATGTTAGTAAACTTAATTATGATAAAATTGGAACATATATAGTTACAGCAACTGTAGCAGATATATCTAAAAATAATTCACAAGTAAAAACATTTAATGTAACAGTAAAAGATGATATAACCCCGCCAGTTATATCAGGAAATAATATAATGATTGGAATTAACTCGAAATTTGACCCAATAAAATCACTAGGCATAAAAGTAATTGATAACAAAGATGGTGCTATAACTTCAAAAGCAACAATTACACAGAGCGTAAATACAGCTGTATATGGAATATATACGGTTAAAGTTTCAGTAAAAGATAACGCATTAAACCAATCAGAAAGAACATTTATTGTTCGTGTAGTTACTCAAAATGATTATATTAAACATTTAAACAATGGTGGTTTATCTAAATTAGCGGATGGTAATTTTAAGGGATACTTTAAGTAACTAAGCAAAAGAATTGATCAAATTTTGATATGAATAACAGAGAACAATCCTCATTTAGGTATACAGATACACACTAAAATATAAATAACCTTAGTTCTTTAATTTAAGTTCTAAGGTTATTTTTACTTAGTTGAGTAGGTAAAGATTAGTTGAGGTTGTTTTGTGTTGTTAAAACAAGATAATTTGGAGGAATGTTCAATATTATATAGAATATATTAGGTATACTAAGTTTTTTTAATAAATGGAGGCGGTTATAAATGAAAAAATTAATTAACAATCCAGAATTTGTTGTTGAGGAAATGCTTGAAGGTATAGTAATGGCACATCCACAATATGTTAGAAAACTTGAAAATGAAAGTGTACTTGTTAGAACAAATTCTCCTATATTGGGAAAAGTTGCATTAGTTAGTGGTGGCGGAAGTGGACATGAACCAGCACATGGTGGATATGTAGGAAGTGGAATGTTAAATGCAGCAGTTGCTGGAGCAGTATTTACGTCGCCTACTCCAAACCCAATTTATGAAGCGGTAAAAGCTGTAGATGGGGGATGCGGAGTTCTTTTAGTGGTTAAAAACTATACAGGAGATATAATGAATTTTGAAATGGCAAGTGAAATGGCTGAAATGGATGGAATTAAAGTTGAAACTGTTGTTGTTAATGATGATGTAGCAGTTGAAAATAGTCTTTTTACAGCAGGAAGAAGAGGGATAGCTGGAACCGTATTTGTGCATAAAATTGCTGGAGCAAAAGCAGAAGCTGGAGCAAGTTTAGAAGAGGTTAAGGCAGTAGCCCAAAAGGTTATAGCAAATGTACGAAGTATGGGAATGGCTTTAACATCCTGCATAGTTCCCGCTGCAGGTAAACCCAATTTTACCTTAGCAGAAGATGAAGTTGAGATTGGCATGGGTATACATGGAGAGCCAGGAACCCATAGGGAAACTCTTAAACCTGTTGATGAAGTAGTAGATCAACTTCTATCGAAAATATTAGCTGATATGCCGTTAGAGTCAGGCTCTGAAGTAGCAGTTATGGTTAATGGGCTTGCAGCTACTCCTTTAATGGAACTATATATTGCTAATAGAAGGGTTCATAAGCTTTTGGCGGAAAAGGGAATTAAAGTTTATAGAACATTTGTTGGAGAATATATGACCGCTCTTGAGATGGCAGGATTTTCTGTTACATTATTAAAACTTGATGATGAACTAAAGGTTCTTTTAGATGCACCTGCAGATACACCTGCATTAAAGGTGTTATAGGGAGGTAATAAGATGAGTATTTCAGGATTACAAGTAATTTCAATATTAAATAAGATCGCAAATGTAATTGAAGAAAATAAGAGTTATTTGTGTGAATTAGATGCAGCTATAGGCGATGGAGATCATGGAATTAACATGAACAAAGGGTTTATTGCTGTTAAAGATAAGCTAAAGGATAATAATGGAGTCGACATTGGAGATATTCTTAAGAAGACTGGAATGGCTTTAGTTTCAAATGTAGGGGGGGCATCAGGACCACTATATGGAACAGCGTTTATGAAAGCGGCTGGAGAAGTTAATGGAAAAGAAAATATAGATATTGAAGATTTTATTAAAATAATGGAAGCCGCTTTAGGTGGAGTTATGATGAGAGGTAAAGCTGAAATAGGAGAAAAAACAATGATAGATGCTATTGCACCAGCTATTGATGTTATGAAAGAATCTCTAAAAGCGGGTTTATCCTCAGTGGATATTCTAAAAGCTTCAAAAGATGCAGCACTTAAAGGTGTAGAATATACAAAAACTATAATAGCGACAAAAGGAAGAGCAAGTTATCTTGGAGAAAGAAGTATTGGTCATCAAGATGCAGGAGCAACCTCCAGTTACTTAATATTAAATGCTATTTTTGAGCAAGTAAAAGGCATAAAGGAAGGACTGGTGTAGTATGGTAGGAATCGTATTAATATCACATAGTAGCAAGGTGGCAGAAGGAGTAAAAGAGTTAGCACTTCAAATGATAGACAATATTTCGATTATAGCTGCGGGAGGGACTAAAGAGAATGAGCTAGGAACTGATATGGATAAAATCACTTTAGCCATAAACCAAGTATACTCAGAAGATGGCGTAGTTATATTATTCGATCTTGGCAGTGCATATATGAATGCGCAGATGGCTATTGAAACACTTCCCGAGGAAATGCAGAAAAAAGTTAAAATTCTCGATTCAGCTTTTGTTGAAGGAGCAATTGTTGTAGCTGTACAAAGTGGCATTGGCAAAAATTTAATGGAGATTGAAGAAGCGGTTAAGGAGCTATGTCTTCATAAAATACTATAAGAATAGTAGTAGAATTGATGTGTTTATATATGGTAAAATAATATATATAACTTAGGAAGGGTGATTGAGTATTATGGGAATATTAGATAAATACGATGAAGCGATAAAATTATCATATAACTACGCATATAGAATGTTAGTCCATCTAAAGAATATAACAGATAATTTTAATAATATAAAAGATCCAGATGATATAACAGTAGAAGTATATAGAGATTCTATTATTAAAAAATATGAAACATTAGAAGATTTAACTTGGAAGTTACTCTCAAAGATCTTTAAGGCTTCAGGCCTAGAAATAAATAATCCAAGAGGTTGTTATAAGCAAGCCTTCAAGGAAGGATTAATTAATGATATAGAAATCTGGAATGACATCTTATTATCAAGAAACTCTACATCACATATTTATGATGAGCAGGATTATGAAAAAATTAAAAATAAGATAGTAAGTGATTATACAGATGCAATAGAAAATCTATTATTTAACCTTTCTAATGTGGTAATGTGATATGTATGGTATTGAAAAAGAAGTATATAAAAACCTGATAAATTATTTCCAAAATAATAGTAGTATTGATAAAGTAATATTATTTGGGTCAAGAGCAAAAGAAACAGAAAATATAAATTCAGATATAGATTTATGTATAGGGTTTGCAGGTAAAAGTAAAGGGATTATTGTAGAAGAAATAAATGATATAATAGGAATTTATTCTTGTGATATTGTTTTTCTAGATTCGTTAAATGAAAATATAGAAAAACAGATAGCTAGAGATGGAATTGAAATTTATAGTAAGAAATAACAATTAAATCAACAAAAACAAGCGCTGATATATTTAAATATCAACGCTTATTTTACTTTAATTAATGGATAATTAAAGTATTGAAACAATACATATTTTTGACTATATAAACACAAAATACATATGTTTAATTATGTTAAAGGAAGGGAGTAAATTCATGGATGAAAAGAATAATATGTGCATTAACAATATTTTAACACCAAAATCTTATTGGCTTGATTCAACAAAGGATCCAAATTACCCAACTTTAGATAAAGATATAAAAGTTGATATAGTAATTATAGGCGGTGGAATTACTGGAATTACGACAGCTTTACTACTGAAAAATGAAGGGTTTAAAGTTGCTTTAATTGAGGCTGATAAGATAGTTCAAGGAACTACAGCGCATTCTACAGCTTATGTTACATCGCAACATGATTTAATATATAGTAATTTAATTAATACTATGGGGAGTGAAAAAGCTAAACAATATGCAGATGCTAACGAAGGGGCTATAGATTTTATAGAAGAGATGGTAAAGAAATATGATATTGATTGTGACTTTTCTAGGCTACCAGCGTATGTTTATACAACAGATGAAAAATATGTAGATACGCTTATAGAAGAAGCTGCATCAGCTAAAAGTCTAGGAATAAAAGCAAAATATATTAAAGACTTAGATCTACCATTTTCAATAAAGGGGGCATTATGCTTTGAGGAGCAGGCCCAATTTCATCCTAGAAAGTACCTTCTTAAAATTGCGGAAAATATTTGTGGCAATGATAGTCAAATTTATGAAAATACAAGAGCTGTAGATATAGAACATGATAAAGTATATACGGTAATAACAGATACAGGATTTAAAATAATAGCCTCAAAAGTCGTGTTGGCTTCACATTTTCCTTTTTATGATGGTTTGGGATTATATTTTTCAAGACTTAGGCCACAAAGGTCATACGTAATATCCGCAATAATAAAGGATAAATTGCCAAAAGGTACATTTGTAGATGCAAGTGAAGCTGGTTGGTATTTTAGGACACAAAATTATAATGATGCTCAGATGATAATTATTGGAGGGCAAGATCATAAAACTGCTCATGGTGGTGACTTGATTAAACACTATGTTAATTTAAAAAATTATGCAGAAAAAAACTTTGATGTTGAAAAATTTCTATATAGATGGTCAACCCAAGACTATATAACATTAGATGGTGTCCCATATGTAGGGAATCTTACTTCAACATCTGAAAATATTTATGTTGCGACTGGTTATGGAGAATGGGGAATGACGAATGGAACAGCTGCTGCAGGTATACTGAGGGATCTTATAGTTAAAAATGAAAGCCCTTATCAAGAGGTATATAATCCATCACGTCATATTTCCGCTGAGGTTATTAAGAACTTCGCTAAAGAAAATTTTGATGTTGCAAAGCAGTTAATAAAAGGAAAACTTCAGGTTGGACAATATAATTTTGATTTAAAAAATGATGAGGGAAAGATGGTACAGATTGATGGGGAAAGATATGGTGCATATAGAGATAAAGATAGTGAGTTACATATAGTTGATATAACATGTACACATTTAGGGTGTGAACTAAAATGGAATAATGCAGAAAGATCTTGGGATTGTCCTTGCCATGGGTCAAGATTTACTTTTGAGGGAGACATTATAGAAGGGCCTGCTGTTACTAGGTTAAATCACTACAAAGAAAGTAATAATACAATTGATTCAAATATAATTTGATAGGTTTTATGTTGAATTTTGTTAGGGGAATTATTAGGGTGAAGGGTGATATAGATGTGGTTGAATAAAATTAAGAATCCTATGTTATTTCAAGGAAATAATAAAAGTAAAGGATATTTTGAAGGCTGGTACTATAAGCAAATTTCAGAGGATGAAAAAAAGGTTATAAGTTTTATACCTGGTATTAGCTTATTTAATAATGATGTTCATTGTTTCGTTCAATATATATTTGTGAGTTTAGATGATTATAAAAAGAAAACTATAAAAACAGGGTATGTAAAATATTCTCTCAAAGATTTTAAAATTAGCAATAGTCCTTTTAGGTTACAGATAGGAGAAAATATTTTCACTGAGTCAATGATATCAATTAAACTATTAGATGAAGATTTACATATTGAAGGAAAATTAAAATTAGGTTCATTAACTCCTATCAAAAGGTCCATTTTAAGCCCTAATATAATGGGATGTTTTGCATATATACCTAAAATGGAATGTTATCATGGCATTGTTAGCATGAATCATATTGTTAATGGAATGATTAAAATTAATGAAGAAGAAATAGATATTAACAATGGGAAAGGATATATCGAAAAAGATTGGGGGAATTCTTTTCCCAAAAAATATATTTGGATTCAAGCTAATAATTTTGAAAATATAAACACAAGTATTTTTTGTTCTATAGCTGATATTCCATTCATGAGTAAAAGTTTTATGGGATACATATGTAATTTAGTTGTTGATGGAAGGGAATATAGATTTGCAACATATAATAATAGTAAATTAAAAATTGAAAGTATAACTAATGAAAAGATATCAATATTATTAGAAAATAATAAAGAAACGCTTAGAATAGAAGCAAATATAAAAGAAGCAGGAGAATTAATTGCTCCAGAGCAAGGAAAAATGCAAAAAATAATTAAAGAAGAAGTTTTAGGCGAAGTGAAAATTCATTTATATAATAACCAAAATAGTACTGTTTATGAAGATACATGTTTTGTGGGTGGCATTGAAATTGTAGGGTTTTAATTTGGGCCGGGTTCTTTTTGAAAAAGTGTAGCCTCTTTATTGAATATTTTATAATGTTAAAGTAAATAATAATATTTATATGTTTACTGATTTATATTTTATTTATCTTAAGTGTTAAAAATAAATTTTAGAGGTGTATTATGCAAAATATATTCTGGTATATTATTATAGCTATCATTTCGTTAGTAAGTACAGGTTACACTATATACTTGAAGAGAGACACTTATAGAGTTTCAACACTTTTGGTATTTTATTTATATATGGCTGGGTTTACGTGGATTTGTGAATTTTTGGTGCTTGGTTTATTTAATGCTTATTCATATAAAACTGGTTTCTTTATAGACCCTTGGGCCCAAAATCTACTAGGGCATCTAATACTAAATACGACATTTTACCCGGCGGCAGCCATTATAGTGGTGACCAGTTTACGTCGTTACACTTGGATTTCATTTTTTATTGCTTTGTTTACCTTTATTGATTATTTGTATGTATACATAAGAGTATATGAGCACCATTGGTGGAGATATTATATGACGGCTATTACAGTTTTGGTCTTGCTAATAATTGCTTATAAATGGTTCGATAGATTAAAACAAAAACGTTATGGATTAACAAGAGCAATAACATTCTATTTTGTTGCGATGGTAATCATACATACTCCAGCTCCAATACTATTACTTATGGGGAAACAATATTACAAGATAGGCTTTGTAAATAATCTATGTGGTAACCTATACCTATCCAGTATCATAATTATTTTTTTCTATCATGTAATTGAAGCTCTTCTATTAGTATTATTTACATGTGTGCTCAAACGGTGGCATTGGAGTTTAATACCATTTTTTATTTCTATTGTAACTCAAAGTATATTTGTAAAAATGGGCATATTAATTATGGAAGGTGGATGGAGATTTGCCTACACTCTAATTGTATATGAGGTATTTATAGCAATATTTATTTTGATTGAAAAGAATACATTAAAACCAAATACAAACTAATTTAGAATAACCCCTCCGATTATAAAAATTACTACATATATTTCTAAAAAAGGTATTTTAATTTACTATTAAAAATACATTAATTAATATATAATAGAATTACGAACTGATGTTCGTGAAATTGGGGGAGAGTATGAAAATAATAGCTAAAGCAATTGAGGTAGTTAGTTGGACAAATACTGAAGGAAAAATAAATCCAATAAGATTTAGAATTTCAAATGATGATAAAAGTATAAGTGTAATTAAAATAGATAAAGTTATTACAATTGACAAGGAGAAGCTTGCAGGTAATAATATGCTAGTATTTAGGTGCCAAGGAATAATTAAGGGGTCTGAGAGGTTATATGAATTGAAATATGAATTGGGTACATGTAAGTGGATATTATTTAAGATTTAAGAGCATCTAATTAATTTAGGTGTTTTTTTATTATCTTATAATTATTAGTATATTTACATCATTATATTCTAATCATAAATATAGCTAATAAAATAATAAACAAATAATAAGATAATATAAAATTGAGGTGATAATATGGATAAGGAAATAGAATCTTTATTAAATAAACTATTAGAAGGTCAGATAAGAATTGAAAGAAAATTAGATGATGTTGTAATTAATTTAAATAGGTTCGAATCTAAAACAGCAAGTAACTGGGATAGCGCTAACATTTCTGACAAAACCCGAGTTTAAATATAAAATGGATGGTAAATAAAATTTTATTACAATACGGAAGTAATATTCAATGATTAACCTGACTTTCTAATGAAAATAGTAATATAGTTCATAAATATTGCATAGTTAGTTATAGGAGGTGATATTTATGGAAAAGTATAGAAAGAGTATTATAGCCACAATAGATAAAGCTAATAGGGATATCACTATTATAAAAAGTGATATGGCATCAAATAAAAAAGATGTAGAAGAGATTAAGGATATAATTGACAGGTTAAAAAAAATAGAGCTAGATTTAAATCCAAAACAAAAATGGATGAAAGCAAAGATAGATTCATTAGACTTAACATTAAAGGAAGTATCAGAAATTAAGTTTGATATATTATATTCCGTTTTGCCGGGTAGAGAGATTAAATAACAAGTAGAGTCAATACTTTAAAGCAGTATTGACTTTATATTTTTTAGTACAATTCATTAATAAGTATATTATAATAAGCTGTACTTAACCTTCATTATAATTGATTGATCATAATTTCCAAACTTTTTACCAAATAAATTTATACCACCTTTATTAATAGCATTTTCCTTGATGCCGATTTTTAGCTTTATGAAAATGTTATTATCAAGGTGAACATCTGCAACCTTAACATCAGAGACATGTCTTCCATCCTCAAAGGTACCAACATTTGTTATATCCCAAGTTTTAAGTATCCCATATTGCGTACCGTATTCATACCACCAATCAGGATTTAATTTACCTCTTACTCCTCCAAAATCACCAGGGCTATTCCATGTTGTTACTTCAACATCATTTACCCAAATGGTTATATCCGAGGGCCATTCATTATTATAGTTAGGTGCTTCGGAACAAATTTCCATTGAAAATTGTAAATTGTCAACTAATGCACTTTTACTATTAAGCTCACCCCTAGAAAATTTATATTCTATATAACCATTTCTAAACCATATTAGTTCAGCGTTAATTCTTTCAGGAACAAAAAAATCGCCTGGTTCATCCTCAATTGCTATCATCTTTTCCGCTCCTGCAATACCACAAGTTGGGTAAATCAAACAATCAGAAAAGTTTCCTAAAGGCATTTCGACCTTATAGAGGCCATAATCCTTATCTGATTTGTAGTTTTGGCATAGAGATATACTTACATCATCATAATTTTTACTGCATATTTTCTTAGTACCCCTATTCCCCGACTCAAATTGTGTTGTAATAAGACCAACTTCATCAAGGATATTTATGTTAAATGCAGCTGTAGATACTGCTATATTTAAATTTTGTGCAATTTCAACTACATTCATATTCTTTTTACCTAATAGCTTTAAGATATTAATTCTAATTTCTGAGGATAACCCACGTCCTATTTGACTTAGTTTTTTAGGATCATCCAATGACAATTTTAACATAATTAGTTACCTCCCTAGACAATATATGAAAATAATATCATAAACGGTTTAATATTACAATAATCTTGTAATATTAAACCGTTTATTTGTGTCATAGTTGATACTTTCAGGAGAAATAACAGTATGTTATATAACAATGTTGTCATTTATAATTTTTATCTTAGGTAGACTTATTTTTGCTGATCTATCTTCATATAGTAATCCATTTACCTCTTGTTGAACATCTGTTATTTGTGTATAACAATATCCACACGCATATCCAAGCCTTTTAATTTCATTTGTAATAGACATATATCTTGTTAAAAATTCTTCTTCTGTTTTTACCTGATTTCCATAACCCCAACCTACATTATTTTTAAATGCAATACCACCGTACTCACTTATGATTATTGGTTGCCCTTTATAAGAGTAGCCATTAGCAAAATTGCACTTCTTGTTAGTATTAAGTAGTTTATCACTTACAACAAGATCTTTATCGACATATTTTATTGCAAATACACTTCCAAGTTCTTCATAGTCATGAATAGTTAAAATATCAGAAATCGTATGCTCCCAGCCATCATTTACAATTACAGGCCTTGTTTGGTCAATAGATTTTGTTAAATAGTATAGAGCCTCGGTAAAGTTTTGTTGCTTTTTATCTACTAAAATATTAGGAACTCCCCAGGATTCGTTAATCGGAACCCAAGCTACAATAGATGGATGATTATAGTTTTGAGTTACAACATCAAGCCATTCCGGAATGAAATTTTTTATACTTTCATCATTGTACTCATAGGTCGCTGGAAATTCAGACCAAACTAATACTCCCTTTTGGTCACACCAATATAAATATCTTTCATCCTCAACTTTCATGTGTTTTCTAACTCCATTGAAACCCATGGCTAAGGTTTTATCGATATCTTCTAATATTGCATTTTCGCTAGGAGGGGTTAGCAGCGTATCTGGCCAATAACCTTGATCAAGTATCAATTTTTGGTATAGTTCATGATTGTTAAGTAGGACTTTGCCATTATCTATTGATATTTTTCTCATTCCAAAGTAGGAACCTACTTCATCTAATAAGAGTTCTCCACCATATAGTTTAAATTTAACATCATACAAATTAGGGTTTTGAGGATCCCAAAGCAAGAATTTCAAATGTACTCCATCGTTTAATGAATCATTAGTAACATCAACAATTAATTTGAAATAACTTCGATCTGGTTTTATTGACACCTCACTGATTGTTTTGCCTTTAAAAGATATCTCTGTAACCACTCTAAGGTCCATATCAGATCGGAAATTACTTAATGAATATTCAAAAGAAGCTGTTGCATCATCTATATTTGGTGTGATTTTAACCATTTCAAGATTACTATTATTTAAATACTCCATCCATACAGTCTTCCAAATACCAGTAGACTGAACATACCAACAAGCATAGTTTTCATCATGCCATCTTTGTTTACCCCTTGGTTGACAAGTACTTATCGAGTCTTCACATTTGACTACAAGATTATTTACATCTCCAAACTTTACATGCTTTGTTACATCAAATTTAAATTTATTACTACTACCTTTATGGAGGCCTACATAAGTTCCATTAACCCATACTTTGGTTATATAATCTGCACCTTGGAAATTAAGAATTATACTTTTTTTATCGTACTTTGGATCTAATAGAAATTCTCTTTGATACCATACATTAGCGTGGTGAGACTCATCATGAATACCACTAGCTAAACTTTCGTAAACATAGGGTACATTAATTTTTTTATCAAATTCTTTTTCGTTATACCATTTTTGGGTTTCACCTACATTTATATCGTCAAAAGCAAAATTCCATATTCCATTTAAATTATCCCAAGCATCCCGTGCAAACTGTGGTCTTGGATATTCATCTAATACATATTTTTTATTTTCCATTATATTCTCCTTAATTTATGTCTTTTAACCTTTTATGCCCGACATTGTTACACCCTTAATTATCTGTTTTTCAAATAGGATAAACACAATGATTACGGGGATTGAGGCAATTGAATTTACCGTCATCGGAAGAACATATCCATTTGTGTAATTTGAATTAAAAATCGGTATTCCAAGTGGGATTGTATAAAGTTTTTCAGATGTTACACATAAGAACGGCCATAAGAAATTATTCCAGCTTCCTATGAAAGTCAATATTGCAATTGAGGCAAGGGCTGGTTTTGCAAGAGGAAGTACTATACTTGTAAAACTTCTAAATAAACCACAACCATCAATTGAGGCACTATCTAAAATTTCCGATGGAACTCCATCAAAAAAACCCTTTAATATTATAACGGCCATTGGAGATGCAAGACCAGGTAGTATTATGCCTGCATATGAGTCGAGTAGATTAAAATTTTTGATAATCTGGTAAAGTGGTATAATTGTAGCCTCACCAGGTAACATAAGTCCAAACAAAATGAATAACATAATGTATTTGTTATATTTACCTTTGATTACTTTAGAAAGAGCATAGGCAGCCATTGAAGATACAGTAACTGTTGCTATTGTGGATACAACTGAAATAAATAGACTATTAAATATCCAGGTTGTCATTCCAGAAGTACGCAAAACCTTTGGATAAGTCATTAGAGAATAAGGCGGTTTAAACCAACTTAATACATTATTAATTATATCGCCTTCATGTCTTAAGGACACAAACACCATCCATATTAGTGGGATTACGAAAACAAATGCCAATATTAATGAGAATATTGTAATAACAACACCAGAATAATTTCTCTTTGATTTCATAAGTCTAAACCTCCTTTTCTCTAGTTACTCTAAATTGGATTAAGGTTACAACAACTAGAATTAAAAACAAACCATAGGATAGAGCTGAAGCGTAGCCTAAACTAGATTTAGTAAAGCCTGTTTCATATATATATTGAATGATTGGCCTTGTTGAAGATCCTGGACCACCATTAGTAATAAGCAATATCTGTGAAAATACTTTAAACGAAGATAAAACTTGAAGCATTACTATGATTTTTGTTATTGGTTTAAGATGTGGTAGTGTTATACTAAAAAAGATCTGGGACTTAGTAGCACCGTCAAGGGACGCCGCTTCATATATTTCTTCAGAAACATCTTGCAGTGCCGATAAGTATAAGATCATATTAAAACCGACTGTCCACCATATTGTTGTAAGAATTATAGAAACCCATGCAAGATGTTGATTTGCAAGCCAAAAGGGCTCTCCTTTAATACCACAAAGATGTAAAAACGAATTTAACAAACCGGTATATGGTTGGAGAACAAAGATTGCTAAATAAGAAATCACTGATACAGTTAATACACTAGGTATAAAAAAGGTTACTCTAAATAATTTCATAAATTTTGATTTACGATTAGAAATTAATGCTAATAGTAATGCAATAATAACCATTGTAGGTGTTGATACTACAACAAAAAATGTTGTGTTTTGTAAAGCTCCCCAGAAATCACTATCACCTAGCATTTTCTGATAGTTTTGTAACCCTACAAAATCAATTTTTCTAATAATACTCCATTTGTAAAAACTCATATATAACCCTTGAAGCATAGGGTATATAGTAAATACTAAATACAATATTGAAAAAGGTAGTAGAAACAATGTACTGACAATTACGACCTTATGTTTTTTATTCAAATTGTAAAACCCCCTATAATTTATTTAATGGAAATATTCATTAGAATAAAAACCTTGCCGTGATTGATTAGCTCAACCATGGCAAAGGCTTTTACAATTAAATCTAATCTATTTTACAAGGTTGTCTATATCTGATGCCATTTTTGTAAGTGCAGTTTTTGAATCTTTGCTTCCATTCCATATAGTATCGAGGTCTTTTTTAATTACATCAAACATTGCCCAGTTAGTAGTACTTTTAGAGAAGAATACTACATGTTTAGCTGCCTCTGCGTAATCTTGTATATAAGGTAATTTTTTGAATTCTTCACTGGCAACAACTTTATCTGAAGCTGGAATATGACCAGCCTGAGCCCAAATTGGAGCACTATCTGCAACGAAACTAGCAAATTTCATTGCTGCTTCTTGTTTTTCTTTATCTTCATCTTTTTGAACTGGAATAATAATAGTATGTGAATCTCCCCAGGTAGCAGCTTTACCCATTAGTGTTGGAAGTTCACAAGCTCCAAACGATAAACCCTTAATTCCCTCAAATACAGGAGTACACCAACCACCAGTGAAGGTTATAGCTGCTTTTCCTGATGAAAAAGTTTTAACGAAGTCAGCAAGATTCTTTTGAACATATCCTTTTGTAAATAAGCTCTTAACAAAGTCAGCTGATTTAACTGCTTTCTCCATATCAATGCTAGATTTCTTGAAATCTTCACTTAAAAGTGTTGTTGGACCTTGTTGAACGTAAAGTGAATACCATAGCCTGTATATATCATCGCCGGAATTTGACTCTGCCAAAGGATACACACCTGCTGGTAGTTTTGATTTTAATGTTGATAAGAATTTCTCGAATCCTTCAACTCCAGGTTCCATAATAGGTTTTCCGTCAGCACTAAGTAATCCTGCGTTTTTTAACAATGTTTTATTATAAAACATTACGAAGGGATGGGTATCTAGTGGAACTGCATAATGTTCATCATCATAGACGGTTGATGATAAAATATTCTTATTGAATTTACCCCAATCCATTTTAATATCCGTCGCATATTTATCTAGTGGATAGACTGTTCCGCTTTCAACAAGTGCTGGAAGTTGTGAAATGTGTGCTGCGCCTATATCAGGTCCTTTTCCAGCAGCAACTGCTGCCGTAAGTTTTGTATAATATGGAGTACCCCAAGCTTGAATAACATTTTTAACTACTATATCTGATTGTGATTTGTTGTAATTATCAACAATAGTTTGCATGTAAGTACCTTCTCCACCACCAAAAAATGACCAGTAGGTAAGTTGAATCTTGGTACCTGCTGTTTTCTTAGTTGAAGCCGGTTCTGCTGTATTTTTAGCGGTAGAACATGAAATTGTTGTTAAAGACAGCATAAGACATATTACTGTGGCTAAAACTTTTCTTTTCATTAATTAATCCCCCATTAAATTTATTTATAATTTCATCAGCATATAACTGAATTAATTATCAAAGTTATAACTTAATTGTTTTGTTACAATAATCTTGTTTGAATACGATTTCATTATATTCCTAATTATATAACCAGTCAATAGCATTTTTGGATTATATTATACTTTGTTTATAATTAGATCTAAGTTAAATTAACAAATGGATAGTAGATATGAGTGGAGATTACTGAATTTTGAACATAATTATGCTATAATAATGAAAAGAACTAAAATAAAATAAGAGGTAATATTTTATGCCACTAATAAGACCAATAAAAGATTTGAGAAATACAAGTGAAATATCTGAGATGTGTCATAAAAAACGAGAACCTATTTTTATTACTAAAAACGGTTATGGAGATTTGGTTGTAATGAGTATGGAAACTTATGAATCACAACTTGCCATAGTAGGAGTCTACAAAAAACTAGCTGAAGCTGAAGCCCAGATTTCAGAGGGAGTGACTTTACTAGATGGCGAAGATGTTTTCAAGAAGTTGAGGAAAAAACATGCAAATAAATGAATACAAAGTAAAATTCACACCAGTTGCTGAGGATGACTTAGATCAGATTTATGAGTATATAGTTAATAAATTATTTGCAGAAACTGCCGCAAGTCGTTTGATGGAAAAAATAGAAACTGGGATAATGAGGTTAGGTCAGTTCCCTTTTTCTTGTAGTCATGTTTTAGACGAAGCATTAAAAATAAGAGGTTATCGTAAGTTCATAGTAGATAATTATATTGTATTTAACCTAGTGAATGAAACTGAAAAACAAGTGGTAATAATGCGGATTCTTTATGGAGCTAGAGATTATGAGAATTTAATGTAATAATATTATATAATATGCATAAAATAAACATGAAATACCATTGGGATTATGGAGGGTTTTATGCTGACTAAATTAATAGTTGGTGGATTATTTTGTATAACATTTGTTATGCATATATTATTCACTAAAATTGAATACAATAAGGGGAGATATTTTACTAAACCATTTTTAATGCCGCTATTATTAATTTATTATATATTAAGTGTAGCAGAAGTTAACAAATTGATTATAGTTGCATTAGTATTTGGATTCATGGGTGATGTGTTTTTAATGGGGCCAAAAGGGAAAAATAATTTTATTCTTGGTCTAGGGTCTTTCCTTATCGGAAATGTTTGTTATGTTTTGCTTTTTTTACAAGGGGTTTCTTTTGAAAGAGATGTACCAGAGTGGTTTTACATTATTATACTAGTATACGTTATAGGAGCCTACACTGTTTTAAAAAAATTAACAAGGTATTTAGGGGATATGAAAATACCTACTTATATATATACAGTAGTTATTTTATTAATGAGTTTTGCTAGTTTAACACGTATTTGGAGTGTGGGGA
This sequence comes from Clostridium lacusfryxellense, assembly GCF_018861735.1. Classification (GTDB taxonomy): domain Bacteria; phylum Bacillota; class Clostridia; order Clostridiales; family Clostridiaceae; genus Clostridium_AD; species Clostridium_AD lacusfryxellense. The sequence goes on along the minus strand of NZ_JAHLEB010000022.1, from coordinate 52,942 downwards.
TGAGCATATCGTTCTTTCTTCCTTTTATTGGCTCATTATCGTTTTTATGCTCAGACTATATGTTAGGATTTTACACTTTTAAAGGCAGATTTAAAAACGGGAATATATATATTATGTTGACATATGTTTTGGCTCAAGTTTTAATTGTTAGTGGATATGTTTAAATAAGGGTAACTACAGAACGTGATGCCAAATCACTTAAATATAATATAGCTCTGTTTCGATGTAGCTTAATTGAAACAGAGTTATATTATAAGAAATAGTAGAAGAATTATTCAATTTTTTTATTGATATCCCCAACAACATCAAGCATAGTAACTTTGCTTAGAACATTTTCCATTGATTCTTGAGCATCAAACAAAGTGCCTTCGATAACAGATTGAATGTTTGCGCCTATGGGGCAGTTGGGGTTGGGATTTGGATGAATTTGAAACAAACCACCATCTTCAACTACCTCTACTGCTTTATATACTTCTAGTAAAGTTATATCTTCAATATGCTTAGTAAGATATGAACCGCCTGTTCCACGTTTCATATCAACAAGCCCAGCATTTTTAAGCATTCCAAGTATTCTTCTAATTACTACTGGGTTGGTATTCACACTCCCTGCAATATAATCTGAAGTGGGCAATGGATTGGCGTAAATGGATAGAATCGATAGTATGTGGACTGCTACTGTGAATCGACTACTTATTTTCATGACCAAAACCCCTTTTATCTAAAGTCTGCTTTTTAATACTATAACATAGACTTTATTCATTTAGTAGAATATTATCAAGTTCATCAAAATTGGTATAGCCTTGAGCTATGATTGTTCTTTTATTTTCTTTTTCAAGAATAAGTGTTGGAAAACTTTCTACTCCTAGTTTTTGGCCTTTGTTAAAGTATTCGAAGACCTCTTCTTGCAATTCCTGTGAAAGAAATCTTTTCTCAAAGTCTTCTTTAGAAATACCAAAACTTTCGGCAATTTTAGTATAGACAGCAATATCATTCATATCGTCCCCGTTTACAAAAAAAGCTTCTTGTATTTTTTTTAGGAAGTTAAAGGACATATCTCTGTTTATTTTTTGAAATAGAGCCACTGCTTTTGCACCTGGCATACTATCGAGAACTCTACCGCTTCCATCTAATACGTTTTTATTAAAAGATTCACCGAAACGAATATTAGTTAAAGCTTCCACTCTAATATTGCTAGTTTTTATAAATTCACCTAAATGAGGGTCCATTTTTTTAACCTCATCGCCTACCCACATACCACCAGGTATGATTTCGAAGTCATATTTATCTTTATGTTTTTGATGGATTTTAGTAATAACATCACTAAAACCATAACACCAGCCACACATTGTATCCATAACATAATATATTTTGTTTTTCATATTTTTAAACCTCCTAAAATATTAGTATCCGATAGTAAATCTTTCACGAGAAAATTTTGGATTTGCAACTTCATCAAGAAGTGCAATTGCATAATCCTCAAAAGAAATTTTACTTGAACCTTGATCATCTACAATTAAATTATCTTTGCCAAGTTTGTATTTTTCAGTTTTATTTCCAGATTCAAATAGGGCTGCCGGACTTAAAACTGTCCAGTCTAGTTCAGTTTCATTTTTATAGAGTTCTAAGGCATCAGCATGTGCTGAACTTATTGGTTTCCAATCAGTAGGAAAGCTTGCTGAATCACTCAATTTCAATCCGGGAGCCACGTAAAGACTTCCTGCTCCGCCTATAGAGATAAGTCGATGTACTAGAGCTTTCTTTGTTGCATTTATTAGATTTTTAGTAACAGAAAGTAAACTATCTTCTGCGCCTAACTTAGGACCAAAGGCACTAATAACAACGTCATTTCCTTTTATCGCATTTATTAAACTTTTTTCATCAAATGCATCTGCCTGAGTTATTTTTAGTTTCTTGTGCCCATTTACATAGTTAGATTTATTATGGACAACTGCTGTAACGTCATAATTTCTTGATAGAGCTTCATTTAAAATCACTTTACCTACATTCCCATTTGCACCTATTATTACTATTTTCATATATATCATCCTTCCGATTTTAATTTTAAGCATTAAGTTATTAGAGTATACTTGTTGATGTAACTGTGTCGATTACAATTGCTGTTGTACTCATTATAGTTACAACGATAAAGTTTGTCAATAGTTTTTTTGATTTAATTTGGTGATAATAAAATAAGGTAGACGACATTAAGGCGGATATTTATCTTTAACAATAAGATAACCATACCTTAACCCAATCTAAATTAAATTTACATTAATTTGAGTTAAAATATAAGCATAGGGAGGTGTAATTCTATGATAGTTGATACCCACTTATTTATATCTCAAATCTTATACAAGCACATTTCAAAGCAAACGAATTTTAAACTAAACAGGTTAGCATTTGCATATGGCAATATAAAACCGGATTTCACTAATAAGGACATTAATATGGAACACACATTAGATGAAAGCTTAAACATTCTTAATAAATATTCAGAATTATTAATGAGTAAAAGTATTTCAAACAGGGAATTTTCAATAGCCTTAGGAGTAACATGCCACTTTGCATGCGATTATTTTTGTATATATCACAGAGATGGGAATGATAAGAAAGGTGCATTTGAACATTTGTTTTATGAATTAATCTTACATGTAAAGTTAATAATGCTATTTACTCGCGGTAAGATAAATCTTAACAATATTTATATGGATGGAAATAGTGTAGAAGAATTAGCGCTTACGTTACAAAAAAAATACAATTCAGAGCCAAAGAGCTTAACGAGAGACATAACTAATGCATTAATTGCCTCATCTCAAATATCAAAACTAATAGTATGTTCAAGTCAATTGCTTATCCAGCAAAAGAGAATTAATATTCCTGAAAAATTACTAAAATATACTTTATAATAGAAGACTGTTATTACAAAGCTTAGCAATGTAATAACAGTTTTTTTTATACGTTTTAACATAAACATATAGAAAACTTAACCTAATGTTAATTATTAAATTATATAGTAGATATAGGTCAAAATTTTAAGGAAGGCTATTTTCTGCTAATGAAGGAGGAATTAATTAATGAAAGAAGTACAAATAATTGGGACAGGAAGTTATGCTCCTCTAAACATAATGACTAATCATCAATTATCAGAAATTGTAGATACTTCTGATGAGTGGATTGTATCTATGACGGGCATTAAGGAAAGACACATATCACAAGGCGAAAATACTTCAGATTTAGCAACAAAGGCTGCTATTTGGGCTTTAAAAGATGCCAAGGTTAAAGCCACAGATATAGATTTAATAATTCTTGCAAGTACATCACCAGACCAGTTTGTACCAGCAACTGCGTGTATTGTTCAAGGGAACATCGGAGCAGTTAATGCTATGGCATTTGACATATCAGCAGCATGTACAGGGTTTATATTTGCCCTTAATATTGCAACGCAGTTTCTTAGAACGGGTAAGTGCAAAAGAGCTTTAATAATAGGGGCTGAAGTGTTATCAAAGATCGTTGATTGGACAGATAGAAATACTTGCATACTGTTTGGAGATGGTGCTGGAGCGGCAGTGCTTGAGTCAGGAAACACTCGAGGGATTATTTCTATTAATTCAGCTTCAGAAGGGTATAAAGGAGAGGTTTTAACTTGTCCAACTGTAGATGTGAAAAATACTTTTACTAAAGGACATGACAATTTTAAAGCTACAATAAGTATGGATGGTAAAGAGATTTTTAAATTTGCAGTAAAAACTATTGCCAGTAGCATAAGTGAAATTTTAGATGAAAATAATTGTACGCTGGATGATATTAAGTATGTTGTTTGCCATCAGGCGAATTTCAGAATAATAGAGTTTGTTGTTAGGAAACTTACGGCTGATAAAGATAAATTCTTTGTGAATCTAGATAGATATGGAAATACTTCAGCAGCAAGTATTGCTATAGCACTTGATGAAATGAACAAAAATAATTTAATTACAACTGGAGATAAAATTATACTTGTAGGATTTGGTGGTGGATTAACCTATGGAGCTTCATTAATAGAATGGACAATTAATAAATAAAATTTTAGGAGGAATTATTAATGGTATTTAAAAAAGTTAGAAGTGTAATAGTTGAACAATTAGGAATAGATGCAGCAGAGGTTAAAATGGAGGCAAAATTTGCAGAAGATTTAGGTGTAGATTCTCTTGAAATATTTGAAATAGTAATGTCACTTGAAGAAGCATTTGAAATAGAAATACCTAATGAAGATATAGAAAACATTAAGGATATAAAAGGAATAGTAAAATACATAGAAGGAAAATTATCAAATGTTTAATTCCATATTTTTTAAAGATTTAGGTGTAAAATATCCAATAATTCAAGGTGGCATGGCTTGGGTTGCAGATAGTAGCTTAGCATCGGCGGTATCTAATGCAGGTGGACTTGGTATTATAGCTGCAGCCAATGCACCAGTTGATTATATAAGAGATGAAATTAGAAAAGCAAAGAAATTAACAGATAAACCGTTTGGTGTTAACATAATGCTTTTAAGTGAGAATGCAGAAGGAATTGCACATCTTGTATGTGAAGAAGGTATTAAAGTGGTTACTACAGGTGCAGGAAATCCTGGAAAATATATGGATCTTTGGAAGTCTCATGGGATTAAAGTAATACCAGTAGTAGCTTCTGTTGCGCTGGCTAAGCGTATGGAAAGAGCAGGGGCAGATGCGGTTATTGCAGAAGGTTGTGAATCAGGAGGACATATTGGCGAACTTACAACTATGGCACTTGTTCCTCAAGTAGTTGATGGAGTTAATATCCCAGTAATTGCAGCAGGTGGTATAGGTGATGGACGTGGGGTTGCTGCTGTATTTATGCTTGGAGTACATGGAGTTCAAGTAGGAACAAGGTTTTTAGTAGCAAATGAATGTACAATACATGAAAATTACAAAAATAAGATACTTACTGCCAAGGATATAGATTCAGTTGTTACAGCAAGATCTACTGGTCATCCTATTAGGGTTTTAAAAAATAGGTTATCAAGGCAATTCCAAAAGCTGGAGAAGGAAAACGCCTCATTAGCAGCCTTAGAAGAACTCGGACGCGGATGTCTACCAAAAGCGGTAAAAGAAGGCGATATAGAAATGGGATCTATTATGGCAGGACAAATCGCAGGACTTGTAAAGAAAGAGCAGAGTTGCAAAGAAATTATAGAAGAAATGTTTAATGAGGCAAAAGAAACTATTAATAAATTTATATAGCAACTTAATATGTTATGTCAAATTCCTTTGGATTTGGTGGGCACAATGCTACTATAATATTAAAAAAATGGGATGGTAGATAATTATGGATTATAAAAATATTCAAGAGTTAATAAAGAGCGTTAGTGATTCGCAAATTACTTCTTTTGAAATCGACACAGAGGGTATTACAATAAAGATGGAGAAAAAGGAGCAACAGGTGGTGCTAGAAAGAATTCCGTTACATACTCCACCTGTAGAGCAAGTTATTAATGAAACATTAACATTGAGGAATATAGAAGCTCCTGAAATGTATATAGGAAAACTACAAAATGCTGCGCTGATTATACCCGAAGAAAATATATTTATAGTTAAATCGCCTATTGTGGGAACTATGTATTCTTCGCCTAGTGCTGAATCTAAGAATTTTGTAAAAGTTGGCTCTAAGATTAAAATTGGAGACACACTTTGCATTCTAGAAGCTATGAAGCTTATGAATCAAATTGAAAGTGAAGTAGATGGGGAAGTTGTAGAAGTGTTAGTTTCTAATGAAGATATTATTGAGTATGGACAACCATTATTTAAAATAATGCTTAAGTAAATAATTTAAGTGCAGGGAAGGTAAATAATATGTTTAAGAAGATATTAATTGCTAATAGAGGTGAGATAGCAGTAAGAATAATTCGGGCATGTAATGAAATGGGTATTCAAACTGTGGCAGTATACTCTGATATTGATAAAGATGCCCTCCATACCCAAATGGCAGATGAGGCTATATGTATAGGACCGGCTAAATCTAAGGATAGTTATCTAAATATGCAAAACATCTTAAGTGCTACAGTGCTTACAGGTGCAGAGGCAATTCATCCTGGTTATGGGTTTTTATCTGAAAATAGTAAATTCGCTCAAATGTGTGAGGAATGTAATATAAAATATATAGGACCAAGTTCTGAAAATATTGACAATATGGGCAATAAGTTAAAGGCGAGAGAGATTATGATAAAGGCTTGGGTTCCAGTCGTTCCTGGTTCTGATGGAGAGATTGCCACGCAAGAAGATGCAATAAGTTCTGCCGAGAAAATTGGGTACCCTGTTATGATAAAAGCTTCGGCAGGTGGTGGAGGACGAGGTATAAGAGTTGTTAAAAAAGTAGAAGATCTTATACTCGCGTACAATACTGCTAAAGCAGAGTCAAAAACTGCTTTTGGTGATGACACAATGTACATGGAGAAATTCATTGAAGAACCAAGACATATAGAATTTCAAATACTAGCAGATGAACACGGAAATGTTATTCATCTTGGTGAGCGTGATTGTTCCGTCCAAAGGCGAAATCAGAAGGTTATAGAAGAGGCTCCGGGATACTCTATGACGCAGGAACTTAGAAAACAAATGGGTGAGGTTGCAGTTAAAGCCGCAAGCTCTATTAATTATAAAAATGCTGGCACTATAGAGTTTTTATTAGATAAGTATGGAAAATATTATTTCATGGAGATGAATACACGCATTCAAGTGGAGCATCCAATAACTGAGATGATCACTGGAGTAGATTTGGTTAAAGCTCAAATAAGAATTGCATCAGGTGAATTACTTTCTTATAAACAAGAGGATATAAAAATTGAGGGTCATGCTATTGAATGTAGAATTAATGCAGAAAATCCCAATAAAAATTTCATGCCTTGCCCTGGAGTTATAAAATCAATTCATCTTCCAGGAGGATACGGAATCAGAATCGATAGTGCTGCCTATCAAGGTTACAAAATTCCACATACATATGACTCTATGATAGGAAAACTTATTGTGTTTGGAAAAGATAGAGAAGAAGCAATACGAAAAATGAGAAGGGCCCTCAGAGAATTTATAATAGAAGGCGTCGATACAAATATAGATTTTCAATTTAAAATATTAAATAACCAAAATTTTATAAATGGAAACTTTGATACTAGTTTCATTAATAAAGAGTTCCAAAATCTTTAAGAAATATATATTTTTCATTCCATAAATTATATTATAGGTATGTCTTTAGAAAGGGGTAGCAATATGTTTGAGTTTAAACGTATATTTCAAAGGAGCAAATACATTGAGGTTAAGAATTTAGGGAATGATGGTGAGAAAAAACCTAATATCCCATCAGGAATGTGGATTAAATGCGAAACTTGTGGAGAAATACTTTATATTAAGGATTTAGAGAGTAGTATAATGACCTGTGAAAATTGTAGAAATCACTTCAGAATTGGGTCTAGAGATAGAATAGATTATACAATAGATAAGGGTACTTTTATAGAATACGATGAATTCATGGTTTCAGATAACCCTATAGATTTTGAAGGGTACCCGGATAAACTCCAAAATCAACGTGTTAAAACTTTACTAAATGAAGCTGTAATAACTGGAGAAGGAAAGATAGGTGGTCGTGATATCGTAATTGCAGTAATGGATAGTAATTTTATGATGGGAAGCATGGGATCTGTTGTTGGAGAGAAAATTACAAGGGCTATAGAAATAGCAACAGAAGATGAAAAACCTATTATTATATTTACGGCCTCAGGAGGGGCTAGGATGCAAGAGGGTATTTTCTCACTAATGCAAATGGCTAAAGTAAGTGCGGCAATTGCAAGGCATAATGAGAGCGGATACCTTTATATAACTGTTCTTACAGATCCAACTACGGGTGGAGTTACAGCAAGTTTTGCTATGCTTGGAGATATAATTCTAGCAGAGCCTAATGCATTAATAGGTTTTGCAGGTAAAAGAGTTATAGAGCAGACATTAAAGCAGGAATTACCCGCTAATTTCCAGAGGGCTGAGTTTCTGCTCCAAAAGGGTTTCATAGACAAGATAGTGGATAGAAAAGATATGAGGGATACTTTAACAACAATATTAAAAATTCATTCGCAAATACCAGAGGAAGACAAAAGCAACGTATAGGGAGTGAGGTTTTATGGCAACTTTACCTTTTGAAAAGTACATTAGTGAACTTAAAAGTAAAATAGATGAACTAAAAAAATTAGCTGCGGAGCAAGATATGGACTTAGAAAAAGAAATAAATCAGATGGAAGATAAACTCTATAATATGCAAAAAGAATCTTATAAAAATCTAACTGCATGGGATAAGGTATGCATTGCAAGACTTGTAGAACGTCCAACCGCACTTGATTATATTAATCGAATATTTAGTTCATTTATGGAACTACATGGGGATAGGTATTATGGAGATGATGCAGCTATTGTTGGTGGAATCGCAGAATTCAACGGTATGTCTGTAACGATTATAGCTCAGCAAAAGGGAAATAACACAATTGAAAACATAGAGAGAAATTTTGGTATGCCTAGTCCTGAAGGATATAGAAAGGCTTTAAGACTTATGAAACAGGCAGAAAAATTTAAGAGGCCTGTTATTTGTATTGTAGATACTCCAGGAGCATATTGTGGCCTAGGAGCAGAAGAACGAGGTCAAGGCGAGGCAATTGCTAGAAATCTTATGGCCATGTCAAATTTAAAAACACCAGTAATTTCAATTGTTATAGGAGAAGGTGGAAGTGGAGGAGCTTTAGCTATGGCGATAGCTGATGAGGTTTGGATGCTTGAGCATGCAGTTTATTCTATTTTATCGCCAGAGGGTTTTGCCAGTATATTATTTAAGGATGCTAGCCTAGCTAAGCAAGCAGCTATTACAATGAAAATAACAGCGCAGGATTTAATTACCTTTGGAATAATAGATAGAATCATAAAGGAACCACTAGGTGGAGCTCACACTAATGTAGATGAGATGGCGTTATGCATAAAACGTAATCTAGAAGAGGCTATTAATAGGTTAACTCGGGAACCTATAGAATCTCTACTCACCAAGAGATATTATAAATTCAGGAAAATCGGTAAGGTAGTAGAATAATGTTTAATAATTCTTAACATAAACATATTGAAACCTTAACGTAAAATTAATTATTGAATTATATACTATAACTAGAAAAACATTCATTTTTACAGGAAACAAACAACTTACATTAAACGCCACCTCACAATTTTTAAGAATTTTTTAAATTACTTAATTTATGAAAGGGGAATATAAAATGTATACTAGAAAGATTAACCCTATTGATATCAAAATACAAGTATATGAGCTTATTTCTAATGTAACTGGACATAAAACAATAGATCTTGATTGCGAAATGTATCTTGAAAGTGACTTAGGAATTGATTCAATAAAAATGGTAACATTAATGAATCAGCTAATGAAAATTGTACCAGAGGAGTTACTAGAGGATTTTACATCTAGGTATCCTATAACATATTTAATGGCTCTTCAAACTATAGGTGAAATTGTTATTATGTTTGAGAGTTTTTACAATGTGGAGACATTGAGTAAAAATGAAAAAGAAGATCTAGTTATTTTGAATTCTCAATATCCATTTCTGGTATCTTATTGGTCTGTGGGAACATTGACTATTTGCTCTGGTGTAAAAATCGAAGGTCCTCTACATTTAAATTTCTTACAGGAGAGCTATCTTGAACTAGTAAAAAGACACCCTAGTTTATGTTCTGAGTTTAAAGCGGAGGGTGAAGCAAAAAGTTTTAAAGACTATAAACTCACTGTATATAGTAACCCTATATTGCCTGATATTGAGGTAGTTGATATAAGAGATTTTGCGAAGGAAGTTATAAATAAAACAATAAAGGAAACTATTGAAGAAATTTTGAATAAACCTTTTAATATTTTTGAATTCCCACTACATAAGTTTATGGTTATTCAAGTAAGTAATACCCAATATGAGTTAATATTTGCAAATAATCACTTGGTTTCAGATGGCCTTGGTAATCAGCAGATAATTAGAGAGATGCTAGAAATTTACTCGTCAAAGTTGAGGGGTGTTAGTGTTAAGCTACCTAAAATATTACAAGTGCCCGATTATAATCAAGTGGTTTCAGAAATAAATAGTTGGAATAATCCTAAAGAAAATGAAAGTCTAGAGAATTATATAAAAACTTATGGTAAAACAAAATACAAATTCAATCCTTTTAACGATGATAATGCTATAAATGAGATTGCAAGGGTTAAAACACAAAAATATTGGATAAGTAAGTCTGTTACTAGTCTCCTAATAGATAAATCAAAAGAACTTAGAGTTTCTTTATTTACGCTTTTAGTTAGTTCATATCTAAAATCCTTATCACAACTGGATGAGTCAAGTAGCAAAGCAATCTTAAATTTGCCTACTGGTGGTAAGGTATATCCTAGTATTGATGCAACAGGACTTATAGGTTGCTTTGCACAGAATATGTCATTATGTTTTAATTTGGAAGATACTAATGAGAACTGGGATACATTTGTAATGAAGGTAGATGCAGAAATTAAAGAAAAAATATCTTCAGGAATAGATAAAGCTCAAACCTATGTTACAGCCAAAATGGCAAAAGAGCAGGATATGCTTCAAAATGGAAAAATGCCTAAAACGACAGCGGCTATTGTGCGTTCAACTTTAAAATCAAATTTATATCTTTCTTTCGTTGGTAATACTAGAATTAATGAAAAATATGGTGATTTAAATATAATTGATTATGAAGCATATACATCTACTAATGTAGGTACTATAGATAATCTTATCGAACTATTTCAAAATCAAATTCTTATTACATCAAATTATGATAGTCTACACTTCAAAAAAGACAATATCGATCTATTAATCCATAAATTTATTGATAATCTTAATTCCCTTGCAAATCATAAAACAGAATCCAAGGATAAAAATCTAAAAACAAATAGTTTAAAAAATATAGCGTTACTCCAAGAAATTCTGAAAACAACTCAAGAAGTTTGTTGTACAACTATAAGTCAAGATGATGTAAATAGGGATTTGGAGTCAGATTTTGGCGTCGATTCACTGCAGCTTATCCGTATAATAACAAGAGTTTGTAAGGCACATGGAGGAGCCAATAAAAATTCTCTTTTTGGATGCAGAACAATAAATGAAATGGCATCATTAATTGAATTAGGTAACGACGTTCGATGGGAGAATGAAGCTATAATAAAAATTAATAAAGAAGAAGATATAGATCAAATTTCATACAAGCAAATTCCATACAAGCAAATCATGAAACAATGCATGCTTACGCCCAGTGCCCCAGCTATTATATACCAAGGTGAAATAATAACATACAAAGAGCTCGATAACTCATCAAACAGGATTGCTAATTATTTGAGAAATCAAGGTGTTAAAAGAGGATCTCTAGTTGGAATAATGGCACTTCCTGGTCCTATTATGATTATTGGTATGATTGGTATTATGAAATCTGGTGCGGCTTATGTACCGGTTGATCCTGCTTATCCAACTGAACGTGTTGAATATATACTTAAAAGCGCAGGTATAGAAGTTATGCTTACTGAGCATGCGTTAAAAGATAAGTTAAAAGATCTATTAAAGGAAAATGCTACTATAAATACCCTGACATACTTGGATTATGGCACTCCTATGGATTCAATATATAATTATAAGCAAGTTTTAAAGGAAGAATGGGAAAATACGGCTGATAGTGAACCTGAATTTATAAATTTACCTGATGATTTAATGGTGGTCCTATATACTTCAGGGTCAACAGGAAATCCTAAGGGAGTTATGCTTGGGCACAAAGGTTATATGAATAGGTTAAAATGGCATCAAGATACATTTAAGCTAAAACCAGGAGAACGTGTAGCGCAAAAAACATCATGTTGTTTTGATATATCTGTTTGGGAACTATTCTGGCCTTTAATGTATGGTGGAACTGTATGTCCAGTGCGCTCTGATGTCGTAAAAAATCCATGGGGCCTTGCGGAGTGGTTAATAGATTCAAAGATAAACATAATGCATTTTGTACCATCATTATTTGGTGAATTTGTGAATGCTTTAGAAGATGATAATTATAATTTTGTGGATTTAAGATGGCTAATTTTTAGTGGAGAGGCTCTTCCAATGTCAATAATGCAAAAATGGGTAGACAAACATAGTATGTCTATAGGTCTAGCAAACCTTTATGGACCTACAGAGGCATCTATTGACGTAACCTGCCACATAATTGAAAAGAGACCTGGAGCAGATGGAGAAAACAGCATTCCAATAGGTAAGCCAATTTCTAATGTCTTTATAAAAAATCTAGACGCAAATATGAAAGAACTTTCTGATGGAGATATAGGGGAACTTTGGATTGGCGGTATTCAAATTGCCAAGGGATATAAAAATAATAAACAAAAAACAGATGAAGCATTTAAATCTAATCCATTTAGTGATGTTCCAGGAGAATTTTTATATCGAACTGGTGATTTAACCACAAGGCGACAAGACGGAAGTTATGAATATCTTGGACGAATTGATAACCAGGTAAAAATAAGAGGATTTAGAGTTGAACTAGGGGAAATTGAATCAGTTCTTGGAGGTCACCCTAGCGTAAATGAGGCTGCGGTAATCGCGGTGGACTATATTGAGGGTCAGAAACAATTAATTGCGTGGGTTAGCGGAAATAAAGTAAATGATAACGAACTAAAAGAATGTATATCAAAGAAACTACCTTATTATATGATTCCTCACCATTTTGAGTGGATAAACATTTTGCCAAAAACTCCTAACGGCAAGCTTAATAGAAAGGCTTTGAACGAATTATCTCAAAGAAAGCTAAAAGGCGGGAATGTTAATAACTTAGAAATAAATGAAATACCTCTAGCACCAGCACAAAACTGGTTAATGAATTATTTCGATCATCCATATCAGTGGACTGGATATACAAGATTTTTGTATAAACAGCCTCTAGATTATACACTCTTTAATAAGGCGCTTTCTATATTAACTAATAGTCAGGATGTTTTAAGAAGTGTATTGGTTAGTAGTGATAGAAAGTGGACACAGAAATTTTTACCTGGGGATCAAGTGGTACAAGCAGATTTCTATGAAGGTACTAATATGAATGAAGAGGAAAGAAATAATGAGGTAAAAGATTTAACTGATAAAATTATTTTAGGACTCGAAGTAGACAAATGGCCTCTTTGGAAAGTGATTGTTATAAAGATAAATAATTCTACTTATGATATTTCTATAATTGGACATCACCTTATTTCTGATCTTATAACAAATCAAATTTTGTTCAAGGACATTTGGAAAATCTATGGACAACTAATGCTCGGGGCTCAAGATGTTGAACTTGAAAATTCAAAATCATATAGAGATTTTGTTAAACATGTTGAAGTGGAGAAAAAGAATAATTGCTATCAATATGTGGATTACTACAAAAAACAATTCCCATCAGAAATGTATTCTTTTAAAATCCCTACAGATTTTAACTTAGGTAATAATACTGAGGAATCAACTAAAGCAGAGTGTTTTACTTTAGATAAATTTGAAACAAGGCAGCTACAGACAACAGCAAAAAGATATTTTGGGGCAAATGTATATCCCATCATACTTGCTCCACTCTATAAAATGTTACAAAAGTTATATAACAAATCATGGGTTGTAGTTAGCCACAGAGTGAGTGGACGAGACCTAGGTGGCGATAACACTTTCTTTGAGACAGCAGGCAACTTTGCAGTTAACTATCCACTTGGAATTACCATTGGTCACAACGAAGAATGGACAGAGACGGTCCATAAGATAACAAAAGCAATAGATAGTGTCCCACTGAATGGTGTAAGTTATGATTTAGTTTCTGATAATTTACCTACCTATTTGTATCCTGATTTAAATATATCCTCTATACGGGCAAATTACTTAGGGAACAGAGATATTCCAAAGTATGATGTATTTGAGTTTTCTAAAGATGAGATTGATAAAAGGTATTCGCATCCTGAGCAAAAGAGAATTTCATCAATTGAGTTCTTTTTCTCTATATCAGGTGGTGAATTAAATTTAGAAATAGAATACTCTAAGAATATGTACAGTGAGGCTACTATTAATGCACTTGGTTGTGAATATATTAAATCTACCAAGGATATGATTTCTTATATTAATAAACAGGAAAAACCACAGGAACGTAGATCTTTAGAATCACTTTCAATAATTGACGAGAAACATGGTAGTTTATTTGGAAAAGTTGTGATTATAACTGGTGGAGGTAGAGGAATTGGAAGAACTATCGCTATTGAAATGGCTAAGGAAGATGCTCAAATAGCTATTATATCTAGAACGGGAAATGAGCTAAAAGAAACAGAACTAAAAATTCAAAAGATGGGCGGTAAAGTTATATCTATAACAGCGGATATTAGTGACTATAATCAAGTTCGCCAGGCTGTTAGTAAAGTTATTTCAGAGTTTGGGAAAATAGATATCCTCGTAAATAATGCAGGTATAACAAAGATGGAATCTTTTACTGAGGCTAATGAGGCTGAGTGGAAGAAAATAGTAGAAGTTAATTTATTTGGTACCTTTAATTTATGCCACTTGGTTGTTCCACACTTAGTTAAACAAAAGTCAGGGAAAATAATTAATTTAGGCTCTGATTCATCATTTATTGGATATCCACTAATGAGCGCCTATACTGCATCTAAGCATGCAATTATTGGACTAACCAAATCTCTTGCTGAAGAGCTTAAGCCAAGTAACATTCAGGTAAACTCAATATGTCCTGCTTTTGTGGATACTGATATGGCCCCAAGTGCATTTAGGAAGAAGGCTATGCCACCTGAGAAAGTTTCAGATCTAGTTATATTCTTAGCTTCGGGAAAATCTGACTATATTACTGGTGAAGCAATCAAGCTATTTGGCAAGCAAGATATGTATTGGTTTGGTTCAGGGCAGATAGAAGCAATTACAGCAGTACTTAAGAAAAGGTAAGGAGGTAATGCAGAATATTATGGAGTTAAGAGAGAAAATACATTTGGTGTTCGGAAATAATAAATGGGTTCTTTATATAGTAGGTTTATTAATTGGAACTGCACTGGGGATCATTAATCCCCTTGCGTCCACCCACTTAGAGAAGAACAACGTAGGGAATATATGGATTGGCACAATTTCTTCTTCTTTTTTTCTTTTCATGTCAATAGGTTCAATTATTATAAGTAAAAAAATGAAAGATAAGAATATTAAGGTATATATTTTAGTAGGTTCGTTAATTGCTGCTATGGCCTGTGGCATTTTTCCTCTAGTTTCAAATCTATATATACTGCTTTTACTTATGATAACTATGGGATTTGGGATAAGCTTCAATATAGTGGTAGTTCAAACAATGGTTCAGAATTTAGCCGAGGCTGGTACAAGAGGAATAGTAAGTGGATTATATTCATTCTATTTTGCTATAGGTTTTGTACTTAGTTCCATTATAGGTCCACAGCTGTATATATCTAAAAGTTGGATCCCTTTTATGATTCCTATAGTTACTCTCATATTATGTCCAATAATTTTAAATTATAATTTTAGTGAAGGGTTAATATTTCCTGAGAAATCAAAAGGAAATGTATTAAAAAAAGTATCTATTGGACTTCAGGGTGCCTTTGCATATGGATTTACAGAAACCACATTAATTACGTTATATCCTATTTTTCTTCTTCATCAAGAGTATAGCTTAACTAATCTTGGATATGCTTTGGGAATATTTGTAGTAGGAAGTATAGTCGGTACTATTCCTATGACTTATATTTCAGATAAGTATTCACGCGTGAATACTTTAATAATTATTATTTTTATATCGGTATTCACGATTTCAGGAATTATAATTTCTGATAGTTTTGTTATAAGATTAATTTTTTCGTTTTTATCTGGTCTTGTTATTGGACCTATATACCCACTATCGCTTGCAGTTACAGTCCAAAACCTTCGTAAAGAAGAGATACCGTATGGGACTTCATTATTTACTTCTTCATATGGAATTGGATCTACAGTGGGACCGCTAATTTCATCAACGGCTATGAGTTTGCTAGGAGATGGCTATATTTTTAGTGTATGTATATTAATTTTTGTTATATTTCTTTTTACAAGATATATGAAAAGAGGCAAATATGGATTAAAGGTAGCTGCCTAAATATTATTGTGGACTGAAAAACTATTATTAAGGAGATGCGCAAATGAATAATAAGAAAGTAAATAAAGCTAATAAGGATATGAAAATGTCAATTTCCAGTGGAAAACCTATTACGGGCGTGTATTGCGACAAAATGAACATTGGTAACTTACTAATAGAGGCCGCAACAAATCAAAAAGATAAGGGCATAATGTTTATCCAAAATAATGATGAAATCTTTATTACATATGAACAGTTATTAGAAAAATCTATATACTGTTTAGGAAAACTTCAAGAAAATGGGTTAAAACAAGATGATTATGCAATTCTGTCCTTTGAAAATAACATTGATTTTGCTGTTAGCTTTTGGGCTTGCATAATTGGAGGAATTATACCTGTACCAATTACACCTCCCTCATCATTTAAGGGTAAAAGTGCTTCCCTAGAAAAGATTATAAATGTATGGAATATACTAGAAAAACCACAAATAATAAGTGACGTAGCTATGATTAATGGTATGAAAAACAACAATGTATATTTAGACTGTGCAAGTATGTCAATACTCGATGTCGCAACTTTAAGACAAAGTTCGATTAAAGGAACAATCAATATGTCCTCCTCTGACACGCCAGCTTTGATACAGTTCAGCTCAGGGAGTACTAATACGCCTAAAGGAGTTATTTTAACACATAAAAACTTATTGACTAATATAGAAGCAATCATTGTAGCCGCTGATTTCACTACAGAGGATAGGTTTCTTTCATGGATGCCTTACTATCATGACATGGGTCTAATTGGTTGTCATTTAACATTAATTGCTTTAGGTATGTATCAGATAAATATGCATCCAGTAAGTTTTGTAAAAAGGCCAACCAGATGGTTTGATTTAATTTCAGAGCATAAAATTACTTTAACTTCTAGTCCTAATTTTGGATATAGATTACTTCTTAAAAAGTTAACAGATAAACATCTTAAAGCTTGGGATCTAAGCTCTTTGAAATTGATTTTTAATGGAGCGGAACCTATTTCTGTACCACTAGTTAAAGAATTTATGGAAAAATTAGCTGTATGTAATTTACATGAGACAAGTATGTATTTGGTGTATGGAATGGCAGAGGCATGTTTAGCAGTTACTTTTCCAATTGCTAGATCTATTCCTGAAAGTCATTGTATTAGCAGAAATAGTCTTATAAACAATTCAATAGCAGAGGAAATTGATGAGCTCGATATTGATTCTTATCAAGTGGCTAATGAGGGATATCCTGTTCCTGGGATGGAAGTTCGTATAGTAGATAAAAAAGGTAAAGTAGTAAAAGAGAAAAATTTAGGAGAAATACAAATAAAAGGTGACAATGTTACTTCTGGTTATATTAATAACCCAGAGGCAACCCTTAAATTCTTTCAAGACGGTTGGTTAAAAACTGGAGATATTGGTTTTATGATTGATAAGAAATTATGTGTAACAGGTCGTATTAAGGATATAATTTTTGTGAATGGACAAAATTTCTTTGCACATGATATCGAATCTAAACTAGAAGAAATTGATGGGGTAGAGCCTGGAAAAGTTGTGGTATGTGGATGGCATGATGAAAAGGAAGGACGAGAAAAGATTGCTATATTCTCTGCACTTCGCGTTAATAAGGATAATTTTATAAACTTTTACTCAAACATACTTAAGAAAATAAACGAAGCTTTTGGAATTGTTATTGAGTATGTTATTTTAACTAAAATTATTCCTAAGACTACAAGTGGTAAAGTTCAACGTTTTATGCTTGTAAAGTCATTTCTGAATAATGAGTATGAGGATGATACATTTACGAATGACGAATTATTATTTAATATAGAGGAAAAGGCTCAGGAAGATGAAACGTATAAACCTTTAATAAAAAGTGTTAATGCAGATAAAATACGTGAGATCTGGAGTGAAATATTAGATAAACCAGCAGTAAATATAGGATATAATCAACCTTTTTTAACACTGGGGGGAACATCAATAAAAGCAGTTCAAGTTTTAGGAATGCTGGAAGATGAGTTAGAAGTAACTTTAAGCCATGAACTACTTATTAATTGTAAAACTATAAATGATATGGATGAATATATTAGAAACTTGAATAATGTAAATATCTTAGAAAATAATATAACAAAACCATATCATGATTTAATGGACCAGGATGAGGATATAGCAGTAATAGAAATGTCTTGTCGTTTCCCTGATGCATCCAGTCCAGAAGAATTTTGGGATAATATAGTAAAAGGCAAGTGCAGTATTAGTGAAATACCAGAAGATAGATGGGATATAAATCAATACTACAGTCCTGATGTTGACCCTACAAAAACCAATTGTCGTACTGGTGCATTTCTAGATAATCCTTTTGAATTTGATGCACATTTTTTTAATATATCTGACGAGGAAGCGGCTGTTATGGATCCTCAACAACGGATTATCTTGGAATTAGCATTTGAAATACTCGAGAGAGCAGGATATTCTAAGCAAAAAATAAGTGGGAAGAGTTTAGCTCTATTTATTGGTGCTAGTACAAATGCATACTACGAATATCACTTAAATACTTTAAAAATGTTAAATTTAAAGAACTTTGATAGTATTACTTCACTTACTAATGAGCAACAAGAGTCCATACTTAAAGAATGGAAGAATAAATTTGGTGTAACTGATTTTCACCCTAATCTACTTGTAGATAATATTTTGAATATGATTGCAGCTAGAACTTCTCAAGAACTAAATTTAAAAGGACCTAGTATAGTGGTTGATACAGCTTGCTCATCTTCTATAGTAACTATTCATATGGCATGTGAATCTCTAAGGCGAGGCGAATGTGAGCTTGCGATAGCTGGAGGAATCAACCTTTTGCTTACGCCCACCCCATATATTTACCTTAGTAATGCTGGCGCTTTATCAACAAGCGGGGTATCAAGAGTTTTTGACGCTAAGGCTGATGGTCTTGTTCCTGGCGAAGGTGCAGGTTTAGTACTTCTAAAACCTCTTAAAAAAGCAATAGCTGATAATGATAAAGTTCTTGCTGTTATTAAAGCAAGTGCAATAAATAATGATGGACATTCTATAGGAGTTATGGCACCTAATCCTGATGGTCAGCGCGAAGTAATCGAATCTTTGTATGTAGATAATGGATTTGATCCTAAGGATATACAATATGTAGAAGCTCATGGTACTGGTACAAAAATTGGGGATCCAAGTGAAGTTAGAGCTCTAGACAGTGCTTTTAAAAGATGGAATCCTAAAGCTAATTCTATAGCCATAGGTTCAGTTAAAGCAAATATCGGACATCTTTTAAATAGTGCAGGTATAGCTAGTTTTATTAAGGTGGTACTTGCCTTAAACAATAAAATTATGCCTCCTAATGTGAATCTAAGTGAACTTAATCCATCCATTAAATTTGATAAAACTCCTTTTTATACTATTTTGGATGCAAAGAAATGGGATGTAGCACAGGGAGTTTCTAGAAGAGCGTCAATTAATTCCTTTGGCTTTGGTGGTACTAATTGTCATATGATTGTTGAAGAGGCAAAGGAGTTAGTTAAAACAAAGGTTGAAAATAAATTTGAAAGACCTAATAATGTTTTATGTCTTTCTGCAAATACAAAAAAGTCATTAGAACAAAAAATAGTTAATTTAGTCCAGTATCTTAAAATTAATAATGAAAAGAACCTAGGAGATATATGCTACGCTGAAAATCAATCAAGAAGTTTGTTCAAATACCGCGTTAGTATGGTTGCAGAGTCTTGCGATGATTTGTTAAATAAACTACAAGATGTGAATTTAGATAATACTAATGATAAGGCGCGTTGTATTGCATTGATGTTTACTGGGCAAGGTGCACAGTATGTTGGAATGGCAAGAGATTTATATGAGAACTTACCTATATTTAGAAGTTATATCCAAGAGTGTTCTAATGAATTTTACCCTTATCTTAACGAAAAGCTAACTGATTTAATTTATAGTGATAAAGCAGATAAAGACATTCTTGCTCAGACAAATATTACACAACCTGTAATTTTTGCTATTGACTATGCATTTGGAAAGCTTTTTATGGATCTAGGAGTAAGACCCGCATATATGATTGGTCATAGTGTTGGTGAATGGTCAGCCGCGTGTCTTTCAGGTGTAGTGAGTCTACATGACGCTGCAAAAATAGTAACTGCTAGAGGAAAACTTATGGATGAGTTAAAATCATCTGGTGGTATGTGTGCAGTATTTACAACAGGTGTCATTATTGAACAATTACTTAAAGATTTTGATGGTGATGTTTGGATCGCTGCTTACAATGGGACACATCAAGTAATATCAGGAGAACTTAATTCAATAGACAAATTTTGTGAATTGTTATTTAGTAAAGAAATAGGATTTAAAATACTAGATGTTTCTCAAGCTTTTCATACACCACTTATGAATCCAATTTTAGATGATTTTAGGAAAGTGCTTGAGACGATAACGTTTAATTCTCCTCAAATACCTATAGTGTCAAATATAACAGGAGAAATAATGGATAAACCTTTTGACGTAGATTACTGGATTAAACATATTCTTGCATCTGTAAAGTTCGAGCAAAGTATAAAATTTTTATCAGATAACTTAGTAGATGTTTTAATTGAATGTGGTCCTGGTAGTGTTCTCGCAGGAATGGCAAGAGGTATACAAACTAGCAATAATAAAACTATTTTGTTATCTTCGGATCGAAAGAAAGATGCTTTTGGTACATGTTTAGGAGCCCTAGGAACATTATTTTCTTTAGGAGTTAACATAAACTTTGAAAAATTGGAAACTGGTATTGGTTATGATAAAGTTCAATTACCATTATATCCATTCCAAAGGAAGACATATAAACCCGATTTCGGAACAGAAAGTGCTAAAGTTCCAAAAAATTGGTTTTATAATTGGAACTGGACATTAGAAACTGCAAAGCCTACTAACTCATTTCCTTTAGGAAATATAATAGTATTTGATGATGGAAACGGCTTTAGCGAAGAATTAACATCAATAATTGATTCGCAGGAAAACAGAATCTATGTTGTTAATTCGGGAGTTGAATATAGTTATGACTCTAATAGAAACTTTACAATTAATCCACTTCTAGAAAGTGACTATATTAAGCTTTTTAAAGATATACCTGGATCTATAGCTGCAGTAATACATCTTTGGAATTTAAAGAGGTTGAACTTCAATAAAGAATTTGTATTTGATGATATGGTAATGCAAGAAGATATTTATAGCGTATTAAACATTGGTAAGGAATTAGCAAAACTTGAGGCTAGCGATATTAAATTATTACTGGTTACAAACGGTGGTATACCAGTAAGTGAAAATTATAAAATGCTTAATCCTCATCAATCAGTTGCTGTAACTTTAGCACTTGCAATAGACGAGGAAAATACTTCTATAAATTCATATTGCATAGATATAGATAAAAAAGAGTATAAATCGAGTAAAGAACTTGCGTTAGCATTATTTAATGAGATGACATGTGAATTAAATAATGAAGGAATAGTAGTTATTAGAGATGGAGCTCGGTATATTAGAGATTTGATAAGCATAAAGCAATTAGATAAATTATCAAATATTGAATTTAACGATGGTGAAACTTACTTGATTACAGGGGGAGTTAGTCCTGTTGGTGGGGAAATTGCAAAAGCATTTGCAAAAAAAGCAAAAATCAATCTAGTTTTAACCGGACGCGAAATGTTACCACTCAGAGATGAGTGGGACAAAGAAGTATCTAATAATAGTAAATTCACGAAAAAGATAAATTTGATTTTAAAGCTTGAAGAAATTGGAGCAACTGTTACTTATGAAGCTGTAGATGTTACAAATATGGATGACATGGAAGCTCTTATAATAAGAGTAAATGATGTTTATGGACAAATTCATGGAGTTATTCATGCAGCGGGTACATGGGATTCTGTAACCTTTAAACTTATAGAAAAAGAAATGGATACTATAAATAAAGTGTTACAACCTAAAGTGCAGGGAACGGTAATAACCGATTTTGTTACAAGAAAAGAGCCACTTAAGTTCTTTGTTATGTTATCATCAGTGTCTTGCACGCGTAAGGCTTGGTCAGCGGGTCTTGGTGATTATGCTGCGGCAAATTCATTTATGCCAGCATACGGCTTTTATAGGGAATCCCAAAATGCTCCTGGAAGAACTTTAACATTAAATTATTCCTTATGGTCTAAAACCGGAATGGGATCGGGGCTTGGCGACATTGCATTAAATGCTATTAAAGCTCAAGGGTTAAATCCTCTTCCAAAAGAAAAAGCTGTGGAAGCTCTAATGATTGCACTATCAAATGAAAGCACGCGGGTGATACACATTATTGACAAGATTGAAATTGCAAAAGAGAATAAATACTCACATATTAAAGTTAATACAATTGAAGGTAATGTACTCAAAGTTAATACAATAGATTTTGAGAAAGTGAAAAATATTAAAGATACTGTTTATGGAGTTATTGCTAAGGAACTCGAAGTAGATATGGAAACCCTAGATATAGGACAGAATTTTGTTGATTTAGGTTTGAATTCACTTGGAGCGGTTAAAGTTATGGAAAGTCTAAGGAATTGTCTTGGGATAGAATTATATCCTACATTAATATTTGAATATCAGACTCCGGATTCATTAGCAGAGTACATTGAGAAAATCTATTCAGCAGGTTTTGAAGAAGTAGCAGCATCAAAAATAGATATTCTAGAAAAAAATAATCTTTCAGATGAAAAGATAAAGGATATAGCAATAATTGGTGCAAGCGTTAGAATACCAGGAGCGAATACTTTAAATGAATATTGGAACATTCTCGAGACTGGCAAATGTGTAATATCAGAAGTTCCAACTGGAAGATGGTCATCAAAAGATTATTTTAGCACCGATGTAAACTCTTCGCATACATCATATACAAAACATGGCGGATTTATTGATAAGCCATATGACTTTGATCCATTATTCTTTGGTATGTCCCCAAGTGAAGCTGAAGTTACTGATCCACAGCAGAGGATTTTCCTTGAAATTGCATGGGAGGCACTACAACAAGCTGGTTATGGAGGAAGATATAGATCAAAAGAGATTGGAGTTTTTGTAGGATGTGAACAAAGCACCTATGCAGAGCACTTTGCAAATTACAGAACTTATATGGAACTAAAAAAAGACTTATCGTTTAATACTAAGTTTAATAATATAAGCAGTGAAGAGAGAAATAGCATAATGAATAGCATTTTAAATGTTTTACAACCAGCAAAGATGGTGCCTGACGCAGTAGCCGGTAATAGTTTAAATGAGGTTGCAGCAAGGGTAAGTCATTGTCTTGATCTTACAGGTCCAAGTTTAACAATTAATTCAGCTTGTTCATCATCACTATCTGCATTACATTTAGCATGTGAAAGTATTAGATCAGGTAATAGTAAAATGGCCATAGTTGGAGGCGTAAACTTGAATCTTAGTCCTACTCCCTATGTGGGACTCAGCAGAATATCAGCCTTATCGAGTACAGGAATTTGTTACCCATTTGATAGTAAAGCTAATGGTATGGTACTCTCAGAAGGGGCAAGTGTTGTACTATTAAAGCCTCTGGCTGATGCGATTCGTGATAAGGATAACATAATGGCCGTAATTAAAGGTTCTGCAATTAATAATGATGGACATTCCCAGGGTATAACAGCTCCAAGACCTATGGGACAAGCAGAAGCAATACGGAAGGCATATCAAGATTCAAATATAAATCCAGAGACCATATCTTATGTGGAAACTCATGGTACTGGAACACCCTTGGGTGACCCTATTGAAATTGAAGGACTAACTCATGCTTTCCGCTCTTTTACAGCAGAAAAAGGATTTTGTGCTATTGGGTCAGTTAAATCGTCTATTGGGCATATGTTATCAGCATCTGGAATTACAAGTTTAATAAAAGTAGTTCTTGCACTTAAGAATAAAACTATACCACATACTATTAACTATGATAAGTCAAGCACTAACACTAACATAGATTTTGCAAATTCTCCTTTCTATGTTGCAAGTGGTAAGAAAGTGTTGTGGAAAGGTAGTGGCGATAATCCTTTAAGAGCAGGGGTAAATGCTTTTGGATTTGGAGGAACCAACGTTCATGTGGTCTTGGAAGAAGCTCCTATCCAAATGGAATATGAGGAGGAAAAGCCTCCATATATACTTCAGTTAACTGGTAGAAATAAAGATATTGTGAAACAGATAGCTATTAATTTAAGGAATCACGTTGAAGAAAATCAAGGCTTAAGTGTAGCTTCAATTTGCTTTACAATGAATAATTCACAAAAAGAATTAAGTACTAAGACAGCAGCAATAGTAAGATCCAGGAAGCATTTATTAGAGGTACTTACCTCAGTTGGAAACGGTGAAAATATAAATGGAACTTTTGAAGGACGATCGAATCCTAATCGTGAAACGAAGGCGTATCTTCTATTGGATGGTAATATAAAAATAGATGAAGATCATAAACATGACCTATGCTCGCGTTATGTTACCTTTAGAGATGCATACAAGGAATGTATGGATAAATACAAATCTTTTGAAAACAACAATGTTGAAGAGGCTGAGCGTATAAACTCTTTTGCAACTCAGTATGCACTCGGTGTTCTTTTAAGTGATTTTGATTTAAGAATTTATGGAATGATAACAAAAGGTACAGGTATCGCAGCTGCGGCAGTCCTAGCTGGGTTAATAAATCTAGACAAAGCTATGGAGCAAATTATCAGTAATAACATTACAGAGAATTTTACTAGCACTGATAAGAATAAAAATGCAGTTTATCTAAATTGTCCAATACTTACGCCTTCGGGAGTTATTGAAGAAAAGTTAGATATTCACGGTGTAGTTATTTACCCTGGTAACATTAAGCAAATCGAAAATAATGAATTGTGCGATGATAAATCATTTACCTTGGTTGAGATGAATATTAATGAAAATCCAGTGGAATCTATTATCACGGCATTAGCTAAGATTTATACACTTGGAAGCAGGTACAATCCGAACAAACTGTTTTCGAAGATGGAGAAAAAAGTTGCATTACCTACTTACCCTTTTGAAAATGAAACTTATAAAGTGTCTATTGAAGAAGAGGTAACTTTAGATAACTCTGATTTGGATAACACGAGTCAAAAGAAAATGTTAAAAATAGATATAAATCATACACTTTCTGATGTTGAAAGAAAATCAAGTAGTAATGAGTTAGCAAATGACTTAAAGATGTTTAGTTAGTTATATAAAAGGGAAGTTGTAATGGTGGCGGCTTCCCCTTTATTATTATTATTATTATTATATTATTGACATTTTAGACACAATGCATATACTTATAGTATACAAAGTAAACTTAAGGTTTATCTAGTGAAGTGGAGGAGTAGTTGCTATGAGTATTACACAACGTAAGGAAAAAGAACATTTAGTTCGTAAAAATGACATGATAAATGCAGCAGAAAGGGTTTTTTTCGAGAAGGGTTTTGAAAATTCAACAATGGATGATATAGCAAAGTCGGCTGGATTTACTAAAAAAACTATATATTCATATTTCAAAAGTAAAGAAGAATTATATTATGAAATTATGTTATTAGGGTTTAAAACATTAAATGATTTATATGATAAAACTATAAGCAAAAATACTGATAAAACTGAAATTGAAAATATAAAAGAATTAGGTCATACTTTTGTTAGTTTCAGTAGAGATTACCCCGGGTATTTTAAAGCAATTTCAGATTATGAAAACAAAGATTTTGATTTTCAGGTTAATGATAGCCATTCATTAATAAAAGACTGTTATATTGCAGGTGAGTATTCCTTTAATCTCTTAAATAATTGTATTATTAATGGAATAAAGAAGGGTGAGATATTAGCTAGTACAGATTCTAATTTAGTTTGTATTATGCTTTGGTCAACTATGTTAGGTCTTATTGGACTAATCAATAAAAAAGAAAAGTATATTAAAACTTATCATAATAAAGGAACTGAAGAATTAATGGATGATGGATTCGAACTTTTATTAAGAGCTATAAAAAAGTAGAGGAGAATTAATTATGTTGAATATAAAAAAAAATATAGGAGATATTGGTATGTCAAACAGGAAAAAAATAATCTTAGGTGTAGTTTGCGTAGTTATTTTAACTGCTGCCATATTTGGAGGGAAATATTTGATTTCTTTACAAAAGTATAAAAAAGTAACTAGTGAAATGAAAATTGGTAGTGTAGATTTGTCAAAAGTTGCAGATGGTAAATATCTAGGCTCTTGTGACGTTGTTTATGTAGGTGCAACAGTTTCAGTTACAGTTAAGGATAGCAAAATTATAGATATAGTCCTAGTTAAACATAAAACGGATAAAGGAAAACCAGGAGAAGCAGTTACAGCTGAGGTAATAAAGGAACAAAGTTTGCAAGTAGATATGATAACAGGTGCAACAAATAGCAGCAAAGTAATTCTAAAATCCATTGAAAATGCATTAAACTCTAGAAAATTATAAAGTGAAAAGAACAAATTAAAGAACCCTAGATCTTTTAGGGTTCTTTTTGTTTGTAAAAAACATGGGGTTGTTCTTTCTAATATCAGCATATTTTATGCCTTTATCTTATGATAAAAAAGGTGCTAAAAAGTTTTTAAAATCGAGATGTAATATGTATTTAATTCCAATGATATTGGGCTTGTTTTTTATTATCTTACCATTACATTATTTTTATAATGTGAATTTTAGACATAACAGCTACAATTTTTTAGAATATGCTAAATACATATTTTTTGGGCTTCGTGATAAACCACAGAACTGGTATGATAAGTGGCTTACAGTATGGCCTGATTTGAAATTTGCACATCTTTGGTTTTTAGAACACTTGTTAGTTTATTCCGTGGCTTATACTTTAATAAGAAAGATTGTAAAGAAAACAATTATTATAAGTAATCCAGACACAAAGCCACCAACTTTACCAATAATTTTATTGTGTGTAGCGTTATTGTCTATAGTTACATTCGTTGTTAGAATCTGGTATCATCTAGATTTTTGGGGAGCTCTTTTAGGATTTATACAGTTATAATATGCCAATGTTCCCAAATATTTAATGTTCATATGTATAGGTATGTTAGCGTATAGATTAGAATGGTTTTCTACTTTTTCGAAATCACAAGGTGAAAAGTGGTTAATTTTAGGAATTATCCTTCTTTTTCTTACATTTATAGGCAAAGGAAAGTTTGATTTTATATTAGCTAATGGGGGATTAAATTGGGAATCGTTTGTTTGGTCGTTCTGGGATTGTTTAATGTGTATGGCATTAAATATAGGTCTTATTGTGTATTTCCGTGAGTCACTTAACATTACATCCTCATTTATAAAGGTATTATCACAGAATACCTTTGGGGTCTATATTTTCCATGTTCCAGTTATTGCTATTATGCAATTTGAATTAGCTTCAATTAATTTACCTATTGGAATTAAGTTTGTTATAGAACTTATCCTGGATATTGTTCTGAGTTTTACAATATCTTATTTAGTAAGATGTTTATATTACTCAAATAGGTATTTTAATAGATTATTAGTTAAAAAAAGAACAGTGGATGTAGATGTAGATGTAGATGTAGAGTTAAGTGTGTAGGTATTTAAACAAGTATTAATGATTGGTTACACAATCAGTATACTTTATATACCTTTAGTATATATCATTTTGGAGTAATGTCAATATTAATATTTAATATTAAAGAGTATTTATATAAAAAGGGAGTTATGTAAACTGTAGCTGCCTTTTTAAGAATAGAAATATTGGGTTTTAACATAAACATATTGAAATCTTAACAGAGCGTTAACTATCCAATTATATAATATATTTAGAAAAACTTTATATATAAGGATAAAGTGAGGTAGTTAATGAAAATTTATGCAGTCAAAATATTGGATATTAACGAAGAGGAATTAGAAGATTTATGTTTATTCATTAGTCCAGATAAAAAACTTAAAATCAATAGATATATTAATAAACAAGATAAAATTAGAACCTTAATCGGTGAAATATTGATTAGAAGTATTATTGTAGAAAAACTCAAGATTAAAAATAAAAATATAGTATTTGGAACAAATAAATATGGAAAACCATATCTCAAAGATTACCCATTAATGAATTTTAATATATCTCATTCTAGTGAGTTTGTAGTATGTGTTATTGATGATAAATCAATAGGAATTGATATTGAAAAAGTTAAACATATTAAATATGATGATATAGCTAAAAATTTTTTCTCGTTAAGTGAATTCGAATATATTATTGGACAAACTTTAGATTTTCAGCTAAGTAAATTTTATGAGATATGGACGCTTAAGGAAAGTTATATAAAATGTTGTGGACAAGGTTTATCAATACCGTTACAATCATTTTCAATCAATATGAATCAATCTGAGAAGATTAAAGTAGTACATAACAATAAACATAATGAACATATATTTAAAATCTTTGATATACAGTTAGGTTATAAGATGGCAGTGTGTTCACTAAATAAAGATATTTCAAATAATATAATAACAATAGATCAGAATAGCTTAATAAATAACTATTCTAAACTTGATCTAGAGTAAAGGGAGTTATAGTAATGATATTATTTTGTTTACCATATGCAGGTGGGTCCGAAGCAATATATTATAAATGGAAAAAAGAATTAAATACCTCAATTAAATTAATACCTATATCATTAAAGGGAAGGGGAAAAAGATTTAATGAAGATTTTTATGAAAGTATAGAAGAAGCAGTAGATGATATATTTCTAAATATCAAAGATAAGATAGTAAATGAGGATTATGCTATTTATGGACACAGTATGGGTAGCCTTTTAGGCTATGAATTATATTATAAAATAAGCAAGTTAAAACTTAGAAAACCAACACATATATTTTTTTCAGGGTATAAAGCACCAAGTATTATAAGGAAAAGAGAAGATACATGTAATTTGTCTGATAGTGATTTCATGAAAAAAATAATGGAACTTGGTGGTACACCAGAAGAGTTAATGAACAATCAAGAAATATTTAAAATGTTTCTCCCTATAATTCGAAGTGATTTTAAAATGTTAGAAACCTATACATATAAAAAAAGAGAAGCAAAAATTGAATGTGATGTTTCAATTTTAAATGGGAAGCAAGACACTATTAATTTAAAAGAGATATTAGATTGGAAAAATCATGTATGTCGAGGGTTCAACATTTATAACTTTGAGGGGAATCATTTTTACATAAATAATAATATTGAAAATATAACAAATATTATAAATGATACTTTAGCTCTACAAATTAATACTAATGGATATATAAAGCATGTAGTGTAATGAGAAATAATTGTATAATTAACTAAAATAAGATCTAAAATGGATTTTCCATTTTAGATCTTATTTTAGTTACATGTTAGTTGTTTACTTTATTTTTTTTTTTTAGATTTCTTTTCTTTAATATCATTTTGAGGTTTTTCATCTAGATATACTTCACTTATGTTATTTGACACAACATAAATTGTTGGAGAAATTTCAAAAACTTGCTCAGTTTTAATTTTTTGAACCCAATCTTCTAATGTTCCCTCTACTTTAAACTTATTTTTGTTATTCATTAATATACATACTGACATATTAAATTCCTCCCTTAATTTTTGTATTATAGCATATTATAGCATAATATAAATAATTATGGTAAAATGCATTCCACATTTATAGGAATATTATATAACTGTATAAATAATTTAGATCTCTTTTTAACTTTTTTTGATATTATATTAGATGCATCTCCCTTAATTTGTATATTTAAGGTATGGTTCTTAATTTCTACTGTTTCAAGTGAGACACCAAGATTATGTTTATGATCAAGCGCATCTGCAATTCTAAGGATAGATAATAATTTTAAAGCAGTATCTTTTTCTTTTTGTGAATGAAAAACTAAAGTTTCATCAACAAATTTACCATGACCACTGGCAATAAATGCTAAATTGCGTCTAAGATCTTTAGGAATATCATCTAAAAGTGGTTCATTTAGAATAATATATTTGGTGTGGTTATGATGGCTTTCTTTATTAATAAAATATCCAATATCATGAAGAAGAGAAGTATAGTTAAGAAGATTTCTTTCTTCATCTCTAAAACCATAATAGGGATTCAATGAATTGAGTAAACGCAAGGCATAAATTGAGACCTTATGTTCATGGGTTGTTATGTCAAATACATTATATTTATTTAACACTTTAATAAGGTCATTTTCATTCAAATAGTTTACAATATTAAGCATGCTATTCTCCTTTATATATAAGGCATCTTGTTTCATACAATTAAACTTTATTAAATATATGAAAAGATTTTGAATAGCATGATTATATTTTATTAATTATATAATAATTAATTTTTTATTGAATGTTTTTTCAAATGAAGAGGCACAGTCTATTGCTGCACTTACTTCTAGAATAGGGTCAGCTATGGAATCAACTGTAATGGTTACAGTATCTATATCAATAATACAATTAATCATCTTTATATTGCCATTTAAGCATCTATCTAGGTTTTCACTAATACGCAATAATATGCTTAACTTATCAATAGTCTCCAAGTCTTGCTGCGTTATTAAATTCTGATATACTTTGAAGTTTATTTTAAATTCATTTTTTCTATGAAGTGCAGCTATATATGATGCCATTAATTGTTCTTTGTGAGTAAGTCCATTAATTTTAGAGTTTGCTATCATATAAGAGGAGTGTTTATGGTGGTCATAATAGCTAATTACAATGCCTATATCGTGAAGCATTGCAGCAGTTTTTAAAATTTTATAGGGATTTATAGTTATGTTAATAATCGGTTTAAGTTGGTTATACAAGGTTCGGGTTAGCATCCATACATGGTTTGGATGTTGAAGATCTATTTCGTAGTTAAGTAAATTATTTTTTAACGAAAAATCAAGAACATCGATTATAGGTTTTTTGTTTTTTAAAATATATTCGTATAAGAATCCATCTCTAAGTCCACTTCCACAAACATGAAGTTCTTTTATATTAAGGTATTCAATTAAGGTAACTAAAACGGTAGCTGCACCCACAAAAATATCTGATCTTTCTTTTGAAAGGCCCTTAAGTTTTTTTCTCTGAGATGCATCTTTGACCTTAACTTGATCATAGATAGCGATTACCTCATCTGTAGGAATTCTGTAATTATGGAGATTATCTATAGGATAACCAGTTTTTTTCTTATGGAGTTTACCAATATTTCTTATAGTACCTCCGATTCCGATTATTGGAACATTCTCGACTTCCTTAAGCCAAGGGATTTCTTTATACATTGAAGTTAGGAACTCTTTAATTGCAGTTTCACTTTTAATATTCATTGTTTTTTGAAGAGAAAATTTTTCAGTAAGATTTATGGCTCCATAAGGCAAACTTATTGAAGCTTTTAATTTACCTTGTTTTACAAAAATTAGTTCTGAACTACTTCCACCTATATCAATTATAAGTGCATCAGAAAAGTCCATGCTATTTATTGCTCCAAAATAATCATAATAAGCTTCTTCTATTCCAGTTAAAACACGAATTTCTATAGAAAGTTCTGATTGTACACGATTTAAGAATTCTATTTGATTAGATGCTTTGCGGACAGCTTCTGTAGCAACCGCTAAAATTTCAGTTATATTTTGAATAATACATAGTCGTTTAAAGAAAGCTAAAGTATAAATAGCGTTATTAATTCTGGTAGGATTTAATGCGCCATCTTCAGTCATATCTTTGCCTAATCGAACACTTTCCTTGATTTCATCTACTACTCTAAAAGAATTATCTTTGTTTATATGAACAATAACTAAACGTATTGAGTTTGATCCTATATCAATAATGCCTATTCTTTTCATTCTTATTATTCCCCTTTAAAATCAAAATTTTTATTCAACTTATGTCTATAATAGTTAATAGTTAAAACATTTGCAAGTGATAATAAATATGAATCTACCACAGAAATATTTTTTTGTTGTTAAAGTTTGGTTAAGGTTAAGTTTAAGTTAAATAAAATGTAGATTATTGTATAAAAACAAACATTATAGTAGTATAAATATATATGAATTTAGATATACAAAGGAGATTTTTTATGAGAATCGCACAAGCATGGAAAATAATTGCGGCTATTGATGTAGGTTCTAACTATTTAAAAATGACAATTGGCGAGATAAATCCGCAAGGGGAAGTAAATATATTAGAAGATGTAGTAAAAACCACAAAAATAGGTAAGGATACATATTCTAAAGCTAGAATTTCTGTGCAGACAATACATGAAACTTGTGACGATTTAAAAGGATTTGTTAGGCTTATGAAAGATTATAAAATTAAGTTTTATAAAGCAGTAGCAACTAGTGGTATTCGCGAAGCTGAAAACAAACAGTATGTTTTAGAACAAATAAGGCTCAGAACAGGGTTAATTATAGAATCAATAAACATTGCAGAAGAACAATTTTTTATGTTAAAGGCAGTTAGAAACCATGTAAACTCTATAGACATTAAAAAATCAGAACAATATTTAATTGTGAATATTACATCGGGAGCAGTTGAGACTTCGATTTATGAAGAAGGTATATTGAAGTTTACAGAGCATGTTAAGATTGGATCTCTAAGAATAAGAGAATCTTTATCCGATTTAGAGACAAAGACAATTGAATTTTCACGAACTATGGATCAGTATATAGAAAGTAAGATATATGCTCTAAAACCTCAAATTAAAAAGTTTGAAATTAATCACTTTCTAGGTCTAGGTGGAGAACTAAATGCAATTTGTGGAATTATAAGAAAAAAGAAAGGAATTAATAAGAAAGATTATTACATTAAAAAGGAAGCTCTATCAGCACTAATAGAAGAAATTAGTAAAATGGATAATTTTCAAATAAAAACAACCTTTGGACTTTCTAATAAAACAGCAGAACTTCTGTTACCTTCAATACTTATTTTTAATTGCTTTCTTAAAATGACTAAGGCAGAAGGAATCCAAGTTCCTAAGTTATCACTAAGACAAGGAATTCTATATGATTTATCTGACACAATACTAAATATTCCAAGAAGAAAAGAATTAATAAATGATATCATTAGTTCGGTCTGGTATATAGGAGAAAAATATCAAATTGATAAAGAACATGCTATTTTTGTTGAAAAATTTTCGCTTGAGATTTTTGATCATACTAAGAGATTACATAAACTAGGTGATAGAGAGAGGCTTTATTTGCAGGTTGCAGCTATACTTCATGATGTGGGTGGATTTATAAGTGCTAATGATCATAATCTTCATTCTTATAATATAATAAAAGCTCAGAGTATTATTGGATTTTCAGATATAGCACTTGAACTTATAGCAAGTGCAGCAATGTACCACTCGGATGATATTCCTATATCATCACATGAAAATTATAGGTACTTAAGTGATGGGGATAAAATGATTGTATCTACATTATCTGCAATATTAAAACTTTCAGAAGCTTTAGATATATCGCATATGCAAAAGATAAAAGAAATCAAATTAATAGGAACTAAAGATAGTATGTTTTTTAATATAAAATCTGAGGAAGATATTATCTTAGAAGAATGGAATTTTTTAAAGTATGTTGATTTTTTTGAAGAAGTAATTGGCGTAAAACCAATAATATAAAAGAGGGGATAAAAAAATGACCGACTATTCATTATCTGACTATACACTACCTGAGTATTTTATTAGTAGGGAATTAAGCTGGATACAGTTTAATGAACGTGTTCTTGAAGAAGCACAGGATAAAACTAATCCATTGCTAGAAAGGTTAAAATTTGCAGCAATTGTAAGCTCAAATTTAGATGAGTTTTTTATGGTTAGAGTCGGTTCTCTTTCTGATCAAATTACAGCTCAATTTGATAAAAAAGACCCGTCAGGACTTAAACCAACTGAGCAGATGAAGCAAATAGGAATATTAGTACATAAGCTTGTTCATAATCAGTTTAATTGTTATAACCGTTCATTAAAAAAAGGACTTGAAAAAGAAAAAATAAAGTTTTTAAAATTCTATGAATTAAGTC
The DNA here is from genome assembly GCF_018861735.1 of Clostridium lacusfryxellense. GTDB lineage: Bacteria > Bacillota > Clostridia > Clostridiales > Clostridiaceae > Clostridium_AD > Clostridium_AD lacusfryxellense. The sequence goes on along the minus strand of NZ_JAHLEB010000022.1, from coordinate 18,715 downwards.
AAGAACAAATTAATTATGTTGAAAATTATTATTCGAAAACAATTTTCCCAGTACTAACACCTATGGTGGTTAACCAAAGTAGCCCATTCCCCTTGATTTCCAATAAAAGCTTAAATATAGCAGTTCTTCTTAAGGATGATAAGGGCGAAGATATATTCGCAACAATAAAGGCCCCTTCTGTTTTTGATAGACTTGTAAAAATTCCAGATGAAGAAGGAATTGCCTTTATCTTTTTAGAAGATATAATCAAGATGAACTTAAGTTCTCTTTTTAGTGGACATCAAATTATAGATGCATATTGTTATCGCATCACCAGAAATGCAGATATGGCATTAGATGAAGAAGGTGCAGAAGATTTGCTTGAAGCAATTGAAGAATCATTAAAGCAACGAAGATGGGGTAAGGCTGTTCGTCTTGAAATAGAGAAAGGTATGAATCTGAAACTCCTTGAAATTCTAGAGAGGGAGCTTGAAATCTCAAAGGAGCAGGAGTATACAATAAATGGACAAATTGATTTAACTTTTTTAATGAAACTGGGAAGAATTAAGGGGTATGAAAGACTAGAATATGAACCTATAAAACCACAGTTACCTAAACAATTTTTAAAATATGATAATATTTTTGAAGCAATAGCAGAGAAGGATATATTATTGCATCATCCTTATGAATCCTTTGACCCTATTATTGAGTTAGTTAAGCAAGCGGCTATTGATCCTAATGTTCTTGCAATAAAACATACATTATACCGTGTAAGCGGAAATTCACCTATTATAGAAGCATTGGTAAAGGCAGCAGAAATGGGAAAGCAAGTTACAGTACTTGTGGAACTTAAGGCAAGATTTGATGAAAGCAATAATATAGTTTGGGCAAAGCAATTAGAACAATCAGGCTGCCATGTAATCTATGGACTTGTTGGATTAAAAACACATTGTAAAATATTACTTGTAGTTCGAAGAGAAGAAGATGGAATTAAGCGTTACGTTCATATGGGTACAGGAAATTACAATGATGTAACTGCTAAACTTTATACGGATATAGGCTTATTTACATCAAATCCTTATTTTGGATCAGACGCATCAGCCCTATTTAATATGTTATCAGGTAATTCTAAGCCAACATCTTTATATAAGTTTAGTCTCGCTCCATTACAATTAAGAGACAGATTCTTAAACATGATATTTGAGGAAGCTGAGAATGCTAAAAAAGGTAAAAAATCTAGAATTATTGTAAAAATAAATTCATTAGTTGATATTGAAATTATTAAAGCTTTATATGTAGCATCATCTGCGGGAGTGAAAATAGATTTAATAATACGTGGTATTTGTTGTCTTAAGCCAGGAATACCAGGTGTAAGCGAAAATATTACTGTAAGAAGCATCGTGGGAAGATTTTTAGAACATAGTCGTATTTTTTATTTTTATAATGATGGTCAGGAAGGCATTTATTTATCAAGTGCAGATTGGATGACTAGAAACCTAGATCGAAGAGTAGAACTATTATTTCCAATTGAAGATAAAAAAGCACGAGAAAGAATAAAAGAAATTTTAGATATCTCTTTATTAGATACGAAAAAAGCTAGAAGTTTAAATAAAGATGGGATTTATACAAGGATTGATAGAAGAGGCAAAGAACAAATGAATAGTCAAGAGGCAAATTATGATCTTGTACTCCCAAAAGATAACAAAATCAAGAGAAAGAATTATCATATGAAGGAATACTGGGAAGAAAATGGTTTTGTACCAAGGGTATCAGAAAAAATATAAAAATATATTAATTATAAGTGATTATCAAAGACAAATACTAATGGAGAATAGATTTAAAAATCTATTCTCCATTAGTATTAGTCTTGTTTTAATTTTTTAATAAGTTTTTCTACACTATCAGCTGAGATAAATTCACCATGGTTTTTCGCAAATGGACCTTTATGGCACATACCGCATTTGCTTAAACATTTTTTATGCTTATATTCCATATTATTATCTTTTAAAGACTTACTTAACTCTTTGTAGTTATCACTTGATTTACAAATTTTAATCATTATATATCACATCCTTATAATCATTTGTTTTTACTGTTCACTAAGGTTTAACTTCATATTAATAGATTACCCTGTCTTGAACATTTTTACAAGTAATTAAGACATATTCGTGTATTATACCTTAAAGGATATTATAAGAAGTCTGTCGAATTATTAACATATTAGAAAAGATAATGAGGTGGAATTTATGACAAAGGAAGAGTTCAATAATCTAAATGTATTAGAGCAACTAGGATATATAAATGACTTACTTGAAGAAGGTAAAAGCTTAAGAAATATTAGTAGTAGTTTAGGTATGAGTAAGACAACATTTAGAGAGAGGTTTACCAAAATAGGGTATTTATATGATGCAAATACAGGCCAATATGCTAAATCTAATACTCTAGATATCCAAATACACCAAGATAATACTAAGGTGCCACAGAAATCTATTATGTCTAATAAAGGATATATTAGAGAGATTGAATTAAAAGAGTTACAAAAGTATAAATATGATTTAATTGAGTTAGTTAATCACAAGGATGATATTCTAGAAATGCTAGAAAATTATAAAAATAGTTCCAATGTAATAGCTTCACAATTTGACATTGATAATCTACCTAAAGACCTTCAGAAGGACATTATAAATAAATCTGTTAAGGTATATAAGCCAGTATATAAACTATTTAATGAACTATGTAAGAGTTACTCTGGATATAAAAAGCAAGATCTAGTTAGCGTAGCACTTTTAGAATTTTACAATAAATATAAAAAGTAATTTAAAGAAGGAATTTATAAAAACAAGGAATGCAGAAAAAGATGGCTAGACGGAGGGTAAAATGATAAATAAATTTACTATTAGTTCAAGTGACAAAAAGTTAAGTTTGAAAGAATTTAAACAAGATGATACTGATAAACTAACCAAAGATGATATAAAAGAAGAATACGCTAAGTTAAAAGAGAAATTCATTGAACTTCAAGAGAGGTTCTATGCCTCTAAAAAATATGGGTTACTAATTATACTTCAGGGTATGGATTGTAGTGGTAAGGATGGTACTGTTAAAAAGGCACTAATGGGCGTGAATCCTAATGGGTTTAATGTTGAGAATTTCAAAGTGCCAACTCAAGAAGAATTAGGTCATGACTATCTTTGGAGGATACATAAAAAAATTCCAATGAAAGGTAACATTACGGTTTTTAATAGGTCTTATTATGAAGATGTTCTTGTTACACGGGTTCATAAAACTATCGATGATGATACCGCTTTAAGTCGATTCCAGGAAATTAATGGATTTGAAAAATATCTTGTTAATAACAACACAATTGTATTAAAGTTTTTTTTACATATTTCAAAAGAATTCCAAAAAGAAAAACTGGAGAATAGATTAGAGTCCCCAGAAAAGAATTGGAAGTTTTCAGAAGCAGACCTAAACGAGAGAAAGCTTTGGGAGAGGTATCAAGAATGTTATTCCGATGTGATATCTAATTGTAGCACAAAAGAAGCCCCCTGGCATGTGATTCCTTCGAATCATAGATGGTTTAGGGACTATATTATATTGAAAATTATAGTAAAAACTATAGAGGATTTAAAATTGGAGTATCCAGGCTTAAAAGGTAATATGGAAGCATTAATACAGGAACTTAAAGAAAGTTAAATATAAACTTGTAGGCTTACCTACAAGTTTATATTTTTAATGTTGTAGTAAAAAGTTGTTGTTTTCTTTTATAAATTTTAGTATAACAGCTGCTATTAATGATTGACCTTCAATATTTGGATGTATCCCATCTTTGCATAAAAACTGACTGTAATCACTGTATTCTAAAAATGCTGTTCTTACATCTATAAGTACAGTTTCTGTTTCTTTAGCTACTTCAGTAATTATTTCACTATATGTATTCTGAAAGGTAAAAAGATTATCCTTTGTACCTAACCAATGCAAAAGATTCTCCTCAGCAAAAGAATCCTGTCTTGTAATCCATTTGAAATATTTTAAGTGATCTATTGGAGGTAAAGTCATAAGTACAGGGGTTATGTTATTAGTTTTCAATATATCTATCATTTTAAGTAGTGTTTCGCGAAAACTAGATATATTAGTATTTGGTTTGTAGTCCATGTCTGGATTTTTAGCTATGTCATCCCATTTATATGCACAGTCATTACCACCAAATTCTATTAAAACTATATCAGGAGATTTTTTAATAACATTATTGTACATTTTACGCATACCTCTCATAATTGTATTGCCAAATTGACCAGCATTGTATACTGATCCGTTTATTTTATTTTCAATGATGTAAGAAAAATTTTCTTTTAAAAATGCATATTTAGATTTTTCATTATCGTATATAACTCCTTTTGTAATAGAATCACCATAAGCTACTATAATATAGCTATTTTTTATTTTCATAATTTCCCTCCCTATAAATTAAAAATTGTATTTTTTATACAGTGCATTGTTCATTATTTATAAAAACCTAATTTGGTATACCGTGAGTGTTATTGGTATACTGCTAGTATACATTCAAACAGGAAATAGTCAAGGTCACATATTCTTATTAACTAAATGAAATCCCAGTTTTTCAATTTATGTTATTAATTTATGTCTAAATTTCATTTTTTATAATTTGAGTAATGTAGTGTTATTGGCGTCTTACAGAGCTTTTAGAGTGTAACTAATTATAGTTGTGTTACCTAGTGTTAGGTTTTGGTTATGTTTAAGATTCTTGCTTAAATTCATGATACAATGCAGGGAACTGGTTCTTATATTATAATAAGGGGTGTGTAATGTGGAAGATATAAAAGAAAATAAAAGCATAGTTAAGATAATCAATGATGATTTAAGACTAGAAATATTAGAGTCAAAATACAAAAATATGCTTTCTGATAAAGATGAGTATATTGCACAACAAAAACAAGAGCTGAAAAATGTTTACTGTGATTTAATTGCATTACAAAAGGTAAATGCGAAGAATATTGATGAATTAATAAATATTAAAATTGATAATAACAAACAAATGGCACAATTAGAGGGTAGAGTTTATTCCTTTTAAGAGTGCCTTTATTAAGAATCATAACAGTAATGTAAAGAGTAGGTTAAATTGACTGAATAAAATTAAGTCTATGATATAATTTAACTATACAGACATACATAATTATTAAGGAGGTGAAACTTTATTAAACAAGGACGCCTTTGCAACTTTGTTTAATGAGGCTACTAATGATTAAAAATTATATTATTGACACAAATGTAATGGTTCATGATCCTGATTTTATCTACAATTTTGAGGACAATAATATTATCATTCCAATAATATGTATAGAGGAGTTAGATAACCTTAAAAAAAGAGAAGGTATTGTAGGTTATCATGCAAGAAATGCAGCTAGAGAGATAAATAAACTTAGAGTGATTGGTAATTTGCATGAAGGCATCACGCTTGCCAATGGTGGAACAATAAGAATAGAGTTAAACAATAGTGACACAAGCTGTTTGCCAAACGGGTTTGATTTTAACAAAAATGATACTAAGATATTAGCAATAACAAAAAATATTTCTGAAAGTAATAAAGACATTTCTACAATACTGGTTACTAAAGATTTATACATGGCTATAAAAAGTGATGCATTAGGGATAGTAACGCAAGATTATAAAAATGATAAGGTTACTACTGAAGAATTATATAAAGGGCATAGGAAAATTACACTTTCATCAAAGGATATGGATGAAATACAAAAGGGTGGAATTGCAATGCCTAGTGATTTTGAATTTACTTTATATCCGAATGAATTTTTAGATATTACTAGTGAAGATGATGAACAATATAAGTTGATTGGTAAATTTAACGGTAAGGCAATAGTACCTTTAAAGTACGCGAATGATTTTGCTTTCGGATTAACTCCAATTAATAATGAGCAAAAGATGGCTTTTGAGTTATTAATGGACCCAGCAATACAATTTGTAACGATTTCTGGTGGAGCAGGATCGGGTAAGACAATTATTTCAACTGCAGTTGCTCTTAAAAAGGTAATAGAAGAAGGATCATTTAGAAGAGTTATTTTTGTTAAACCAGTTATTCCAGCAGGGGATGATATAGGTTTTTTACCTGGAACGGAGGAAGAGAAATTAAAACCTTGGATGGGAAGCTTTTATGATGCTGTAGAAAATTTAATGGATGCAAAAGATAAGGCTAAAAAGGACAAACTTAAAGAAAAAAAGGATAAAAAAGATAAAAAAATCGATACTCATGAGATTAAGAGAACCGAGGTGTCAGTAGATAACTTCATTGAAAGATTCCGCAAAAGTGGACAAATAGAAACTAAAACATTTGTTTACATGAGAGGTAGAACACTATCAGATGCATTGGTTATAGTTGATGAATCACAGCAGACGACTCCTCATCTAGCAAAACTTATGCTTACTAGAGCTGGATTTGGGTCTAAATTTGTATTTATAGGTGACCCATCAGATAATCAAATTGATAACACTTTAGTTGATGAAAAATCTAACGGATTAGTTTATACCATTGAAAAAATGAAGCCTTTTGACATCACAGGACATGTAACCCTTGAGCAAGTAGAAAGAAGTCCATTGTCTAAACTTGCAGAAAAATCTATGTAGGAAACCTTAATAATAAAGGGAGTAAGGTATGGAAAATCAAATAGAAAACATAATTATTGACAAACTTATTTCAGAAATTAATGACGATAAATATGAAATTCATGAAAAATTACCATCTGAAAATGTTATGGCAGACTTTTATAAGATCCCAAGAATTACTGCTAGAAAAGCTTATAAAAGATTAGAAGAGATGGGATATATATATTCAATACAAGGAAAGGGAAGATACCTTAAAGGGAAACAACAATATATTGAATTGCATTTAACGGGAGATAAAAGCTTTAGCCAAAAAATGTTAGAGACAGGTCGAGAGCTGGTAACTAAGAATATTATTTTCGGTAAAATTCAGTATGATAAAAAAATTTATGATGAATTAGGAATAAATAAAGATGATGAGGTCTATAAAGTAGGTAGGGTAAGAATTATAGATAAAAAACCTAGTGCAATTCACATGTCATATTTAGCAAAATCAGTATTTAAGAATATTGCAGAAGATGGGAAAAGTATAGAATCTATCTTTAGTTATTATGAATTAAATGGATATTTAGAGTTTACATCATCTAAAAGTATTATCAGCATTTCGTATCCAACAGCAGATGAACGAGACATTTTAGGCTGTCCTAGTTTAGTGCCACTTTTAATTCTAGAAACTAATTGTATTGACATTAAAAAGAAAAAGGTATTAGAGTATACGAAAATTATATATAGAGGTGATACATTTAAATATGTATTATCCACCAAAAGATAAGGTCACTATTTCTAAAAGAAATAGTGACCTTATCTTTTATTTAATGAGATTTATATGAAGGTGATTTAACTTACTTAACTTAACCTTAACTGTTACTAACTTGGCAACAAGATATACTTAAAATTGTAGAAGGGAGGAATACGATGTGAATAGGAAGAGAAGAACAGAAATATTAATTAAGGGATCTACTGAAATTGCAAAAAAAATATCTTCAGAAATAGAAGAGAACTATATAGTAAAAATCGTTGAAGAACCAAACTATGGATTAGTAATGGTTAAAATTCGAGAAGGTGCAAAAAAAACATTATTTTACATTGGTGAGGTCTTTGTAACGGAAGCTAAGGTGTTAATTGAAGGGAAGCTAGGAATAGGAATTATTAGTGGGAATAATACAGAACTTGCGTATTGCCTAGGGGTAATTGATGCTGCATACAATGCATCATTAAAAGAAACTAAGGCATGGGAAGAAATTCTTATTTGCGAGGAAATAAATATAAAGAGAGAAATAAAAAAACGAGAAGCTAAAACTTTATTGACAAAGGTAAACTTTGAAAATATGGGTGAGTAAATTAATTTTAGAGATTAAATTAATTTTGGAGGGGAAGGGAAATGAAGTTAGATTTAGTTCATGACACTCAGAAGGCTTATAGAAAATTGCTGAATTGTATGTCTAGACCAGGGGTTATAGAGAGTATAAAAGAACAAAGTGAGAAAATAGATTTTGATATTAGTTTTTATAAGGGAACTTTAATTAATATGTATATGTTATTAGATGGAGAAGTTACTTTTAATATAGTATCTAATAATACTGAAGAGATAACAAAATTTGTAAACCAACTAACATATGCTAAGGCAACAACACTTGAAGAAGCAGATTTTATATTTATTTTAAGGGATGCTAGAGAAAACAGTTTAGGTGATGCTTTTAAGAATGCAAAGATAGGAACTTTAATTGATCCACATAAGGCAGCGACTATAATTGTTGAAGTAGAAAAATTAACAACAGACAGAAAATATTTATTGAAAGGTCCAGGAATTGAGGATCTATGTCAAGTGAATATAATAACACAATGCTTATTTGTAGAAGAAAGAAAAAGTAAAAATATTGAGTATCCTCTTGGTGTGGACACTGTTTTTATCGATAAAGAAGATCAAATTATGTGTTTGCCAAGAACAACAAGTATATTTGAATGAGGTGGTAAATTAGATGGGTTATGTTGCAGTAAAAGGTGGAACCATTGCTATAGAAGAATCAATAAAAAAATTAAAATATGAGAGATTAAAGAATAAAAGAATTTTAAATGTTGAAGACATAAGAGGTGGGATGAGAGGACTTATTGATCAGGTTATGTCTGAGTCCAGTCTATACTCTGAGGAACTTGCAGCTATAGCTATAAAGCAAACTCAGGGAAATGCAGAAGAAGCAGTATTTATCCTTAGGGCATATAGATCAACATTACCTAGAAAGCATTACACTAAAGTCGTTGATACAAACAATATGTTTGTGGAGAGGCGGATATCTGCAAGTTTTAAAGATATTGTAGGAGGACAAATATTAGGTGCATCATACGATTACACCCACAGACTTATCGATTTTGATTTAAGTAATGAAACTATAGATGAAGCGTTAAATTGGGTAAAAGAGTTTGAAGCACAGTATATAGAGAAAGAAGATAACACTAACCTAGGAAAACTTCCTAAGGTAGTTGACTATCTAAGAAAAGAAGGTTTAATCAAAAGTTGCGTCGACGACAATAGTGAACCATTAGATATTACAAAAAAAAGTCTAGAGTTTCCTAGCCATAGAAGTGAGAGGCTTCAAATACTTACAAGAGGGCAAACTGGTGCAGTAACATCCCTGGGGTACGCCGCACTTAGGGCGTATGGAGCAACACATCCTACGGTAGGAGAACTAAGAACTGGAAAACTTGATTTATATATTGATAATCCGTTAAATTCACCTGATGATGATGATGAGAATGATGATTTTTATATTGGAGATATTTCTGTAACTGAAGTAGAGTCCTTTATACCTAATATGATTGAAAAAAAATATGGAAAAAAAGAGCTTGAATTTGTAATAGGTTATGGAATATGTTATGGGCAAAATGAAACAAAAGCTATTGCGATGAGCATTATTGATAATTGTTTGGAGAACCCAGATGATAGATACCCTACTAGTAATGAAGAATTTGTTTTATATAACATAGATAGTGTTGAATCAACAGGTTTTATTTCTCATTTAAAATTACCTCATTATGTAACATTCCAATCTAAATTGGATAGTGTTCGTAAAACTAGAAAGGAGAAATAAAAGAATGAATATAAACTATAATTTTGCCTATTTTGATGAGGGATCTAAAAAAGAAATTAGGAGGACCTCTTTAAAGGCGGTAGCAATTCCGGGATATCAGGTGCCTTTTGCTTCTAGAGAAATGCCTATTGCTAGAGGGTGGGGAACTGGTGGATTACAATTAACATTATCATTAATTGGTAGTGAGGATATTCTAAAGGTAATAGATCAAGGATCAGATGAATCAGTAAATGCCGTTAATATTAAAAAGTTAATAAGCAAAACTACTGGAGTTAGGATTACAAAAGATACAAGTGAAGCTACGCTAATACAATCAAGGCATAGAGTACCAGAAATACCTTTAAATGAAGATCAAATATTAGTACTCCAGGTACCTATGCCAGAACCCTTAAGGCTAGTAGAACCAAGTGAATTTGTTACTAAACGTCTTCACTGCGAAATGGAGTACAGTGGAGCTTGGCTAATGCTTTTCGAAAAAATAATGAAGTTTGGAAATATGGCAACTGGGCCAGATCACCCAGTTTACGTTCATGATAGGTATGTTATGTCACCTAGCCCTATTCCGAGGTTTGATAATCCAAAATTAAACTATTCTAAAGCTCTAATCTTGTTTGGAGCTGGTAGAGAAAAAAAAATATATGCGATTCCACCTTACACTAAGGTTGTCTCCTTAGGATTTGAAGATTTTCCTTTTGAAGTTGAAGATTTTGGTGATAAGTCCTGTAAAATTTGCGGAGCTAGAGGCGTTTATTTGGATGAGATAATTGATGAAGACACGGAAAACGCTTTTTATCAATGCAGTGATACAAGCTATTGCATTGATAGGCTTAATGTGAAAGCAACAGATGAAGGTGGTGAACCATAAATGGAGAATAATATTAGTCCTTTTGAAAAACCAATATTAAATGTTAAGAACTTGACAAAGCAATATGGAAAAGGATGTGAGTATTGCTTAAAGATAGATACAAATGTGTTGATAAAAAATTATTGTCCACATTGTGGAACTGTTTATGCTTGCAAAGATATATCTTTTAAACTCCATAGCGGTGAAATCCTTGGAGTGGTAGGCGAGAGCGGAAGTGGTAAATCTACAATGCTTCAAAGTCTATATTTTGATGGAGAGGTAACAAGTGGAGAAGCCTATATTAGCAGTTATAAAAATGGAGAAACAAATATATTTAATGAATCCTCCCAAGCTAAAAGATTTCTAAAAAACAATGTTTTAGGTAAAGTTTATCAAAATCCGATACTTGGACTTAAAATGGACTTTTCTTCAATTGGCAATATTGCAGAAAAATTAATAGCTGCAGGATCAAGAAACGTATTTGAAATGGAAAGCCGCGGGAAAGAATTACTAGAGCGCGTTAATATCCCGCTTTTTAGAATAAAGGAAGCTCCAAAGAATTTTTCTGGAGGAATGCAACAACGTGTTCAAATAGCAAAGGCACTATCAAACAATCCACCTATTTTATTGCTTGATGAAGTTACAACAGGTCTGGATTTATCAGTTCAAGCCAATGTACTTGATTTGATTAAGGAACTTCAAAGAGAACTAGGTATTAGTATGTTAGTTGTGTCACATGATTTAGCGGTAATAAGAATGCTTGCAGATAGAACAATAGTAATGCTCGATGGAAGAGTTATTGAGGAAGGGTTAACTGATCAAATATTAGAGGATCCTCAAAATCCATATACTCAGGAGTTAGTACATTCATTGATATGAGGTAATGCATTATTTTATTTGAGATGTTTATGAGGGGGTAAAAAATTGTATTTAATAACAAACGGCCAAATAGTTAGAGAGAATGGAATTCTAATTAACCATGACTTATTACTTGTTGGAGATAAAATAAAAAACATAAGACCCAGGGGAGAAATAGAAATATCAGATTCTATAGAAATAATAGACGCTAAAGGCGGTTTTGTTTCACCAGGGTTTGTTGATATACATTCAGATTTTATTGAAACTATGGCAGTACCAAGGCCGACGTCAATGATAGATTTTAATCTTTGTTTAAGAGAAAGTGAAAAAATACTCATAAATCAAGGAATAACCACAATGTTTCACTCACTTTCACTTTACAAACCAGATGGATTTTCCCATAAGCCTATAAGATCATCAAAGAATGTAAAAAAAATGGTGGACCTTATAAGTAAAACTCATGAAAGTAATCATTTAATTCGTCATAGGTTTCATGCTAGATTAGAAATAGATAATTTTGAAGAAATAGAAAATATAAAAGGGTATATCGAAGAAAATAAAGTTCATTTAATTTCTTTTATGGATCACACACCAGGTCAAGGTCAATATAAAGATTTAGAGGTATATAGAAATACAATAAAAGGGTATAAAGATGTAAGCGATAATGAAGTCAACAATATAATAGAGAAGCATCAAGGGAAAGAAAAAATGACATTAGAACTAATTAAGGAGATAGCAGATTTTGCTAGATCTAAAAATATTAATGTAGCATCTCACGATGACGATTGTAATGAAAGACTAAATTTGGTTAAAAGTTTTGGAGCTAGCATTAGTGAATTCCCTATAACACTAGAGGTTGCAAAGTGTGCTAAATCAATAGGTATGCTTACAATCGCTGGAGCACCTAATATATTACAAGGTGGTTCGCATTCAGGAAACCTATCGGCAATAGATGCAATTAATAATGATTTAATAGATATTTTGTGTAGTGATTATTATCCAGCAGCGTTACTACATTCTATTTTTATAATGCATGAAGAACATGGCCAAGATTTAGGGAAAATGTTTAATTTAGTAACTATTAATCCAGCTAAGGCAGTAAATATGGATAATGAGATTGGATCCATAGAAGAAAATAAAAAAGCTGATATTATTATAATAGAAAAAATTGATAAAAATTATCCAGTTATAACCTCAGTATTTGTTGATGGAAATTTAGTATCAAGTATGAATTACAGAATATGATTTCAGAGAAAAAAAGATTATACAAGCAGCCGTTTATAAGCCGAGATTGCAATATCAATAATTCGAAATTAGGTGACTATACTGAGGTGGGAATCTTTAATTTCTTTGAAAATGTAAATTTCGGTGATTTCGCGTATACTGGTCAGTTTTGTTTTGTTCAAAATGCTGAAATAGGAAAGTTTTGTAATATAGCACCAATGGTGAGAATTGGAGCTACAAGTCATCCTGTAGAAAGACCAACTATGCATCACTTTACCTATAGACGAGAGATGTTTGGATTTGATGATAAAGATGATGATGAGTTTTTTCAAAGAAGAGAGAGTAAGAAAACTTATATTGGACACGATACCTGGATTGGTCATGGGGCAATAATTATGCCTGGAATTAAAATTGGAAATGGAGCAGTAGTTGGGGCTGGTGCGGTGGTTACAAAGGATGTTGAAGCTTACTCAATTGTAGCAGGAGTACCTGCTAAAGAAATAAAAAAAAGATTTGAGGCGGTCGTTATAAAAAAGCTTGAGAGCATAGAATGGTGGAATTGGTCCTATGAAAAAATAAAAGATAATTTTAATGATTTTTTACTGGACATAGATACTTTTGTAGATAGGCATTATGAAGGAAGTGGATATAATGAATGATTTAATAAGAATAGAAGATTTATGGAAAACTTTTAATATTCATAACATAGGAAAACATATAAAGGCTTCACAAAATATTAGCATAACAGCAAAAGCAGGAGAGTTTATTGGAATTACAGGAAGAAGTGGTAGTGGAAAATCCACAATTCTTAAATGTATTTATAGGACATATTTACCTGAGAAAGGCGACATATGGTATGATTCAAAGAAATTTGGGTTAATTAATCTAGCAAAGGTTTCTGAAAGGCATATTATTTATCTTAGAAAATATGAGATAGGTTATGTATCACAATTTTTAAATTCTATGCCAAGGACTACAGCGAGAGAAATAGTTGAACAAGCAGTTATAGAAATGGGTTTCGATAAGGAGACTGCATCAAGGGATGCACAAAAAATGTTGTCCCATTTTGAGCTAGATAAAGAGTTATGGGATAGCTATCCAAACACTTTTTCTGGGGGAGAAAAACTTCGCTTAAATATTGCAAGAGCAATGGTGAAACATCCAAGATTACTGCTTTTAGATGAACCAACTGCAAGTCTTGATGAGCAGTCAAAGTATAAGGTAAAAGAGCTTATTCAGCAGCTTAAAAAAGAAGGCACTACAATGATAGGAATATTCCATGACATTGATTTTATGACAGGACTTTGTGATAAAAAGTACAATATGCAAGCAGGGCAATTTATTTAAGATTATTTTAGCGCTGAAGTTATGACTAAGTTTAAAGGTGATAATTAAATTTAGAGGAGATGGAATATGAAAGCTGATTTACATGTTCATACAGATATTTCTGACGGTTCCTATGATTTGAAACAAACCATTAGCATTGCAAAGGCTAATGGAGTCAGTCATCTAGCAATTACAAATCATGACACAATAAAAGGAATAGATGTGGCAATTGTTGAAGGCAAAAAGCAAGGTATAACTATTATTCCAGGTATAGAAATATCAGCTTGTGATGTGCTAAGTGGGAAAAAGATTCATATATTAGGTTATTGTTATGACTTATTGGGGGAAAACATTAAAAAGTTATGTGATCCAATATTAGAAAGAAGAAAAGCAAATTCTCTTTGGCAAGTTGAGTTATTAATTAAAAAGAAATTTAAAATCGATCTTGAAAAAGTACAGCAGAGAGCAAAGAATAGCGGAATTATATATAAACAACATATTATGGCAGAGCTCATACCTGAAAATTATATGGATGAGAAATACAAAATGTTATATAAAGAAATATTTAAGGGCATGGGTATGTGTTCAAGAGATATAGAATATGTTTCTATGATCGAGGCTGTAAAGGCTATAAGGGCAGATAATGGTCTAGCAGTACTTGCTCATCCAGGGCAGCTAGATTCATATGAGTTTATTGAAGAATTGGTAGAGGCAGGCCTAGATGGCATAGAGCTAAATCATAATGACCATACAGACGAAGATCATTCGAAAATAATGGAGTACGCTAGTAAATACGGACTAATATTAACTGGTGGTAGTGACTTTCACGGAAAGTATGGGCAGGCAGTAAATATTGGTGATGAAGAATGTCCGACTGAATATAATTATATTTTTAAAGAAAATTATAAACTTATAAATAATAAAATAAGTAAATTAATGTAAAGTTAACATGAAATTAGTTTATTCATAACATTACTAAGTTAAAATTTAATTATAGTAAAATAAAAAATAATATAAAGAGGTGTAAAAAATGAAAAAAAATGTTTTAGCACTTATAACAGTATTAATTTTAGGAACTGTATTAACTGGTTGTTCAAGTAAAGACGCAACATTATCGGCAAAACCTGCAAAGGCTCAATCAGTAAAGGATTATGATAAAATTACAATTGTATGGTATCCGAATGAATCAGGAGAAAACTTAAAAGAGACCCGTGATGAATTAGGTAAAATCATAGAAAAGGCTACAGGAAAACAAGTTGAACAGAAAATCACAACAGATTATTCAATTGCAATTGAATCTATAGCTAATGGTAATGCTCAGATTGCATTTATGGGTGGTCAGGGTTATGTGGAAGCGAACAAGAAAAACCCAAAAATACTCCCGCTGGTAGTAAACGCAGGTAAGTCTGGAACTTTAGATGATGCTATATATTACAGTTGGCTTTCAGTTAAAAAGGGAAATGAAGCTGGATATCAGAAAGACGGAAAATATAGTATTGATAATATACAGGGAAAAAAAATGTCTTTTGTATCTAATAGTTCAACTTCAGGATTTAAAGTCCCTACAACAAACATAATCAGTAATTTTTCAAAAGTTGATAAGTGGAAAGATTTAACATCAGAAGATTTAACTGAGGGTGGAAAAGATAAATTCTTTGATGAAGTATTGTTTGGACAATCACATCAGGGATCAGCTGTTAACCTTTTAACAGATAAAGCAGACGTAGCTGCATTTTGTAATACCGCTGTAGATAGTTATGTTGAGGTTAAGACCGGAGAGGCTAACACAGTTGGAGCAGTTTACGATGTTAAAGCAGATGCAGTAGCGCCTTTTGATGCATTAGTAGGGAAAGAATATGTTATTATTCAGTCTACACCAGTTTTAAATGGACCATTTGCAGTAAATACAGCTGCTCTTAAACAAGAAGATATTGATAAAATTACAACAGTATTAACTTCAGATGAAGTAACAAATAATTCGAAAATATTTTATACAAAAGGTAAATCTTCAGGTCTAGTTGAAAAAGCTGGAAAAGAACATTTTATGAAGGTTGAAGATGCTTGGTATAATCCAATTAGAGATCTTTCGAAGTAATATTTAATTAGCAAAATTTAATTAGTAATATTTAAACATTGGGTTAAGATTTTATATAAAGGGGAGATAGTTATGACAATTTTGGAAGTAAGCGGTCTGTCCAAGCAGTATAAGGGCGGAACTAAAGCACTAACAAATGTCAACTTCTCTGTTAAAGAAGGAGAGTTTGTTTCCATAATAGGTCCATCAGGGGCTGGGAAATCAACTCTCCTTCGATGCATTAATAGAATGATTGATGTAACAGAGGGTGATATAGACTTTAACGGCGAGAATATAAGGAAATTTAATAAAAAGGATTTACGAAAGCTTAGAACAAAAATAGGAATGATATTTCAACATTATAATTTAGTTAATAGATTAAGTGTTATGGAAAATGTACTTCATGGTAGACTTGGATATAAATCAACATTTCAAGGAGTACTTGGAATGTATAATGAAAGTGAAAAGAAGAGTGCATTTGAGATATTAAACAAACTTGGTTTAAGTGATCAGGCCTATAAAAGATGTGATCAACTAAGTGGTGGTCAAAAGCAAAGAGTGGGTATAGCAAGAGCTTTAATTCAGGATCCTAAAATGATACTTTGTGATGAACCAATAGCATCTCTTGACCCAAATGCTTCAAAAATAATAATGGATCATATGAAAGATATAAATACTCAAATGGGTATAACTTGCATATTTAATCTTCATCAGGTTGATGTTGCAGTAAGGTATTCGGATAGAATTATAGGAATTAATAACGGTAAAGTTATATTTAATGGAAAACCATCGGAATTAACTAAAGATAATATTCATCTGATATATGGATCACAGATAGGTGAATTAATTACTGATTGATTAGCATAAAAGGATATTTTAGGGAGGGTTAAATATGGATATCGATATATTTCAAAAGAAGAAAAAGAAGTTAGTTATATTTTGGATAGGCATAATATTAATAAGTGTAGGAGCTATGACTATAACCCAATATGATCCAGTGCTAGGTATAACATCTATTCCTAAGGCTATCATTTGGGCATGCTCAAATTTTTATCCTAATGTTGAATCTTTGTCAAGATTACCAAAAATATTAATTAAGCTTAAGGAGACAGTATTTTTATCTATTGCTGCTACAACAACTGCAAGCGCACTTGCGTTGTTATTCAGCTTGCTTGGATCAAAGACAACAAATGATAGTACCATAATAAGTACAATAACACGTTTAATAGCTTCGGTATTTAGGAATGTACCGGATACTGTATGGGCTATGGTATTATTATTTTCATTTGGACAGAATGCTATGACAGGGTATTTTGCTTTGTTCTTTACCACCTTTGGAATTCTTACAAGAGCATTTATTGAATCTATAGATGAAGCCAGTCGTGACTCGGTTGAAGCTCTTAAATCAACTGGTGCATCATATTTCCAAATAGTATCACAAGCAGTTATTCCGTCATGTATTCCACAACTTATTAGCTGGGTATTATTTATGCTTGAGACAAATATAAGAAGCTCTACATTAATTGGCCTACTTACGGGTACTGGCATTGGTTATACTTTTAGCATGTATTATAAAAGTATGCAATACAATGCTGCAAGTCTTGTAGTCATTTCTATAGTCTTGTCTGTATTTATAATTGAGTTTATTTCAAATTATGTTAGACGGGTGATTTTATAATGGAAATATCAAATTCAATTAAAAAAGATGTGTTTAGCGGGCTAGAAAATCATATTCAAAGAAGTAAAAATGGGAAAATCAAAACTAAAATAAGTGGGGGAGCTCAATATGCAGTTAATATAACAATTTTTATATTGCTTATACTTACTATATATGGATTTTACACATTTGATTATAAAAATTTAATTTTCGCAGATGCTAGTTTAAAACTCTTAGATAATTTAAAAACAGTATTTTTACATCCTAAACCCACACATTTTACTCTAGTTGAAGGAGTGTATCAAGTAATTATTACATTAGGACTAGCATTTTTAACAACTCTAATTGGTGCAGCCATAGCATTAATTACTGGTTTGTTTGCAGCTAAAAATCTTTCAAATGTTCATATATCAAACTCAATAAAAGCCTTTGTAGCTTTTATAAGGGCTGTGCCAACAGTATTGTGGGTATTAATATTTGCTGTAGCTGCAGGACTTGGTAGTGTTGCAGCAGTTATTGGGTTAAGTCTACATTCAGTTGCATATTTAACAAAAGTCTATTCGGAAAGTTATGAAGACGTCGACAGTGGAGTTATTGAAGCGTTAAAAGCCAGTGGTGCAAACTGGTGGCAAATTGTTTTCCAAGCGGTTTTGCCTTCAACATTCACTTCACTTCTTGCTTGGACCTTTATGAGATTTGAGATTAATTTCACTAATGCTGTAGCAATGGGTGCGGCTGCTGGTGCAGGTGGGATTGGTTTCGATTTATTTATGGCTGGAAGTTTTTATTACTATTTACCTTCAGTAGGAGTAATTGCCTATCTAATTCTAGCTTTTGCGTTGCTTCTTGAAGTTTTCTCTACAAGAATGAAAAATAAATACTTAGCTTAATAAAAAAACACCAATTAAGAAATAAAAAGCATCTAATTTGATATGATACCTCTAAAGTAGACAGTTTAAATATAAAAACTGATACTTTGGAGGTATTTTTAATGTCAAAACCTAAATGTCCTGCTGAACAAAAATTACAAGCTGTCG
>NZ_JAHLEB010000021.1 GCF_018861735.1 Clostridium lacusfryxellense | reverse complement strand
CGATGAATTTGTTCTCATAAATATAAATTCGACAAAAGTTGGGGGAATTCCTGTAAATATATAATTGTAAAGCCTTGAAGTAACTTGACTACAAGGTTATGCAATTAACTAAAATTCAAATATAAGGGGGGAATTAAAGTGAGAAAATTTACTAAAAAAATACATAATAAAAGCATAGGAAGTAAGTTGACTTTTTATTTCCTCTTAGTGATTTTGATTCCAATTATAACAATTTCGATTTTAGGAAATTTGTTATATAAAAATTCAATTATTAATCAGCAAGAAGAAAATGTAAATCAAATGGGAAGGCAAATTAGCAATAATATAGATTTTTATATGAAGGATACGGAAAATATAATTAATTATTTATCAGAGGATCTAAGGGTTTTAGAATTTACTAGCAGTAATTCTATAAAGGATGATGAATCTGCTAAAAACATTCATGAGGGTGTGTATAAAGCTATATATAGTTTTACAACATTTCATCCTGAGATTGCTGGGATAGCTATCGTTAATCAAAATGACATAATTATAAGTGATGTTATGAGTAGAATATCAAGGGATCCTCTTACGGATGAAAATTGGTACAAGGAGGCTTCAGAAAATCCTAATACTATGCATCTTTTTAGTAAACCTGTAGGGCGTAATATAAATAATATTTTTCAATACAGTGCTGATGAGGTTGTATCAATGTCAAAAGCAATAATTGATAAAAAGACTGGAAAATGCATTGGGGTTATTCTAATTGATATGAAGCTTGATATTATTAAAAGTGTAATAGAATCGGTAAAACCTGCTAAGACAGGTTTTGTATATATTGTAGATAGTACTGGAGAAATAGTTTATTCTCCAGTTAATGAAATAGTATATAGAATAAAAAATGATTGAATAGAATCTTCAAGTGATAAAATTCTGATTAAGAAAGTTAAAGACAAAGATTATGAAATAATTCATAATAATTCCACATACACAGGTTGGAGAACTGTGGAGGTATTTCCCTTAAATGAAAGTTTGAGTGTAATAAATTCATTGAAATATTACTCTATTCTTATTGCCATTATTACATTGATTTTTGCGGAAATGTTAGCTGTATTTTTCACAAAATCAATAGTTAATCCAATATCAAAATTAAAAAAACTCATGAAGAAAACTGAAGAAGGGAATTTTGATGTGTTTTTTAATAGCAAATATAATGATAAGGATAATGATAGCGATGAGATACAGGAACTTGGAAATGCGTTTAATAATATGGTTAGAGAAATTAAAAAACTAATTAATTTAGTTCAAATAGAAGGTAAAATGAAAAGAAAAGCAGAAATAAGTATACTACACGCTCAAATAAAACCCCATTTTATATATAATACTTTGGATACAATTCAATGGATGGCACGAGAACATGATGCACAGGATATTGTTGATATAATATGCAATTTGACTAAACTTTTAAGGATTGGATTAAGTAGTGGCAAAGAAGTTAGTAAAATATCCCAAGAAGTTAAACATGTTCAAAGCTATTTATTAATTCAGAAGATAAGATATGAGGATAAACTTAATTATGAAATTAATATACAAGAGGAAATACTGGATTTATCTGTAATAAAATTAATACTACAGCCATTAGTGGAGAATGCGATTTATCATGGAATTAAAGAAAAAAGGGGAAGAGGGTATATTAAAATAAGTGGCGAAATTAGAAATGAAAAAATATGTTTCACCTTTGAGGATAATGGAATAGGAATAAAGGAAGAAAAACTAATAGCAATCAATGAGATGCTTAAAGGTAATACTATTTCTAGTTCTGTTGTTGGATATGGTATTTTCAATGTACACCAAAAGATAAAATTAACTTATGGAGATGAATTTCGACTAGAATATCATAGCACTTATGGTAAAGGAACAACAGTAGTATTATGGCATCCAATTATAAGGGATTAAATAAAGAATAAGCATCATAATCTATATTATAACTGTATTATAATTTTATATTAAAACTTAATAAAATGACTTGAAGAAGTTTGAGCGAACTGTTATAATATGAATATATAACAAAGAATTGTAAACGAAAACATAGCGATAGCAAGTTTGAAATTATTTTAGGGAGGTTTAATATAAATGAACTATCTAATTGGTGTAGACATAGGAACATCAGGTACAAAAACTGTACTTTTCGATATTGAGGGTAATACGATTTCATCAGCTTTAAAGGAGTATCCAATGGAGCAACCTCATATTGGATGGGCAGAACAAAACCCTGAAGATTGGTGGGACGCAACTTATAATACTATTAATGAGGTTATCACAAAAAGTGGAGTAGATCCAAAACAAATAAAAGGCATAGGACTTGCAGGTCAAATGCATGGATTAGTTTTACTTGATAAGGATAACAAGGTTTTAAGACCATCAATAATATGGTGTGATCAAAGAACTGATAAGGAATGTCAGGAAATCACCAAACTAATAGGGAAAGATAGACTTATAGAAATAACAGCAAATCCAGCTCTGACTGGATTTACGGCATCAAAAATATTATGGGTAAGGAATAATGAACCAGAAATATATGCTAAGGTTGCTAAGATATTGCTTCCAAAAGATTATGTAAGATTCAGACTTACTGGAACTTTTGCAACTGAGGTTTCTGATGCTAGTGGTATGCAGCTTATGAATATAGCAGAAAGAAATTGGAGCAGCGAAGTACTTGAAAAATTAGATATTAATATTGAATTTTTAGCACCAATATATGAATCACAAGTTATAAGTTCATGTGTAAGCTCGGAAGCTGCACTACTTACGAAGTTAATGTGCGGAACTCCAGTTGCAGGAGGAGCAGGGGATCAGGCTGCAGGTGCTATAGGAAATGGAATTGTTAAACCAGGTGTTATTTCATCAACTATTGGAACTTCAGGTGTTGTATTTGCTTATACGGATAAGGTTACTATTGATCCAAAAGGTAGAGTACACACATTTTGTCATGCTGTACCAAATACTTGGCATATTATGGGGGTAACCCAAGGTGCTGGTCTTTCTTTAAAGTGGTTCAGAGATAATTTTTGCACGGCTGAAAAAGAAGCATCAGAGTATATGGAAGTTGATCCATATTTACTAATGGGTGACGAAGCTGAAAAAGCCAAGCCAGGTTGTGAAGGATTAATCTATCTACCATATTTGATGGGAGAAAGAACACCACATTTAGATCCTTTTGCTAAAGGTGTATTTTTTGGAATATCTGCAAGGCATACAAAAAGAGATATGCTTAGATCTGTAATGGAAGGTGTTGGGTATAGTTTAAAGGATAGCTTAGAGATAATAAAAGAAATGGGGATTGATGTGAAAGAAGTTAGAGCTTCAGGTGGAGGAGGAAAAAGTCCACTATGGAGACAAATTCAGGCGGATTTGTATAACAGTAAAGTTATAACTATAAATTCAACAGAGGGACCTGCACTGGGGGTAGCAATTCTTGCAGGTGTTGGAGCAGGAGTGTATCCTAGTGTTGCAGCTGCTTGCGCGCGAGTTATTAAAACTGTTACTTCTCAAAAACCAAATGACGAGAATATAGAATTATACAATAAGTATTATGAAGTATACAAAAATCTATATACTGCTCTAAAAGATCAATTTAAAGCTGTTGCTGATATAATATCAACTAGCATTTAAATTAATACATATAGAACAGACAAATTGAAAAAATGTCTGTTCTATATGTTTTTTTATACACAGATTTTTTGTATAAATTAATGTATCACTTTTCTTAATATTGCAATTAGGTTTAATATTGCAATATGACACTGAAATTATTATAGTAGATTATTGAATTGTAGGATTGGAAATGCTTCTTGAACTTGCTTTATTAAGGTAGTATTCTAAAATTAACAATATAAAAAGTAAACGTTTTACCTTAATCGTCTTTTATAATAGTAATAATAATTGAAGAAAGTGGGTACAAAAAATATGAATAAAAAGATACTATTTAATAATGGAAGGGAATTTGCAAAAAGTAGCCTAGGAGCTACAGATATTAACGCTTTAAAATTTGTACCTGTAGATATACCACATGATTGGCTTATTTATGATACAGAAAATCTTTATGAAAATAGTATAGGTTGGTATCGCAAGAGATTTACATGTACTAAAGAAGAAAAGAATATTCTTTTATGTTTTGATGGGGTTTATATGGATTCATCCCTATTTGTGAATGGGCAGTATGTCGGAGAATGGAAATACGGTTATTCTTCTTTTGAACATGAGATAACAGATGTACTCGTTAATGGGGAAAATGAAATTGTTGTGAAAGTAGAGTACCAAAGCCCTAACAGCAGATGGTACTCGGGTGCAGGCATATATCGTAATGTATGGCTAAAGGCAAGAGATAAAAATCATATTGTGACGGATGGAGTTTATATAACAACAGATCAAAAAGATAATGGATGGCAAGTAGAAGTTGATACAGAAATAAATATTTATGAAGATGTTCAAGTCTCACATACTTTAACATATAATAATCAAATCATTGCTACTTCAAAGATGATTTCTAAGGTAAGTGATATTAGTTCGCATAATCTACAAAGGATATTTATAGAAAATCCTTTGTTATGGAGCACTGATGAGCCTAATCTTTATCGACTTATAACCCAATTGGATCTACTTAAGACAGATAAAGATGTAAGTCACAGTGCAAATAAAATTGAATACATATCTCAAAATATAAGATTCCGAAAAATTATACTTGACCCAAATCAAGGTATGACGCTAAATGGTAAAAAGATAAAATTAAATGGGGTTTGTGAACATTATGATTTAGGAGCATTAGGGTCTGCGTTTAATAAAGTTGGTCTAAAAAGAAGGTTTATGATCTTAAAAGAAATGGGTGTAAATGCTGTGCGAACTGCTCATAATATGCCTGCGGTAGAACTTATGGAATTAGCAGATGAGATGGGAATGTTTATAGTCTCTGAAGCTTTTGATATGTGGGAAAGGTCGAAAACTACTTATGATTATGCAAGATTTTTTAAAGAATGGGCACATCTTGATGTAAAAAGTTGGGTAATTCGGGATCGAAATCATCCAAGCTTGCTAATGTGGAGTATAGGAAATGAGATTTATGATACCCACGCAGGTGAAAGAGGGCGAGAAGTAACAAAAATGCTTTTGGATTGTGTATTAAAATATGATCCCAAGGAAAATGCAAAAGTTACAATTGGATCGAATTATATCCCTTGGGAGAATGCTCAAAAATGTGCTGATATTGTTAAGGTTGTTGGATATAATTATGCAGAAAAATATTATCAAAAACATCATAAAGGGCATCAAGATTGGATTATATATGGTAGTGAGACAGCATCTATAGTGCAAAGTCGCGGTATCTATCATTTCCCATTTGAAAAATCAATTCTTGCAGATGATGACGAGCAGTGTTCTGCCCTTGGAAATAGCACAACTAGCTGGGGGGCAAAGTCAGCAGAAGCATGTATTATAGCAGAAAGATATACACTTTTCTCGCTAAGTCAATTTATATGGACTGGATTTGACTATATAGGGGAACCTACACCGTATCATACCAAAAACTCCTATTTTGGACAAATTGATACTGCTACTTTTAAGAAGGATTCTTATTACATCTATTAGGCAGAATGGACAGATTACAAAACAAAGCCAATGGTGCATATTTTCCCTTATTGGGATTTTAATAAAGGTCAATTGATTGATGTTCGCGTATGTTCTAATGTGCCTAAAATTGAACTACAATTCAATAGTATCACAATAGGAACTTATCTTATTGACCATGAGCAGGGATCACAACTTGTAGGGTGGTGGAAGGTGCCATATGAAGAAGGCGAACTAAAAGCAATAGCATATGATGAAACAGGCAAAATTATTGCAATAGATATAAAAAAATCCTTTCGAAGTGCATCAAGGATTAGTTTGCATGCGGATAAAGAAAAACTTACTGCAAATGGTTTGGACTTGATTTTCGTAGAAATTTCCATGGAAGATGAAGATGGAAATATTGTAGAAAATGCAAATAATCAAGTGAATGTTAATGTTTCGGGAGCTGGCCGCTTGGTTGGTCTTGATAACGGTGATAGCACAGATTATGATCAGTATAAAGGAGTAAAAAGAAAATTATTCAGTGGTAAACTAATGGAAATTATTGGATCGACATTAGAGCCAGGAAAGATTAAGATCGAGGATCGAGGTATCCTCAACAGGTTTAAAAAATCAAATTGTTGAATTTGAGGCTCTACTAGCAAAGGATGAATATGTAGGAGGGGTCTCTGCAAGTATTTAGAATCAGGAGTTACCATGTGTTATGGGAAGAAGTGAAGAAATACCTCTACGCAAAATTGAAATTATAAGCGATGCAGGACAAGTGTTTGATGAATTAAGAAAAGAGATACATGCAAGAGCAAGGTTATATCCAGAAAATACCTCTTATCAAGAAGTAGAGTGGAGTGTAGTCAATGATGTTGGTATATCGTCAAATGTTGCTAAAGTAGAAGCCACTTACCATGAAGTCAAGATAAGAGCTTTAAGTGATGGAGAATTTCGACTTCGTTGCACTAGTAAGAATGGTAGCGACAACACGAAACTCATATCTGAGCTGGAATTTAGGGTAGTTGGTCTTGGATCAGCTTACAAAGATCCTTATCAATTCATATCTGGAGGACTTTATGATTATAGTAAAGGTGAAGTTTCAAACGGAAATGAAAGAGGAGTAGCTACAAGTCGCGATGGTGAAACCCAAGTAGGTTTTCGTGAAATTGATTTTGGTTCTTATGGCTCAGACACTATAACTATTCCAATTTTCTCTTTATCAGATGAGGAGTATTTTCTGAAAATTTGGGAAGGAATCCCGGGTGACGAGAGAAGCGTTTTACTAGCTGATGTTATTTATCAAAAGAAATCCCAGTGGAATGTGTATCAAGAAGAAACTTACAGTTTGTCAAAACGACTTAGTGGTATTACAACACTTTGTTTTGTACTTCATCAGAAGATACATATTAAAGGATTTTCTTTTAAAAAAAAGAATAGAGCATTTGAACAAAATATTGCTACGTTATGTTACCACATCTATGGGGATACATTTGAAATATCAAAAAATAGCGTTGAAGGTATAGGAAATAATGTTTCGCTAGAGTTTGAAAATATGGACTTTACAATAGATGGTTCTACGAAACTTGTGGTTTTTGGTAGGTCGCCAATTGATAAAAATACTATTAACATTCAATTTGCCAGTAATGAAGGTCAAAGTAATCAACTTGTCGAATTCACTCAATCCGATGAATACGAGGAGCGAGCATTTGAACTTGAAAAAATAGCAGGAATACAAAAGGTAACATTCATATTCCTACCAGGATGTAATTTTGATTTTGGTTGGTTTCGTTTTGAGAGATAAGGATCTGCATATTATTGGAACAGATAGTTTGAGTCTCCAAAAAATAAATTAAGAATGATAAATATTTTTTGAAAATGATTGTGTTATAAAAGATCTCACAAGGATAGAAGATTATGCAAGGCTACTTGCATCAATAGGAATTAACGGTGTAATAATTAATAATGTTAATGTTCACAAGTATGAAACAAAATTCATTACAGAGGACTATCTACCAGATATGGCGAGATTTGCTGGCGTATTTAGGGAATATGGAGTGAGATTTTTCTTAAGTGTTAATTTTGCAGCGCCTATGGAAATTGGTGGTATTTCAACAGCAGATCCTCTTGACGTTGATGTAATAAATTGGTGGAAGGAAACGGCTACAAAAACATACAAACATATACCAGATTTTGGAGGATTTATTGTAAAAGCAGACTCAGAGAATAGACCTGGACCTTTTACTTATAATCGCGATCATGCAGAAGGTGCGAATGTGCTTGCAAAAGCTCTAAAACCCTATGGTGGCATAGTGATTTGGAGATGTTTTGTTTATGATTGCAAACTAGATTGGAGAGATAAGACGAAAGATAGAGCTAAAGCTGCATACGATAACTTTAAACCATTAGATGGTAAATTTATGGATAATGTGGTTCTGCAAGTGAAAAATGGACCTGTGGATTTTCAAATAAGAGAACCAGTTTCCACGTTATTTGGAGCTATGGAGAATACAAATCAAGTAATGGAATTCCAGATAGCTCAAGAGTATACAGGACAGCAAAAGCATCTATGTTATCTTGTTCCTATGTGGAAAGAAAGCTTAGACTTTGATACTTATGCTAATGGGAAGGGGTCTTTTGCAGGTAAAGTCGTAGATGGTACGCTATTTGATAGAAATATTGGAGGGATTTGCAGTGTCAAACATTGGAGATAGTCAGTGTTGGACAGACAATCCTCTTGCTCAAGCAAACTTATATGGTTTTGGTCGTATTGCATGGAATGTAGATTTAACAGCTGAGGAAATAGCACTGGAATGGGTGAGACTTACATTTGGGAATGATAGTGAAGTTGTAGAAGCAGTGATGTCCATGTTACTTACATCAAGGGATGTTTATGAAGAATATACAGTTCCACTTGGAATTGGTTGGATGGTAAACCCCAATCACCATTATGGTCCAAGTGTTGATGGATATGAATATTCAAAATGGGGGACATACCATTATGCAGATTTTAAAGGCATTGGTGTTGACCGCAGTGCTGCCACAGGTTCATGATATACAACGCAGTATAAAGTCACTAATGCTAAAATATATGAATCCATTGAAACTTGCCCAGAGGAACTTTTATTATTTTTTCACCATGTACCATATACCTATGAGTTAAAGTTAAGTAAAACGCTAATCCAGCATATTTATGATTCTCATTTCAATGGGGTAAATGAGGTAACACTTATGAGGGAGAAGTGGATTTCACTTAAGTGGAAAATGGATGAGGAGACTTATGAGCTTGTATTAAGTAAATTTAATATTCAAGTTGAGGATGCTAAAGAGTGGCGAGATGTAATTAACACTTATTTCTATAGAAGAACAGGAATTAATGATATTCATAACAGAATAATTTACAAGTAAAAGAAGATGGATTTTAAAGGAAATGGAAATCTCAGAATCATCATTTAGAACCTAGGAATAAAAATAAATAAATCAATATAAACTTTTTAAAAAGGGTTTAAAAAGTTGCTATGAAAGGATATAATTTAAATATAAAGGATAAATTTAAAAAAGGGGATGATGATTTTTATGAACAATATACCGTTGTATAAAAATGAAGAGTTAAGTTTTGAGGAACGTGCTAAGGATCTGGTATCAAAAATGACAATACTTGAAAAAGTTAGCCAAATGACTTATAATTCTGCTCAAATAAAAAGGCTTGATATACCATCTTATAATTGGTGGAATGAAGCACTACATGGGGTTGCTAGAGCTGGGGTTGCTACAATTTTTCCACAAGCTATTGGAATGGCTGCAACATTTGATGAAAATTTACTATATAAAGTTGCAGAAGTTATTTCAACCGAGGGAAGAGCTAAATATCATGAATCCCAGAGAAAAGGTGACCATGATATATACAAGGGGTTAACTTTTTGGTCTCCTAATATTAATATTTTTAGAGACCCAAGATGGGGTCGTGGGCATGAAACTTACGGAGAAGATCCTTATTTAACAGGTAGACTAGGGGTAGCATTTATTAAAGGGTTACAAGGAAATGATAAAAAATATATGAAGGCAGCTGCTTGCGCAAAACATTTTGCGGTTCATAGTGGACCAGAAGCTGAGCGCCATAGCTTTAATGCAATAGTTTCTAAAAAAGATCTTCGTGAAACTTACCTTCCAGCATTTAAAGAAGCTGTTAAGGAAGCTAAAGTAGAGTCAGTAATGGGTGCATATAACAGAACTAACGACGAGCCTTGTTGTGGAAGTAAGACATTGTTAAATGATATTCTTCGCGAAGAATGGGATTTTAAAGGACATGTAACTTCAGATTGCTGGGCTATAAAAGATTTTCATGAACACCATAGAGTTACCAGCAATGCAGTAGAATCAGTTGCTCTAGCTGTGAATAGTGGTTGTGATTTGAATTGTGGTAATATGTATTTGAATGTTCTACTTGCTAATAAAGAAGGCCTTGTATCAGAGGAAACAATTGATAAGTCAGTTGTAAGACTTATGACTACTAGGATGAAACTTGGTATGTTTGATAATCCAGTAAACGTTCCCTTTGCAAGCATTCCTTATGAAGAAAATGACTCCAAGGAGCATAGAGAATTTGCTTTAAAGGTATCAGAAAAATCTATTGTGCTACTAAAGAATGAAAATAATATATTACCAATTAACAAAAATAAAATTAATTCTATAGCAGTAATTGGACCAAATGCAAATAGTAGAGGAGCATTAATTGGAAATTATTACGGTACTGCATCAAAATATGTAACAGTACTAGAGGGCATAGAGCAAGCCGTAAATCCGAATACTAGAGTTTATTATTCAGAGGGTTGCCATTTATACAAAGATAAGGTGGAAGATCTTGCACTAACAAATGACAGAATATCAGAAGCAATTTCAATGGCCGAGAGGTCAGATTTGGTAGTTATGTGTCTTGGCCTAGATGCAACAATTGAAGGAGAAGAAGGTGATGTATCAAATATATATGGAGCAGGTGATAAGCAAAATTTGAATCTGCCAGGGCTTCAACAAGAATTATTAGAAGAAGTATATAAAACAGGAAAACCTGTTATTTTAGTTCTTCAATCTGGAAGTGCTCTTGCAGTTAACTTTGCAGATGAAAATGTACCTGCCATTATTCAAGCTTGGTATTCAGGTGCGGAGGGCGGAAAGGCAATTGCTTCATTGTTATTTGGTGATTATAGTCCTTCAGGGAAATTACCTGTCACTTTTTATAAAACAACAGAGGAACTTCCAGATTTTAACGATTATTCTATGAAAAATAGAACATATAGATATATGAAGGATGAAGCACTTTATCCTTTTGGATATGGACTTAGTTATACTAAGTTTGAGTACTCAAATCTTATAGCAAGTAAGTTTGAACTTAAATCTGGTGAAACTGCTGAATTTAAAATAATTGTAAAAAATGTTGGGAAATATGAATCTGAAGAAACTGTGCAATTATATTTAAAAGATGTGGATGCGAGTGTAATTGTTCCAAAATATGAGTTAAAGGGAATTAAAAAGACTACTTTAAAACCTGGAGAAGAAAAGCAAGTAGAATTTAAAATAACACCAAGGCAAATGGCACTTATAGATAACGATGGGAAATGCATTCTAGAACCAGGTATATTTGAAGTATTTGTGGGAGGAAGTCAGCCAGATGTTCGAAGTATTGAACTTACGGGTACGCCACTACAAAAATGTAATTTTGAAGTAAAAGGAAACGTATTAGCATTAGAATACTAATTACTTTAAGTTTATTGATCTATTAGAATTTTTAACTCTGTTTTACCGTGTAGATTCAGAAGTGATTTTCGAGAAAATGATACTACAAAAAAAATAAAAATGTATATAGAGAAAAAGGAGATGAATCTTGTATGATGTTTAAAATCATAGTTAAGGTCGTCTCTTTTATCCTTAAATAATAAGTACTACTATACTATTGGATCAATTGGATATTTATGATATGTAGTGGTGTACCTTCTTTTAGAGTGATAAAAATATGAATAGTGAGACATCAATAGCTAATCCACATATTCATCCAATGTCAAGTAATGTTGTAGATGAATTGCTTTATTTTGTGGAAAATAGCGAAGATAAATATGTTAAAGATCGTATGTTGGACACAATTGGCTGGGGATGTCAAACATATAACAGATATGATAAAGAATACGATTTTGGTAAAAAGGGTTGGATGTCTGAGAGGTTCTGTCATTGTGAAGGACTAGTGGCAGAAAAATATAGTGATGGCTCTCTTGCAAGCACATGGTTTTGCTTGATGCCATGGGCAAGTGGATCTATTATAGATGGTTTGGCTGGTAATTATTGGGATAAGTATAAGTAAAACTTAATAAGCATTAGCTAAGTGGGATAGTTTGCTAATATCACAATATGGGTCCAAATAACATCCAAGGGGGATGATATAAAGATGTTAAAAGATATTAGAGAAGTTAATAAATCAGAAAAAGAATTGAAAAATGTAACGCGCGTTATGTCTCGAGTCGAATCAGATGTGACACTTGTCACAGCAGCAAAAGTCGTAGCTATATATGTTGATTCCAAAGGAAAGGATTATGACGGATTAAGCTTAGTGGCAAGGTCTTTTGCCGAAGATATTAATATTGTAACTGGAAAAACTCCACTGATTTCAACGGATATAAAGCAGCTAAATGGGACAGTAGTGATTGCTGGATCTATTGGAAACAACGATTTGATTGATTCTTTAGTCGTAGATGGCATAATAGATGTATCTGCTATAAAAAACAAGCGGGAATGTTATAAAGTGTTGGTTGTTAAAAATCCTGCTACTGGGATAGATAAGGCTATTGTTGTTGTGGGAAGTGATAAGAGGGGAACGATTTATGGTATTTATCATATCTCAGAATTAATTGGAGTAAGCCCGTGGGTTTACTTTGCAGATGCTGCACCTGCAAAACAATCAGAATTGATTATTTCAGAAAATGATTTAAATACGGTATCAAAGGAACCATCTGTAAAATATAGAGGTTTTTTCTTGAATGATGAGTGGCCATCCCTAGGAAACTGGGTAACTGGTAAGTTTGGAGACTTTAATGAAGAATTCTATGAAAAAGTATTTGAGCTGATTCTGAGATTAAAGGGGAACTTTTTATGGCCCACCATGTGGAGTGCAGTATTTAGTGAAAATGGTAAAAGTAGTTCCATAGCTAATGCAAAACTTGCTGACTCATACGGTATTGTAATGGGAACATCACATCATGAGCCAATGTTTCGT
Organism: Clostridium lacusfryxellense; assembly: GCF_018861735.1. Lineage (GTDB taxonomy): Bacteria > Bacillota > Clostridia > Clostridiales > Clostridiaceae > Clostridium_AD > Clostridium_AD lacusfryxellense. The sequence goes on along the minus strand of NZ_JAHLEB010000021.1, from coordinate 68,838 downwards.
GCAGGTGAAGAATGGAAAAAAATAAGCCAGAAGTATGGGACAAACAAAGCATGGGATTTTACTAGCAATTCTGAGGCAATAACCAAGTTTTGGGAAGATGGCTTATTGCGTAATAAGAACTTTGAAGGGGTTATTACCTTAGGAATGAGAGGGGAACAAGACTCTGAATTAAAGGGATCTGAAGAAGAAAATATCAAATTGCTCAAAAGTATTATTAGAGTGCAGAAAAAGTTATTAAATAAACATGGTCTTGAGGATGCACCTCAGGTTCTTACTATATATAAGGAAGTAGAAAAATATTGGTACGGGACAGATAAGGCTGATGGATTAAGAAATTGGGATGTACTAGATGATGTAACAATTATGCTAGTAGATGATAATTTTGGAAATGTTCGCACACTACCTACCGAAAAAGAACGAAATCGTAAGTCTGGATTCGGAATGTACTATCATTTTGATTATCACGGTGGACCTCGTTCTTATGAATGGGTAAATACGACTCCACTTGAAAAAGTATGGGAACAGATGTCTATGGCTTTTGATTATGGAGTGCACAATATATGGGTTGTCAATGTTGGAGATCTAAAACCCCAGGAATTGCCAATATCATATTTTTTAGACTTGGCCTATGATTTTGATACTTTGGGAACTGATGCAGTAAATAAGACCTCAGAATACGTTAAGCAATGGGTAATAAGGCAATTCACAAATGTTGTAGAACAAGATGTAATTGATGGAATTTCATCTTTATTGTCTGATTATACGAGAATGAATGGAAAAAGAAAACCTGAGATTATTTTTTCTTCAACCTATAGCTTAACAAATTATAATGAGGCACAAAGAGAACTCACAAAAGCAATTGAAATAGAAAATAATGCTAAGAAATATTACGAACTTATTCCGAAGACATACAAGGATGTTTATTATCAGTTGGTATATTATCCAGCAGCATCTGCAAATGTGGTAAAGATGCAGATATTCGCAGGGCTTAATAAGCTGTATTATGACAGAGGTAGTGTCCTTGCAAATTCATATGGAGTATTAGTAAAGGAATGTATAATGACAGATACCAATATGCAAAGTTACTACAACAATACTATATCCCATGGAAAGTGGAAGGGAATGATGAGCTCTCCTCATATTGGATATACAAAATGGAGTCCTGATGGCTGGGCATATCCACAAGTAAACTATATTACACCTAAAGATAATCCATTTATGATTGTAGATGTAGAAGTAAGACAAAAGGAATGTCTTTCTTTAGTATCAAGGCTTCCCGTATTTACAAATTTGAATAAAGAAACCTACTCTATCACCATCAGCAATGGCGGTAGCATGGCGTTTGAATACAAAGTTGAAACAAGCGTGGATTGGATAAAGGTAGATAATATACAGGGAAGTATCCATATTGGAAAGGCAATAAAAGTTTGCGTGGATTGGGATAAGGTGTCAAGGACATCAAGTGGTGAGATAACAATTTCTGGCGCAGGAGAATCGATAAAAGTGAAAGTTACAGCAGAAGTTATAGATACTAGCGGTTTGACGAAGATGACATTTGTTGAATCTCATAATGTGGTATCTATTGAGGCGGAGCACACATCTAATAATGTAGCAAAATCTAATGTGGAATGGAAACAGATTGAAAACTATGGACGTTATTTATCTTGTCTAAAAATGTTTCCAACAACGGTGCCTTTTGAAAACCCAAAAGATGCACCATATTTGGAATATACAATTAATGTAAATGAGGATTTTGAGTATACGCTTACAACCTATGTTGCACCTACCAATAATCTTTACGTTAATAGCAGATTAAGATATGGTGTATCTTTTGATGGAGAAGAGCCAATTATAGCAGATGCTCTACCTGTGAATTTTGTAGCTGGTACTAATGGTAATCATTCATGGGAGGAGGCAGTCATGGAAAATATCCATACAACTACAACTAATCATAAATTGGGGAAGGGAATACATACCCTTAGCTTTTATGGTTTAGATGCTGGGATTGTATTACAAAAACTAGTTTTGTCAAAAGGAAAGCTTCCAGACTCATTTTTGGACCAGAAGAGAGCTTTTATGTCGGGAAAAGCTAGGATAACGTGTTAGAAATAAAGGAGATGTTTGTAAAATGATAGAGGGTCCAAAGGCGCCAAAAGATCCAGTTAAAAAACGAAGTAGTATTTTCTTTATGTTCGAGTCTATGATTGAAGCAACTGGTAGTAGCGAAGGTAAACCTTCACAGGATATTTATTTAGAAGGGAGGATAAAAGATAAGGTAAAGCTTGAAGGTGGAGTTACAGATGAAGAAATATTGAAATTGTTAGAGAATTGCAGCGGATTTCATAAACTGGTTTACTCGATAGGGGTATCGGTTAAGGGATTAAATGATACTTCTGGAAAAGTCAATTTTGTGCTGAAAAATTTGGGGAAAGGGAAAAATTATGATACTGGAACTTTGCTGATGATTGAATGTCCTAAGGATGGAACGGAGGTAATTTTAAAATTAGATGATTTTAAGTGGTCGCCAGAGGATGACATTCTTTCAAAATTTGCTTTTGAATTTGATAATGCAGGTGAACTGGCAACTGCCACTGTGAAGTTCTATCTACATGATGGATATGAAGTGCCAGAGGTAGCTATGGAAGCACCGGTTTCTTTTGGCTCAGAGGAATATAAATCAATGATTGCAAGGTCCTTATTAAATAAAGGTAATAACAAGAGATTAAAAATAGCAATAGAAAAATCAGAAAGAGGCGAAGAGGTTACTATTGCCTATATTGGGGGATCTATTACACAAGGGGCAGCAGCTAAACCTATAAATACAAATTGTTATGTATATAAATCTTACTTAATGTTTAAAAAGATGTTTGGAAAAGATGGAGGAGAAAATATACATTTTGTGAAAGCTGGAGTGGGGGGGACATCATCAGAATTAGGTATTATACGTTATGAACGGGATATTTTAAGAGGTGGATCAGTGGAACCGGATATTGTTATAGTTGAATTCGCAGTAAATGATGAAGGAGACGAAACAAAAGGGATTTGTTATGAGAGTCTATGTTTAAAAATTCTTTCTGAGAAGAATAAACCAGCAGTTATTTTGTTATTTGCCGTGTTTATGAATGACTGGAATCTACAAGATAGGCTTTCGCCAGTTGGAAAACATTATAATTTGCCAATGATAAGTGTAAAGGATGTTGTGGTAGAGCAGTTTGGCCTGACTAAGCCAGAAGGAAATATAATATCTAAAAGACAGTTTTTTTACGATATCTATCATCCAACAAATGATGGGCATAGGGTAATGGCAGATTGCATAGGGTATCTGCTGCACGAAACGAAAAAATCAGTTGAGGATAATGTTGATATTATAATAGATAAACCGCCAGTTATTGGGAATTGCTTCAAAAATATTAATTTAATTGATAGAGAAAATTATAGAAATTTTGTAACCGTAACAGAGGGAGGTTTTACACAGATTGATACTGATCTGCAAATGGTAGAAATGGATGATAATTCTTTTCAATCACCAGAATTTCCATGTAACTGGATGTATGCGCCTCCATCAGCAAAAGAGAACTTCAAGATGATTATAAAATGCCGTAGTCTCATCCTAGTTTTTAAGGATTCAGGAAGTAGTACCTTTGGTTCGGCAGATATTTTTGTGGATGGTCAGCGTGTAAGAAGAGCAGACCCGCATGAAAATAACTGGACTCATTGCAATCCAGTTATTTTATTTCAAAGGGAAGTCTGTGAGGAGCATATTGTAGAAATTAAAATGGCCTCAGATAATGAAGATAAGAGTTTTACAATCTTAGGATTTGGGTATAACTTATAACTAAAAACTAGTGGTTATGGAGCTAGTTCACGAATATTTAGAATATTTAGAATATTAATAAAAAAACTTAATAAAATCGCTTTAAAAAGAATGTAATAGATGTTATAATATAATTATAAATATAAAACATATAGGGGGTAATAATATGAAAGAATTTTTTAGTGATATTCATAAAATTAAATATGAAGGTAAAGACTCTAAAAACCCTTTGGCTTATAAGATTTACAATGCAGATGAAATTATTGATGGAAAGACAATGAAGGAACATTTACGTTTTGCAGTTGCCTACTGGCACACATTCACAGCAGGTGGTAATGACCCATTTGGAATGCCTACTATGCAAAGAAGTTGGGATGAGTTAACTGGAATGGAGCTTGCAAGAGCAAGAATGTATGCAAATTTTGAGTTCGTAGAAAAATTAGGAGTAGGATATTTTTGTTTCCACGATAGAGACATAGCACCAGAAGGTGTTGATTTAGCGGAAACTAATAAAAATTTAGATGAGATTGTTTTACTTGCAAAAGAATTGTCAGAAAAAACTGGTATAAAACTTCTATGGGGTACTGCAAATCTATTTAGTAATCCTAGGTTTGTACATGGTGCAGCATCATCTTCAAATGCAGATGTGTTTGCATATGCAGCAGCTCAAACTAAGAAGGCTTTAGAAGTAACAAAATTATTAGGTGGAGAGAATTATGTTTTCTGGGGTGGTCGTGAAGGTTATGAAACATTGCTTAATACTGATATGGGGCTTGAACAAGATAATCTTGCTAGGTTTTTCCATATGGCAGTTGATTATGCAAAGGAAATTGGTTTTACTGGCCAATTCTTAATTGAACCTAAACCAAAAGAACCAACAAAACATCAATATGATTTTGATGTTGCTACAGTACTAGGATTTTTAAGAAAATATGATTTAGACAAAGATTTTAAATTGAATATAGAAGCAAATCATGCTACTTTAGCTGGCCATACTTTTGAACACGAACTACATTTGGCTAGAGTAAATGGAGTACTTGGAAGTGTTGATGCAAACCAAGGCGACTCGAATCTTGGATGGGATACAGATCAATTTCCTACAGATATTCGCACAGCAACTCTTGCAATGTATGAGGTAATAAAAAACGGCGGTCTTCACAGTGGTGGGCTTAATTTTGATTCAAAAACAAGAAGAGCTTCATTTGAACCAGTGGATTTATTCTATTCTCACATTGTTGGAATGGACACATTTGCAAAGGGATTTAAAATAGCTAGGAAGTTATTAGAAACTGGAGAGCTCGAGGAGTTTGTAAAAGAAAGATATTCAAGCTTCAGCGTTGGTATAGGTAAGGATATAGTAGAAGGAAAAGTAGGATTTAATGAACTTGAAAAGTATGCCTTAGAAAATAAAACTATAGTAAATAAATCAGGGCGACAAGAATTGCTTGAAGGATTATTAAATAGTTACATTTTAGAATAAATTTAATATAAATATAGAGGTTGTTAATATAAATATAGAGGCAGTTAATAACTGCCTCTATATTTATATTGAAATAAAAAAATGTACAAAGTATAATTAAATACATAAAGTTTACGCTTGTCTTTATGAGTGCTTATAAGATATATACAAAGAATTAAGTTATTTGAATTTGATAGCGGACTAGATAAGAAGGGTGATATGTTTGAAAAAATTCAGTATATTAGATCAGGAGACGATTAAAGAAACAAATAAAAAGAATATATTACAGTTACTTTATAAAAACGGTCAACTTACAAAACAAGAAATATCCAAAAAACTTTATATAAGTATACCTACTGTTATTAGCAATGTTAATGAGCTTATTGTAGAGGGATATCTAGATGAAGCTGGGGTTGCAGATTCGACAGGTGGAAGAAAGCCAATTATTGTAAGGTTTTTACCGGATTCAAATTATTCTTTTGGGGTTTGTATAACTCGTAATAAGATAAGAGTTGCATTAACAAACCTTAAACTCGAGATAATTGTGGAAGAAGAAATTAGACTATCACAAGAACTTGAAAGTATAGATATAATTATGGATAAAATAAAAAAATGCATTGATACAATAGTAGATAATTCTAAAATACCTAAAGATAAAATAATTGGTGTAGGATTTTCACTCCCAGGTACTGTAAATGAAGAAAAACTTCTTTTAGTAAATGCACCAAATCTAAATTTAAAAAATATACATTTAAAAGAATATGAAGCTAAATATAATTATAAATTTTATATGGAAAATGAGGCAAATGCATCAGCATATGCTGAAACATTCCTAAATTCTGATGGTGCTTTAAAAAATTTAGTTTTTGTATCTATCACAGAGGGAATAGGTGCAGGAGTAGTGATAAACGATAATCTTTATAAAGGGTGTAATAAACGTGCTGGTGAATTTGGTCACATGACTATAGTTAAAAATGGAGAGCAGTGTAATTGTGGTAAAAAAGGATGTTGGGAACTATACGCGTCTGAAAAAGCTCTACTAAAACAATATAATGAAGAGTTCAAAACAAATGATAAGAGCCTTAAAGAGTTTTTTAAACTAACGAGGACTAGTGAAGTAGCAAAAAATATCCTTTATAATTACTTGGACTATCTTGCAGAAGGAATCAAAAATATTATTTTAATAACAGATCCTGAGAAAGTTATAATAGGAGGTAAAATCACCTATTATGAAGAATATTACAAAGAACTTTTAATAAAAAGAGTTTTTGAGGAGAATAGTTTTTACACGAAAGAAGAATGCTCGTTATCATTCTCAAAACTAAAGGAAAATGCATCCATATTAGGAGCGGCTTTAATGACTATGCAGGATATATTTTTCATAAATAAAAAAATAATATAATTCTTAAAATAAATTTTTTAATTAAAAGAGTTGAATAAGTTTTGTACTGCCACTATAATAAAACAAAGTGGAATAAAGATTAAGTGGTACGTACGTGTAAAATTTGACTTAGAGGTGTTTAATATGATTGGTAATACAGAAAAATTAACAAAGTACATGAAAATCGCAGAATATTTTAAAGCTGAAATGAGAGCTAAGAAAATTAGAGCTGGAGAGCAATTGCTAACCGAAAATGAAATTGCAGCAAAATTCAAGGTTAGTAGACATACAGTGAGACAAGCTTTAATGGAACTTGAAAAAGGTGGATATATATACAAAGAGCAAGGGAAAGGAACATTTTGTTCCTCAAGAGATGAAAATACTAAAAAAGGAACTATCGCTGTTATCACTACCTATATATCTAATTATATTTTTCCGTCGATTATTTATGGAATAGAAGAAGTTCTAAGCGCAGAAGGATATAATTTAATGTTATTAAATACAAACAATGAAAAACCAAAAGAGGCAGAGTGCCTAAAAAAGATAATTGACAATGACATAGTAGGATTAATTGTAGAGCCAACTATGAGCGCCTGTGAAAATGTGAATTTAAAATGGTACAAAGAGCTAGAAAAAAAAGACATACCTTATATTATGATTAATGCAAAATATGATGAATTAGACCCTGCTTATGTAATAGTGGATGATATCGAAGGTGAATATCTTACAACAAAGTATTTACTTCAACTTGGCCATAGAAAAATAGCTGGAGTATTTAAGAAGGATGATCTTCAAGGAGTAAATAGGCAATTGGGTTATAAAAAAGCTATGGAAGAATTCGGAGTGGAATTGAATAGTAATTTTGTAAATAGTTTTGAAACAAACGAAGAGACTTTTGCGCCTTATGCATTTACCAGTAATTTAATTCGTAAAAAGGATAGACCTACAGCAATAGTTTGTTATAATGATCAGATTGCAATATATGTGGTTCAAGCTATATTAGATGCGGGACTAAGAATTCCAGAGGATATATCTATAACTGGATATGATGATTCACATATCTCAATATCTACAGAGCTAAGATTCACAACTGTTGGACATCCTAAGGAGGATATGGGCAGAAGAGCAGCGAGACTTCTTATTGGTATGGTTGAAAATAATGTTAAAAAACCATCTTATATTTACAAACCTGAATTACTTGTAAGATACTCAACTGGGAATGTGCCACTGAAATAAGAAGGTATTATTTTATTTATATTTTATTTTTTATAAAAAATAGAGGAATTTGCAAATCAATGGAGAACATATATATAATAGGTTGTGCGTACAATTAGCGCTTCGTTGTACAGGTAACTAATTAGAAAAAGATGATTATATGTGAACAATGTAAACCATTACTTGACTTTCGGATAACTTGACTACAGTTACAAATATATTGCCCAAAAATGTACGAACTTCCAATCAAATAGGGAATTTAGAGAAATAAGGCACATTACTTTTGTGAATCACCTTAAATTAACTAGATAAATTAGCTTTTAATAGGAAAGTACAAGCGAAAAACATAAAGTTTTGTATTAAATAAATATAAACATTGTGTGAATAAAAAAAATGTGGTAGAATATGATGAATTGCAGATGTAAACGAAAACACGTTTGCAATATACAAATGAAAACGAAAACAAAAAAAATTAAAAGCGCTTATAAATTATGCCAGAATAAATTGTTGATTGCTACCTTTCATCAGGTATATCTGAATTATAAAGAAAATGATTAATTTGATGAGAGTTTAAGTAATATATTTCAAATTATTGACTTTAGGGGGGAATATAAAAATGAAAAAAAAGATTCTATCAGGATTAATGGTAATGACTATGGTACTAGGACTTACAGCGTGTGGTTCTAAAGCTGAACCAACTACTACAACTAAAACCGCAGAAACAAAATCTTCTGGACAATTGGCAGGTATAGCAATGCCTACAAAAACATCACAGAGGTGGATAGATGATGGAGATAATATGGTAAAATCCCTAGAAAAATTAGGTTATAAAACTGATTTACAGTATGCTGATAATAATGTACAAAATCAAGTAGCACAAATAGAAAACATGATCACTAAAGGTGCAAAAGTATTAGTTATTGCATCAGTTGATGGTACAGCACTCACAGATGTATTACAACAGGCTCATGATGCAAAAATTCCTGTAATATCTTATGACCGTTTAATTACAAAGACTGCATTTGTAGATTACTATGCAACCTTTGATAATTTTAAAGTTGGAGTTTTACAAGCTGGATACATTGAAAGCACTCTAAAACTTAAAGAAGCAAAAGGTCCATTTAACATAGAATTATTTGCAGGTTCACCAGATGATAATAATGCAAAATTCTTCTTTGATGGTGCAATGTCAGTTTTACAACCATATATATCTTCAGGTAAATTAGTTGTTCAAAGTAAACAAACAGCTTATGCACAAGTTGGTACTTTAAGATGGGATGGTGCTACTGCACAAGCAAGAATGGATAACATATTGAGTAAAAGTTATACTTCAGCTAAGGTTGATGCAGTATTATCACCATATGATGGTATAAGTATTGGTATAATATCATCATTAAAAGGTGTTGGATATGGATCTGCTACTCAAAAAATGCCTGTAATTACAGGACAAGATTGTGAAGTTGCTTCAGTTAAGTCTATAATAGCAGGAGAACAAACATCATCAATATTCAAAGATACTAGAATACTTGCTGAAAAGGCTGCTGAGATGGCAAATGCTGTTTTATTAGGTAAAACACCAGTAGTTAATGATACAAAAACTTACGATACTGGAATGAAGGTTGTACCATCATTCTTATGTGATCCAGTTGTTGTTGATAAAGCTAACTATCAAAAAATTGTAGTGGATAGTGGATATATAACTGCTGATAAATTAAAATAATAATTAATAATTTGTTTTAAATGCAAATCAGTTAAACTAAATATTAGTTTTAATCAAATATAAGGTTAGTGGTGGGTTACAATCACCACTAACCTTATTTACTAAATGTGAGGAGTTGAATACCGTATGTCAGATATTATTCTTGAAATGAAAAATATCACCAAAACTTTTCCAGGGGTTAAGGCCTTAAATAATGTTAATCTTAAGGTTTTACAAGGGGAAATTCATGCCTTAGTTGGAGAAAATGGTGCAGGTAAATCAACACTAATGAAAGTTCTAAGTGGAGTACATCCTCATGGAACATATAGTGGAGACATTATATTTAATGGTAATTTGTGTGAATTTAAGGATATAAGAAATAGTGAACATTTAGGAATAGTAATAATTCACCAAGAGTTAGCACTAATACCAACATTATCTATTGCTGAAAATATATTTTTAGGAAATGAACAAGGTAAAAATGGAGTGGTCGATTGGAATGAAACTAAAGTAAAGACAATAGAATTATTAAAAAAAGTAGGCTTAAATGAATCTCCAGATACTCTTATTGGTTCCATAGGGGTAGGTAAGCAGCAGTTAGTTGAAATAGCAAAAGCATTGTCTAAAGAAGTTAAACTGCTAATTTTGGATGAACCAACAGCTGCACTTAATGAAGCAGATAGTGATAATCTGTTAAAGTTAATTAATGGACTTAAAAGCCATGGAATTACATCAATAATGATATCCCATAAATTAAATGAGATAAAAAAAATATCGGATTCAATTACTATTATAAGAGATGGATCAACTATTGAAACTCTTAATACCCGCACGGATAATATTACTGAAGATAGAATAATTAAAGGTATGGTTGGAAGAGATTTAGTTCATAGATATCCTAGTAGAGAATCTAAAATTGGGGATACTATATTTGAAGTGAAAAATTGGAATGTATATCATCCATCGATTAGTGATCGTAAAGTTAGTGATGATGTGAATATTAATATTCATAAAGGAGAAGTTGTAGGAATTGCAGGCCTTATGGGAGCTGGAAGAACTGAACTCGCAATGAGTATTTTTGGAAAATCTTATGGAAAAAAAATAACTGGACAAGTATTCATTAATGACAAGGAAGTACATCTAGATAATGTAAATAAAGCAATTGAAAGTGGACTTGCTTATGTTACAGAGGATAGAAAAGAATATGGATTAGTCTTAATAGATCACATAAAAGGAAACACAACCCTTGCAAATTTAAAGAAAATATCTAAAGCTGGTGTAATAAATGAAAATGAAGAAATATTAGTGGCAGAAGATTTACGTAAGCGGTTAAACATTAAATGCTCTGGTATACTTCAAAAGACAGGTACTCTAAGTGGTGGAAATCAGCAAAAGGTAATTTTGGCTAAATGGATTTTTACTAGACCTGAGGTTTTAATTTTAGATGAACCTACTAGAGGTATTGATGTAGGTGCAAAATATGAAATATACACTATAATTAATAAATTAGCAGCAGAAGATAAGGGCATATTGGTCATCTCCTCAGAGCTTGCTGAACTATTAGGAATTTGTGATAGGATATATGTTATGAATGATGGGAAAATACTTGGAGAGATGAGTGCTAAGGACGCATCTCAAGAGAAAATAATGAAAATGATACTTAAACAAGATCTTGAAGAGGAGGCACAATTATGAAATCTTTAATGAAGGTATTTAAGGAGAATGTAACTCAATATAGCATGATAATTGCTCTAGTAGGAATTATGGTATTTTTTCAAATTGCATCAGGCGGTATTTTATTAAAACCATTAAATATTACTAATTTGATATTGCAGAATAGTTATATATTAATACTTGCAATTGGAATGCTCCTTGTAATTGTAGCTTTTCAAATTGATTTATCGGTAGGTTCAGTAGCTGCAGTAGTTGGAGCATTGGCCGGAATAATGATAATTAACAATAAAATGTCTACACCACTTGGAATTGCAATTGTACTTATAATTGGTGCTATTGTAGGAGCTTGGCAAGGATTTTGGGTTGCTTATGTAAAAATACCAGCATTTATAACTACACTAGCTGGTATGATGGTATTTAGAGGATTAACTTATGTTTCTCTAGATGGTACATCTATAGCACCTTTCCCTAAATCATTTCAATTAATGAGTACTGGTTTTATTCCGGATTTCTTTAATGGTAATGGAATTCATATTACAACAATTGTTATTGGTTTAATTTTAACTGTATTCTATGTATTGTCAGAAATGAAAAAAAGAGCTGCTCAAAAGAAGTACAAATTTGAAGTTACTAGCCCAGTAATTCTAGGACTTAAAATGGGAACTCTTATAATACTTATAAATGCATTTTGTTATATAATGGCTTCATATAAAGGGTTACCAAATGTGTTAGTATTATTAGCAGTTTTAGTAGCTATTTATACTTTTATAACTAAAAAAACTACACTTGGAAGACATATTTATGCACTTGGAGGAAATGAAAAAGCTGCAAGACTTTCTGGAGTAAAAACGAAATGGGTAATATTTTTAGTATTTGTTAATATGGGAGTATTAAGTGCTCTAGCAGGACTTGTTTTTGCTGCAAGACTTAATTCAGCAACTCCAAATGCTGGTGTTGGATTTGAACTTGATGCAATTGCTGCTTGCTTTATTGGTGGAGCATCAACGGCTGGTGGTATAGGTACAATTATGGGAGCTATGATTGGTGGTCTATTCATGGGAGTTATGAATAATGGAATGTCTCTTATGGGAGTTGGAATTGATTGGCAACAAACTATTAAAGGCTTAGTATTATTATTTGCTGTAGCTTTTGATGTGTATTCGAAATCTAAAACTGCTTAAAAAGTTTTATTTATAGAATTTCGTTGAGGAGGTAAGATTATGGGGTGGATAATCAATTTAAATACAAAAGCAAAATTAATTAGTTGTTTCGTTGTTATTTCGATTTTTGTAAGTATAGTAGGACTTTTTGGGATTTATAATATTAAGAGAACTAATGACAACATGACATCTATGTATGAGGATAGCTTGTTACCTATTCAAATTCTAGGGAAAGTAGCCCAAAATGAAATGTCAGGTCGTGCAGATCTTGAACATATGCTACATTTAACAGATAAAAATGAAATAGCCGCTAATATAAAGGTAATTGAAACATTGGCATTTCAAAATTTAAGATTAATAGAGGAATATAAGGCTTCAAATCTTGAGAACGCGCAAAAATTATTACTTACAACTTATAAAACAAATAATGAGATATTTACAAATTCAAGAGCTAATATAGTAAACTTAATATCTCTTAATAGGCAGGATGAAGCAGTATATTTATTTGAGAAAGTAGAAGAAGCAAGGAATGTATCGCTAAAAGATTTGGACAATATGATTGAATTAAATAAAAAACTCGCTCAAAATGTGAATAAAGAAAGTCATAATGCCTATATTAATTCTTTTAAAGTGATGATAATGTTGATAGTTTTATCATTGGTTATTGCTATAGGGTTAGGACTTATTTTAAGCAATTATATAACTAAGTCATTAAAAAAGGGAGTGGATTTCGCAAAATCGCTAGCTTTAGGTGACTTAACGCACAAAGTTAATATTAAGTCAAAAGATGAATTTGGAATATTAGGTGGTGCGCTTAATACAGCATCAAGTAATACCTTAATGCTTGTACAAAAGTTGAATAATATTATACAACAACTCACATATTCAAGTGAGGAGTTGGAAAGTGTAAGTGAGGGCGTATCAGATAAAGTTATGGGTATAAATTCTGCTATTTCTCAAATAACAGTAGGAATGCAAGATAGTAGTGCTTCAACGCTTGAAGTAGGGGAATCAGGCGTAAAAATACAAGATGTGGTAGTTGAAATTGCACATGAATCTGAAGAGGCAGATCTAGAATCTAGGAAAATTGAAGAAAGAGCAAATAAAATTAATATACAAGCAGAAGAGGCAATACAATTTGCAAAAAAAGTATATATTGAAAAAGAGGCAAAAATTATAAAAGCTATTAAAGATGGAGAAGTAGTTGAAGAAATACGGAAAATGGTTGATATAATAGCTCAAATTGCAAGTCAAACTAATTTGCTTTCGCTTAATGCAACTATAGAAGCGGCAAGAGCTGGGGAGCAAGGCAAGGGTTTTGCAGTTGTTGCAGATGAAGTGAGGAAACTTGCGGAAAAATCTACACAAACCGCAAAAAATATCGAACAAATAACAAATAAGGTTCAAATTGCTTTTAAGAACTTATCAAATGAATCAAATGATATATTAGTATTTATTGATGATAGTGTAGCGAAAACCTATAAAGATTATTTAGAAACTGGGTTACAATATAAAAAAGATGCAAGTACAATAAGTCAATTATCATATACAATTGCTGAAAAAACTAAAGATGTATCACCATCCATAAAACAAGTGAATATAGCAATTGATACAATAGCAGCAACACTTCAAGAAATATCTGCAGGTTCAGAAGAAATATCAAGTAATGTAGCTGAAGTTGCAAATGCAATGAGTGACCTATCTAAATCATCACAATGTCAAACTTATTTGGTCAAAGACCTTAATGATTTGATTGAAAAATTTAGGATTTAGAAGGTAATTATTTATATAACTTTTGACTAGTGATAAAAATTTAAATAAAATGGAATTACCTATATATAGGGTTAATTCCATTTTATTTTTTTTGGGAGATAAAACTTTTTAAAATAACTTTATAAAATGACTTGAAGAAGTTTGCAAAAAGGATTATAATATAGTTATAAACATATATCCCAGTACTTAAAATTAATAACTTCGAGGGGGAAATAAAAATGAAAAAAGCATTAGCTGGATTATTATTAATATCAATGGTGTTTGGACTTACTGCATGTGGTAAAGCAAAAACAACATCAGGAGTCAAATCAAATGGTAAAAGTGTAGGTATATCAATGCCTGAAAAGACATTGCAAAGGTGGATAAACGATGGAAATAATATGGTTGATTCGTTAGATAAATTAGGGTATAAAACTGATTTGCAGTATGCTGACAATAGTGTATCTAATCAAATATCTCAAATAGAAAATATGATTACGAAAGGTGTAAACGTTTTGGTTGTTGCTTCAGTTGATGGTACTGCACTTACTGATGTATTAAAGCAAGCGCATGATGCAAAAATTCCAGTAATATCTTATGATCGTTTGATTACAAAGACTGATTTTGTAGATTATTATGCAACATTTGATAATTTTAAAGTTGGGGTTCTTCAAGCTGGATATATTGAGACTTCTTTAGGATTAAAGGATGGAAAAGGCCCGTTCAACATTGAATTATTCGCTGGTTCACCAGATGACAATAACGCAAAATTTTTCTTTGATGGAGCAATGTCAATTCTACAACCATACATTACTTCAGGAAAGTTAGTTGTTAAGAGTGGACAGGTTGGTTATGCTCAGATTGGTATTTTAGGATGGGATGGTGCTAAGGCTCAATCAAGAATGGATAATTTATTAAGTAAGAATTATACTACAGATAAGGTTGATGCAGTATTATGTCCAAATGATGCAATTAGTATCGGTGTAATATCGTCTTTAAAAGGTGTTGGATACGGCTCAGCAACTCAAAAAATGCCAGTAACAACGGGTCAAGATTGTGAAATAGCTTCAGTTAAATCTATAATTGCAGGAGAACAAACATCTTCAATATTTAAAGATACAAGAGTATTAGCAGCAAAGGCTGCCGAAATGGCTGATTCCGTTTTAAATGGAAAAACTCCTACAGTTAATAATACAAAAACATATACAACTGGAAGTAAAATTGTACCTTCATTCTTATGTGATCCAGTTGTTGTTGATAAAACAAACTATCAAAAGGTAGTAGTAGATAGTGGATACATTACTGCTGACAAACTAAAATAAAAAGTATTAATAATATTTAGGAAAGGAATTCCCGCTCTATAAGCGGAAATTCCTTTTTTACATATAAAAAGAAAATATGTAAAGTAAATACTGCTATAATGTTGTAAAAAAAGATTTTATGAAAACATTTACTTTATTTTAAAAAAAATAAAGGAATTATTAAAATTGCGTAGAATATATATATAATGACTTGTACGTACAATTTAATTATGTTGTACAAGTAAATGTAAAATATAAGACCAGGATATAATTAATAAAAACCATATAATTCAAATAATTAAAAAGTTAAAAAGTTAAAAAGTTAAAAAGTTAAAAAGTTAAAAAGTTAAAAAGTTAAAAAGTTAAAAATATAAATAAGAGGGGAAGGTACATTATGAATAAAAAGTATACCATTGGAGTAGATTATGGTACCCAATCGGGACGAGCAGTCCTTGTTGAAGTAGCATCAGGAAAAGAAATTGCTATGGCTGTTAAAGAATATCCTCATGGAGTAATGGATCAGTATTTGCCAGATGGAAAAACAAAACTAGGACATGATTGGGCGCTTCAACATCCACAAGATTATCTTGATGTATTGTCTGAAACAATCCCAGCGGTTATTAGGGATGCGAAAATAAAAAGTGACGATGTTATTGGAATAGGAATAGATTTTACTGCATGTACAATTCTGCCAACTGATAAAACAGGTAAACCACTTTGTTTTTATGATGAATATAAATCGAATCCTCACTCATACGTTAAATTGTGGAAACATCATGCGGCGCAAGATGAAGCAAACAAGTTAAATAAGATTGCAGAGGAAAGAGGAGAAGATTTTCTTAAGAACTATGGTGGTAAAATTTCTTCAGAATGGATGATACCAAAAATTTGGCAAGTTCTTGATGAAGCACCTGATGTATATGAAAAAGCAGACAGATTTATGGAAGCTACCGATTGGGTAATATTTCAACTCACTGGAAAAGAAACAAGAAACAGTTGTACTGCAGGATACAAAGCAATGTGGAATAAACAAACTGGGTATCCTTCTAAGGAATTTTTTAAAGCATTAGATCCTAGACTTGAAAACGTTGTAGCTGAAAAATTAAGCACAGATATATATCCGATTGGATCAAAAGCAGGAGAAATAACAGAGACTGCAGCAGCATTAACAGGTCTATCACTTGGAACAGCTGTGGCTGTTGGAAATGTAGATGCGCATGTTGCTGTTCCAGCTGTAGGAATGACTGAGGCTGGGAAAATGCTTATGATTATGGGAACTTCAACTTGCCATGTAATGCTTGGGGACATGGAAAAAATTGTACCTGGTATGTGTGGCGTAGTAGAAGATGGAATTATTCCAGGATTGCTTGGATATGAAGCAGGTCAGAGTTGTGTTGGAGATCATTTTGAATGGTTTGTTAAAAACTGTGTTCCAGAGACTTATATGAAGGAAGCCAACGATAAAGGAATTGACATACATGTACTTCTTACAGAAAAAGCAGAAAAGCTTGCTGTAGGTGAAAGTGGACTTGTTGCTCTAGATTGGTGGAATGGAAATAGATCTGTTCTTGTTGATGTAGACCTAACAGGAATGATTCTTGGATGTACACTTCAAACCAAACCGGAAGAAATATATAGAGCATTAATAGAAGCTACGGCATATGGAACAAGAAAAATTATTGAGACTTTTGAAAAAAGTGGAGTTCCTATTGAAGAGTTGTTTGCTGCAGGTGGTATTGCTGAGAAAAACAAGTTAATGATGCAAATATACTCTGATGTAACAAATAAGGAAATAAGAATTGCAGCATCTTCTCAAGCACCAGCTCTTGGTTCAGCAATATTTGCAGCAGTTGTAGCAGGAAAAGAGAATGGCGGATATGATTCAATTATTGAGGCAGCAAAAAATATGGGTAAGGTGAAAAAAGAATATTATACTCCAATTGCTAAAAATGTAGAAGTTTATAATAAAATTTTTGCAGAATATGATATACTTCATGATTATTTTGGACGCGGTGAAAATAATGTAATGAAGAGATTAAAAACTATAAAGTCTTTGGCTAAATAGTAGTAATTATAAGGAGGTTTTATATATGTTAGAAGAATTAAAGCGGGTTGTACTTAAGGCCAATTTAGAATTACCTAAAAGGGGACTTGTAACTTTTACTTGGGGAAATGTGAGTGGAATAGATAGAAAGAGCAACTTGATTGTAATTAAGCCAAGTGGAGTAGCTTACGACGAACTTAAACTAGAAGATCTTGTTGTGGTGGATATTGATGGAAACCAAGTTGAAGGTAAACTTAATCCATCTTCAGATACAGCTACTCACCTTGTTATTTATAGGAATTTTAAAGACGTAGGAGGAGTTGTTCATACACATTCTAGGTGGGCAACTAGTTGGGCCCAGAGCGGAAAAGGAATTCCAGCATTTGGAACAACACATGCAGATTATTTTTACGGTGAAATACCATGTACTCGCAAAATGATTGCTAAAGAAATTAAAGATAATTATGAAGAAGAAACAGGAAATGTAATAGTTGAAACATTTAAAGATATTAATCCAAATTATGTTCCAGGGGTACTTGTAAATAATCATGGTCCTTTTACTTGGGGAAAAGATGCAGATGAAGCTGTTCATAATTCAGTAGTGCTTGAAGAAGTATCTATGATGGCATTTAATACAACTAGGCTTACACCAGAAATTAAAGCTATAGACAAAACATTACTCGATAAACATTTTTTAAGGAAACACGGAACAAACGCATATTATGGCCAAAAGTAAGAGGCTTATTAAAAAAAATATTTAATTAAAAGGAGAAATGAAAAAATGGTAAATATGAAAAAATCAGAAATTTGGTTTGTTACTGGAAGCCAAGACCTATATGGCCAAGATGTAATTAAACAAATAGAGGAACATTCAGAGATTATGGTGAAAGCATTAGATTCAGATTCAATAATACCATGTAAAATTGTATTTAAATCTGTTTTAAAAACATCAGATGCTATTAGAAAGTTATTTGCAGAGGCTAATAGTGCGGACGATTGCGCTGGAGTTATTACTTGGATGCATACTTTTTCACCAGCTAAAATGTGGATTGCAGGTTTATCAGAACTTCGTAAACCATTACTACACCTTCACACCCAGTTTAATTGTAACCTTCCTTGGGATAGCATTGATATGGACTTTATGAATTTAAATCAATCTGCTCATGGTGATCGAGAATATGGATTTATTGGTGCACGTATGAAAATTGAAAGAAAAGTTATTGTTGGACATTGGGAAGATGAAGAGGTTAGAGCTCGTATGGGATCATGGATGCGTGTAGCTGTTGCTTTCACAAAGGGACAACATCTAAAGGTTGCTCGTTTTGGTGACAATATGCGTGATGTAGCTGTTACTGAAGGTGATAAAGTTGAAGCACAAATCAAGTTCGGTTGGGCTGTAGACGGATATGGTGTAGGTGATTTAGTAACATATATAAATAAGGTATCAGATGAGGATATAGATAAACTAATGAAAGAATATGAACTCCTTTATGAATTTGCAGATGAAGCAAAAGTTGATGGTGCTGCAAGGGAATCAGTTAAAGAACAGGCAAGAATTGAAATTGCAATGAAGACCTTTATGGAAGAAGGAAATTTTACAGCATTTACAAACAATTTTCAAGATTTAAATGGAATGAAACAACTTCCAGGACTTGCAACTCAAAGACTTATGGCAGCTGGTTATGGTTTTGGAGCAGAAGGAGATTGGAAAACTGCTGCGCTAGTTCGTATTATGAAGATTATAGCTGAAGGCAAAGGTACTTCTCTTATGGAGGATTACACATATAATTTTGAAAAAGGAAATGAAATGGTTTTAGGATCACATATGCTTGAAATTTGTCCTTCGCTTGCTGCAAACCGTCCACGTATTGAAGTACATCCACTTTCTATTGGTGGAAAAGAAGATCCAGCAAGACTAGTATTTGACGGATGTGATGGCCCAGCAGTTTGTGCATCACTCGTAGATATGGGAGGAAGATTTCGTTTAATTGTAAGTGAAGTAGATGCTGTAAAACCTGAACATGATATGCCAAATCTGCCAGTTGCAAGAGTTTTGTGGAAACTACAACCAAGTCTTAGAGATTCAGCAGAAGCATGGATACATGCCGGTGGAGCACATCATACTAGTTTCTCTTTTAATGTGTCACCTGAGCAATTAGCAGATTTTGCTGAAATGGCAGGAATCGAATGTTTATTTATAAATAAAGACACAAAGTTAAAAGAATTCAGAAATGAATTAAGATGGAATGACCTTGCTTATAGACTAAAATAGTTCCTTTATAAATTTAATGGAAATGGGATTATACATATAGGTACTCCCATTTCTGTTTTTTTATAAGATATATAACTTTGTGAAACGACTTTATAAAAGAACTTTATAAAACCACTTGAAAAAGTTACAAAAAAGAATTATAATAAAAATATAAACATGTATACGATTTTACAATCAAAATCAATGCAATTATAATAGTATAAAAAAGTATTCTATGAAAACATTTACTTTGTTCTTAAAAAAATAAAGGAATTTTAAAAAGCTTGTAGAATATATATAATTTGTACGTACAATTAATAGTAGGTTGAAACTAAATTTGAGGAGTTGAATACCATATGTCAGAGATCATTCTTGAAATGAAAAGTATCACAAAAACCTTTCCGGGTGTTAAGGCTCTTGATAATGTTAATCTTCAGGTCGTGCGAGGGGAAATTCATGCCTTAGTTGGGGAAAACGGTGCAGGTAAATCAACACTTATGAAGGTGCTAAGTGGAGTATATCCTCATGGAACTTATAGCGGAGACATTATATTTAATGGTGATTTATGTGAGTTTAAAGATATAAGGGATAGCGAACATTTAGGAATAGTAATCATTCATCAAGAGTTAGCATTAATACCAACATTATCTATTGCAGAAAACATATTCCTAGGAAATGAACAAGGTAAAAATGGAGTAGTAGATTGGAATCAAACTAAATTAAAAACAATAGAATTATTAAAAAAAGTAGGTTTAAATGAATCTCCAGATACTCTTATTGGTACCATAGGGGTAGGTAAACAGCAGTTAGTTGAAATAGCAAAAGCATTATCTAAAGAAGTTAAACTGCTAATTTTGGATGAACCAACAGCGGCACTTAATGAAGCAGATAGTGATAACTTATTAAAATTAATTAATGGACTTAGAAGTCATGGAATTACATCAATAATGATATCTCATAAATTGAATGAAATAAAAAAGATCTCAGATTCAATAACAATAATAAGAGATGGAGCAACTATTGAAACTCTTGATACAATCAAGGATAAAATTACAGAGGATAGAATAATTAAAGGTATGGTTGGAAGAGATCTAGTTCATAGATATCCACAAAGGGAACCTAAAATTGGGGATACCATATTTGAAGTTAAAAATTGGAATGTATATCATCCATCAATCAGTGATCGTAAAGTTAGTGATGATATAAATATTAATATTCATAAAGGAGAAGTTGTAGGAATTGCAGGCCTTATGGGAGCCGGAAGAACAGAACTTGCAATGAGTATTTTCGGAAAGTCTTATGGTAAAAAAATAACAGGACAAGTATACATTAACGGCAAGGAAGTACATCTAGATAATGTAAATAAAGCAATTGAAAGTGGACTTGCTTATGTTACAGAGGATAGAAAAGAATATGGATTAGTTTTAATAGATCACATAAAAGGTAACACAACCCTTGCAAATTTAAAGAAAATATCTAAAGCAGGAATAATAAATGAAAATGAAGAAATATTGGTTGCAGAAGATTTACGTAAACGGTTAAACATAAAATGTTCTGGAATACTTCAAAAGACTGGTAATTTAAGTGGAGGAAATCAGCAAAAGGTAATCTTGGCTAAATGGATTTTTGCAGAGCCAGAGGTTCTAATTTTGGACGAGCCCACTAGAGGCATCGATGTAGGTGCAAAATATGAGATATACACTATAATTAATAAATTAGCAGCAGAAGATAAGGGCGTAATGGTCATCTCATCAGAGCTTGCTGAACTATTAGGAATTTGTGATAGGATATATGTTATGAATGATGGGAAGATACTTGGAGAAATGAGCGCTAAGGAAGCATCTCAAGAGAAAATAATGAAAATGATATTAAAACAAGATCTTGAAGAGGAGGCAAAATTATGAAATCTTTAATGAAGGTATTCAAAGAGAATGTAACTCAATACAGCATGATAATAGCACTAGTAGGAATTATGGTATTTTTTCAAATTGCATCAGGCGGTATTTTATTAAAACCATTAAATATTACAAATTTAATATTGCAGAATAGTTATATATTAATACTTGCAATTGGAATGCTACTTGTAATAGTTGCTTTTCAAATTGATTTATCAGTAGGGTCAGTAGCTGCAGTAGTTGGAGCCCTAGCTGGAATAATGATAATTAACAATAAAATGTCTACTCCACTTGGAATTGCAATTGTACTAATAATTGGTGCTATTGTAGGAGCTTGGCAAGGATTTTGGGTTGCTTATGTAAAAATACCAGCATTTATAACTACTCTAGCTGGTATGATGGTATTTAGAGGATTAACTTATGTTTCTCTAGATGGTACATCTATAGCACCTTTCCCTAAATCATTTCAATTAATGAGTACTGGTTTTATTCCGGATTTCTTTAATGGTAATGGAATTCATATTACAACAATTGTTATTGGTTTAATTTTAACTGTATTCTATGTATTGTCAGAAATGAAAAAAAGAGCTGCTCAAAAGAAGTACAAATTTGAAGTTACTAGCCCAGTAATTCTAGGACTTAAAATGGGAACTCTTATAATACTTATAAATGCATTTTGTTATATAATGGCTTCATATAAAGGGTTACCAAATGTATTAGTGTTATTAGCAGTTTTAGTAGCTATTTATACTTTTATAACTAAAAAAACTACTCTTGGAAGACATATTTATGCACTTGGAGGAAATGAAAAAGCTGCAAGACTTTCTGGAGTAAAAACGAAATGGGTTATATTCTTAGTATTTGTTAATATGGGAGTATTAAGTGCTCTAGCAGGATTGGTATTCGCTGCAAGACTTAATTCAGCAACTCCAAATGCTGGTGTTGGATTTGAACTTGATGCAATTGCTGCTTGCTTTATTGGTGGAGCATCAACTGCTGGTGGTATAGGTACAATTATGGGAGCTATGATTGGTGGTCTCTTCATGGGAGTTATGAATAATGGAATGTCTCTTATGGGAGTTGGAATTGATTGGCAACAAACTATTAAAGGTTTAGTATTACTATTTGCTGTAGCTTTTGATGTATATTCGAAATCTAAAACTGCATAAGTTAATTTATTATTAAAGTATTTGTAACAAAATACTAGATAGAAGGAGAGTCGAATATGTCACCGTCTAATATTATATTAGGAATAATGATTATAGCTATTGGTATATATGCGATTGTATTTAATAAATATCCAGGCAAAGAAATGTCTTATGAAAATGCAAAAAAGAAATACAATGAAGCTAGTGAAAGAAAAGTAACTTTGTTTGATGGAATATTTTGCATACTATACGGTGTTGCATACGCGTCTTTGGGAGTGGTTTTTCTTGCGATATTACTGGTAGCATACTATCCAATAAGAATAATATGCTTAAAACAAAAGATAATATAGGTATTTAAATAAAATAACTTGGAGGAAATTAAAATGAAATTATTTATAGATACAGCGAATGTAGCCGAAATTAAAGAAGCAAATGATATGGGTGTTATTTGTGGTGTTACAACTAATCCATCACTTATAGCTAAAGAAGGTAGAGATTTTAATGAAGTAATTAAAGAAATTACTTCATTAGTTGATGGACCAATAAGTGGAGAAGTTATAAGTCTTGTGGCTGAGGAAATGGTAAAAGAAGGACGGCTAATAGCTAAAATTCATAATAATATGATTGTTAAAATTCCTATGACAGGTGATGGGCTTAAAGCTGTAAAGATTTTAACTAGTGAAGGAATAAAGACAAATGTTACTTTAATATTTACAGCAGCACAAGCATTACTTGCAGCTCGAGCAGGGGCTACATATGTTAGCCCGTTTCTAGGAAGACTTGAAGATATAGCAACAAATTCGTTAGAATTAATTGAAACAATTGTTGATATATTTGATATTCATAATATTGAAACAGAAATTATAGCCGCAAGTATAAGAAGTCCTTTGCACGTTGTAGCTGCGGCTAGAGCTGGAGCTCATATTGCAACTGTACCAGGAAGCGTAATTAAGGCTATGCTTAAACACCCATTAACAGATAGTGGAATTGAAAAATTTTTAAAGGACTATAATGACTCATTAAGCAAATAAATTTAAAAAAACAAATAAATCGGAGGCAAATACATGAATATAGATAACTTAGCTATAAACACCATAAGAGTACTTTCAGCAGAAGGTGTTCAAAAAGCAAATTCTGGACATCCAGGATTACCTCTAGGTTGTGCCCCTATGGCATACACTTTGTGGGCAAAACAAATGAAACACAATCCGAAGAATCCAATGTGGGAAGATAGAGATAGATTTGTATTATCAGCAGGACATGGTTCCATGCTTATATATTCATTACTTAATATTTTCGGATACGATCTTAGTGTTGAAGATATTAAACAATTTAGACAATATGGAAGTAAGACTCCAGGCCACCCAGAATATAAACATACAGACGGAGTTGAAACTACCACAGGACCACTTGGACAAGGAATTTGTAATGCTGTAGGTATGGCAATTTCAGAATCGCACCTTGCTGAAAAATTCAACAAACCAGATTTTAAGGTAATAGATCATTATACTTATGTTATAGCTGGTGATGGCTGCCTTATGGAGGGAATATCATCAGAGGCATCATCACTTGCAGGAACGTTAGGACTTGGAAAACTTATAATGATGTATGATTCTAATAATATATCTATTGAAGGAAGCACAGACATTTCATTTCGCGAAGACGTTGCTAAAAGATATGAAGCTTATAACTGGCAAGTAATTAAAGTTGCTGATGGAACTAATATGCAAGAGATAAATGCGGCTATAACTTTGGCTAAAAAGGAAGAGAAAAAACCAACTATTATTATAGTGAAAAATATAATAGGATTTGGATGTTTAGCAAAACAAGGAACAGCTGGTGCTCATGGAGAGCCACTTGGAGAAGATAATATAATTGCCTTAAAGGATAACTTAGGATTTAATTATGAACCGTTCACTGTTCCAGAAGAAGTAAAAAAACACATGGATGAATTTAATGAAGAGGCGAAATCTAAGGAAGATAGCTGGAATAAATTATTTGAAAATTATAAGATAGCATGCCCTGAACTTGCAAAAGAATGGGAGCTTTGGTTTAGTGGTGAATTAGCTACAGATTTACTAAATGATGAAAGCTTTTGGAGTTTTGATAAACCAATGGCTACAAGACAATCTTCAGGAATTCTTATTAATAGACTTACAAAACTTGTTCCGAATATAATGGGAGGTTCAGCAGATCTTGCTCCTTCAAACAAAACTTATATGAATGATATGGGAGATTTCTCAGCGGAAGATAGATCAGGAGCAAATCTACATTTTGGAGTACGTGAACATGCTATGGCTGGTATTGCGAATGGTATATATCTACATGGTGGTTTAAAAGTATTTGTATCAACATTCTTCGTATTTAGTGATTATATGAAGGGTGCAATGAGACTTAGTGCTATAATGAAATTACCAATAGCTTATGTGTTAACTCACGATAGTATCGGAGTTGGAGAAGATGGTCCTACACATGAACCAATAGAGCAATTAGCAGCACTAAGAGCTACCCCTAATATGACAGTATTTAGACCAGCGGATTCTAGAGAAGCTGCAGCTGGTTGGTACTATACTTTAGCTAAGGCTAATGGACCAGTATCATTAGTATTAACAAGGCAGACATTGCCATTATATGAGGGTTCAGGAAAAGATGCTCTTAAGGGTGGATATATACTGAAGGATTCAGCTAAAGAAACTCCGGATGTAATCTTGATTGCATCGGGTTCGGAAGTTGAACTTATATATAATGCTTATGATGAACTAAAGAAGATAGGTATAGATGCAAGAGTTGTAAGTATGCCTTCATTTGAACTATTTGAGTCTCAAAGTGCTCAGTACAAAGAATCAGTAATTCCAGATTGTGTTAGAAAAAGAGTTGCTGTAGAAGCAGGTACATCGCTAGGTTGGCACAAATAT
This sequence comes from Clostridium lacusfryxellense, assembly GCF_018861735.1. Classification (GTDB taxonomy): domain Bacteria; phylum Bacillota; class Clostridia; order Clostridiales; family Clostridiaceae; genus Clostridium_AD; species Clostridium_AD lacusfryxellense. The sequence goes on along the minus strand of NZ_JAHLEB010000021.1, from coordinate 43,130 downwards.
GTTGGTCTTGATGGAGCGGTAATTTCAATAGATAGCTTTGGTGCATCAGGGAAAGCAGAAGTTCTGTTTGAAGAGTTTGGATTTACAGTAAAGAATGTTGTTGATACAGTATTAAGTTTAAAAAACAAGTAATTAAAGAAAGCGGTGGGTGGATTATTAATTTTAATTTCATCCACTCTTTTTTGAGAAAGGAAGAGTGAATTATGAGTATAAAAAAAGACTTTGGAACAGTAGATGGAAAAGCCGTATATCTTTTCACAATTAAAAATGATAAAGGTATGGTTGCAGAAATTACTAATTATGGAGGAACACTAGTATCTTTAAAAGTTCCAGATAGTAAAGGCAAATTTGATGATGTAGTATTAGGTTATGACAAATTAGAAGACTATGTAGAATACAAGTATTTCTTTGGAGCAACAATTGGACGATTTGCTAATAGAATTGCTAAATCAAGCTTTGATATTAATGGAGTTCAATATAAGGTACCTAAAAATGAAGGTGAAAATAGTCTGCATGGTGGGATAGTAGGATTTGATAAAAAAGTTTGGAATGAAGAACCAGCAGAAAATGGATCAAATGAAAGCATTGAATTTTCGTATCTAAGTGTTGATGTAGAAGAAGGATTCCCTGGAAATCTTAATGTTAAAGTTAAGTTTACTGTTACGCAAGATAATGAATTTAAAATAGAATATAATGCGATTTCAGATAAGGATACAATAGTTAATCTTACTAACCATTCTTATTTTAATCTTTCAGGACAAGGCTCAGGAGACGTTTTAAAACATAAAATAATGATTAATGCTGATAAATTTACAATCAATGATGAAAATTCTATCCCTACAGGTGTTATAGCATCTGTAGAAAACACTCCAATGGATTTTAGAAAACTTACTTATGTTGGAGAGAATATCTCAAGTAGTTATCAGCAAATTGTACAGGCTAGTGGATTCGACCATAATTGGGTAATTAATGATACAGGGAAAAAACTTAAAAAAGCTGCTGAAGTTTATGATGAGAAAAGTGGTCGTATTATGGAGGTTTATACTACAAAACCAGGAGTACAGTTCTACTCAGCAAATTTTCTTAGCGGTTTAGAAATAGGAAAAGGCGGTGCTACTTATGAAAAAAGAGCTGCACTATGCCTTGAAACACAATATTTTCCTGATTCCATGCACCATAATAATTTTTATTCACCACTTCTTAAAAAAGGTGATAAGTACGAACATATTACTATATATAAATTTTCGGTCAAATAAAATTTAACATCTATAGAAAAAAGTTTAACAATAGGAAAAGCAGAAGGCTATTAAAACAGGCTTCTGCTTTTTCTATTGTTTTAAAACTATTATACGAAACGTCGATAAGATAATAAGACATTTCCTATAATTTTTAATAATATCATAATAATACATTATATATGTTATTATTGGTATATAAGTGTAATATAGTATGAATATGTATAAAGAATTATTAGGTTAATTATATTATGCATGGGATAATTTGGTGATATTTACATTTGAAATGGGGGATGGATATGGATTTAGATGAATTGAGATTAGACATTGCTAAGAGGGGTAAGCGTGGATTACATTTTATTATTGCCTCGGTAATTATTTGGTGTGCTGTTATGGTTATATGGTTACTTCCGATTAAGGATATTTTAATGAAAAATTTGTTAACATTCTGTTTTACAGCACCACTTGTGCCAATAGCATATATGATTTCTAAGATAATAAAAGCAGAATTTTCAACTAAGGATAATCCTTTAAATAAATTAGGGATTTTGTTTTCATATAATCAATTCCTTTATATATTAATAGCTATGTGGGTTTATCCAACGGTACCAGATAAAATGGTAATGGTTCTGGCGATTATATTTGGAGCACATTTAATGCCTTTTGGATGGTTATATAAATCGAAAGCATATTCAGTGATGTCTGTACTTATATCATTTACGATTCTTATTATTGGTATTATGTTTAATGCAGTTATAGTTTCATTGGTGATGATATTATTTGAAGTTATATTTTGTATTTGGTTAATAGTTGAAAATAAATCATTAAATAAGAATTTAAATGTAAATTTGTGATAATAACACTCTTGAATAATCTAAATTATAATTAATAAGGAGGATTTTGTGGATAAAAAATTATTGGTTTGTTGTAAATAGACAAGCCAATTTTTTTATGTTTTAAACTATAAAAAATCTAATATGGATTTGCTTTATTAACATATAATCAACTTTTAGACTGATTATAAAAAAATATTAAGAATTAGTAAAAATATTTACTAAAAACATTGAAATTTTACTAAAATAATGATAACCTATACATATGAAGTTAATCAGAAATTAATATAATAAAAAATAGGGGGTTAAAATATGATCAACAAGTTAAAAGATATGTTTAAGAGAGTTTATGGTGAAGATTCAGAAAAGGTTTTTTTTGCGCCAGGAAGAGTGAATCTAATTGGAGAACATACAGATTATAACGGAGGTAATGTTTTCCCATGTGCATTAACTTTTGGAACCTATGCTTTAACTAAAAAGAGAAATGATAAAAAGATTAGATTTTATTCTGAAAACTTTGACGAGCTAGGAATAATGGAAATAGATATAGATGAGATGGTGTACAACAAAGAACACGATTGGGCGAATTATCCTAAGGGAGTAATTTGGGCTTTTGAAAAAAATGGAATGAAAATAGATAGTGGATTTGATATATTAATTTATGGAAATATACCTAATGGTGCAGGATTATCTTCTTCAGCATCAATTGAGGTACTTACAGGGGTTGTTCTAGCAGATTTATTTAATTTTGATATTAGTATGATTGATATTGTTAAGGCTAGTCAAATAGCTGAAAATCAATTTGTAGGTGTAAATTGTGGTATTATGGATCAATTTGCTATAGGGATGGGTAAAAAAGATAATGCAATACTTTTAGATACAAACACATTAAAATATCAATATTCAAGCATCAAGCTTGATGGAGCATCTATAGTTATAGCGAACACAAATAAAAGAAGAGGCCTTGCTGATTCTAAATATAATGAAAGAAGATCTGAATGCGAGACTGCTCTTAAAGATTTGAAAACTGAACTTCATATAAATTCTCTATGTGAACTAAATGAAGAGGAGTTTGAGAAAAATAGACATCTTATTAAAAATGAAGTTAATGCTAGACGTGCAAAACATGCTATTTATGAAAATCAAAGAACTTTAAAGGCTGTAAAAGCTCTTGAAAATAAAGATATAGAATTATTTGGAAAGCTTATGAATGCATCACATGTATCACTAAGGGATGACTACGAAGTTACAGGAATAGAACTTGATACTCTAGTTGAAATTGCATGGAGAATGCCTGGGGTAATTGGATCAAGAATGACTGGAGCAGGTTTCGGTGGATGCAGCGTTAGTATTGTTAAAGATGAATTTGTAGATGATTTTATTAAAAAAGTTGGGGATGAGTATAAAACAAAGATAGGACACGAGGCAGTCTTTTATGTAGCCCAAATAGGTGATGGTGCAAGAAAACTTTAGGAATATCGAAAATTATTATTTAACAACATCGAAGATAATAATTTAACTATGAGGAGGTTGGAAATGGAAGTAAATATTTCTATAGAGGTTCAAAAGATACTTTATTATGCAATTCAAAAGCATTTAATAACATCCGAAGATCTCATTTATACAAAAAACAGGATATTAGAAGTTTTATCTTTAGACGAGATTTCAAGTATATTAATTGAAAATAAAGAATATGAATTACAACCAGCTTTAGATAATATAATTGATTGGGCTTACTCAAATAAAAGAATAGAGGACAATGGCATAGTTTCTAGAGATCTATTCGATACTAAAATAATGGCTTGCCTAATAGGAAGACCATCTGAAATAATAAGGGAATTTAATAGGATTTATGATGATAGCCCTAGTAAAGCAACGGATTATTATTATGGTTTGAGTATTAATTCAAATTATATAAGATGGGATAGAGTACAAAAGGATCTAAAGTGGAAATCCCATACTAAGTATGGTGATATTGATATTACGATTAATTTATCTAAACCTGAAAAGGATCCTAAGGCTATTGCTATGGCTAAGAACTTAAAGTCAAGTGATTATCCATTGTGTTTGCTATGTAAAGAAAATGAGGGTTATGCTGGTAGAGTAAATCACCCAGCTAGAGGTAATCATAGAATAATACCTGTTGAATTGAATTCTGAGGAATGGTTTATTCAGTATTCTCCATATGTTTATTATAACGAGCATTGTATAGTTCTAAATGGTGAACATGTTCCAATGAAAATATGTAAAGAAACATTTAAAAGATTATTAGATTTTACTGGAAAGTTTCCACATTATATTATAGGCTCCAATGCTGACCTTCCAATTGTTGGTGGATCTATACTAAGTCATGATCATTTTCAAGGTGGACAGTATGAGTTTGCTATGGCAAAGGCAAAAGTTGAGGAAGAATTTCATGTAGAAGGTTTTGAAGGAGTAACACTTGGAAGAGTTAAATGGCCTATGAGTGTTGTTAGAATAAGTGGAACAGATAAAGATACACTTATCAATTTCGCAGATTATATTTTAAAATGTTGGAAGAAGTATTCTGATGAGAGTGTTAATATAGAAGCATTTACAGGTGATGTACCACATAATACAATAACACCAATAGCAAGGAGACGAGGGGATGATTATGAGATAGACTTAGTTCTAAGAAATAACAGAACTTCACAGGAGCACCCAGATGGAATTTTTCATCCTCATCAAGAATTACATCATATTAAGAAAGAAAATATTGGTCTTATAGAAGTTATGGGACTTGCTGTTTTACCTGCAAGACTTAAAACAGAAATTAAGGGACTTAGTTATTACTTAATAAATAAAAGTAAGATATATGAATTGGACAATAACGCCCAACTTAAAAAACATAAAGATTGGGCACTAGTATTAGCAAAGAAATATTCAGATATAAATGAAACAAATGTAGATGGAATTTTAAGAGATGAAATAGGTATGATTTTTTCAGAGGTTCTAGAACATTCTGGTGTATTTAAATGGGATGAAAATGGAATACTAGCCTTTAATAAATTCTTAAATAGTTTATAAAAAATCATATAAAAGATATACTTAAAAGAGTGGATTAAATATAATTCACTCTTTTAATCTAAGTTAAAAAACAAGTTTTTAGAGTATAATTAAACTAAAAATAAATAGAGTGAGTGTGAGGATTATGGTAACGATAAAGGATATTGCGAATGCAGCAGGGGTATCAATTGCTACAGTGTCCAGGGTGTTAAATTTTGATGAAACATTAAATGTAACGGATGCAACAAAACAAAAAATATTTGAGGTAGCAGAAAGTTTAAATTATGTAAAAAAGAAGGAAAGAAATACTAAAAAAAGTATTTATAAGTTAGCGATAGCAAACTGGTACACTGAAAAAGAAGAAGTATTAGATCCATATTATTTATCTATAAGAATAGCTATAGAGAAAAAATGTGCTAGTAAAAATATAGAAGTTGTAAAATTGTCACCATTTTTTACTGCAAAAATAAAAGATGTAGATGGAATTATAGCTATTGGAAAATTTGGAAGTAAAGAAGTGGAGAAACTTAGAACCGTATCGGAGCATATAGTTTTTGTTGATTCTTCACCAGTTAGTGAAGTCTATGATTCTGTAGTATGTGATTTAAAGTATGCGACTATAAATATATTAAATTACTTAGAGAAACTTGGTCATAAAAATATTGCATTTATTAGCGGCAAGGAATTTATTAATGAGGGCAAGGACGTTTTTGTTGATAGACGAGAGAGAACTTTTAAAGAAGAAATGATTGCTAGAGGCTTATACAACGATGCTAATTTGTACATTGGTAAGTTTACACCACAGAGTGGATATGAGCTTATGAAAATAGCATTAGAGAATAAAAATTACGTTACTGCATATATAATAGCAAATGATTCCATGGCAATAGGTGCGTATAGGGCTATAAGTGAAGCAGGGCTTACAATACCAGGTGACATAAGTGTTATCTCATATAATGATAATATCACATCACAATTTATAGTGCCTGCTTTAACTACGGTTAAAATACATATGGAGTTTATGGGAGAAACAGCTGTAGATCTAATTGTTGAAAGGTTGAAGAATGAAAGGGAAATAGCGAAAAAGATAGTTATACCAACACAACTTATAAAAAGAGATAGTTGTTCTGGCGTAAAAAAAGCATTATAATAAATAAATAGTAGCCAATTTATAGTTGTATATATAAATTGGCTACTATTATTTTTTTGAATTAAGTGTTATTAGTTTAAAGTATAATCATATACTAATATGTATGACTATATTTTTACTTTATTTTAATTAAAAAAAATCTTGTAATTAGTCTAATTAAAAGTTAAAGTTATAAGATAAAGTTTATTGTTAGAAAGGATAGATGTAGATGTTTGCCGAGGTTTTGGATTATCTATTAAAACACATTGATAAATACTATGAAGCAGTAAGGATTCATACTTATATTAGTGGTGCGGCGATTTTAATAAGTATTATTATAGCAGTGCCACTGGGGATTTTATGTGCTAAATATACTGTGGCGTCACAACCTATAATGAATTTATTTAATTTTTTTAGAGTTATTCCAAGTCTAGCTATCTTAGTGCTGGTTATGCCGATACTTGGAACTGGATTTCTTCCAGCACTTGTGGCACTTGTGGTTTTAGCCATACCTCCAATACTTATAAATACGTATTTAGGGATGAAAAATATTGATGTTTCTGTTCTTGAGAGTGCTAAAGGGATGGGAATGGATTACAAGAAAATGCTAATTAAAATTGAAATACCATTAGCTCTTCCTCTAATAATTACAGGAGTTAGAACTTCAGCGGTTGAAGTAATTGCTAGTGCTACATTAGCATCTTACATAGGAGCTGGAGGTCTTGGAGATTTTATTTTCACAGGTCTTGGAATGAATGATTTTAGAATATTAATTGTAGGTGGAGTCTCAGTAGCATTACTTTCTGTTATAGCAGAAATGTTGTTATTTATGGTGCAGCAAAATATTACAAAATATCAAAGAGACTAAAATATTATAATGGGAGAGTGAATAAATTTGAATAAAAAAATTAAAAGCATAGTTATAATTTCTATATTAACGACATTAGTTGCAGTTTCAGTTTTAACTGGTTGTTCGAAAAAAAGCACATTTAAAGATGCAAAAACAAACGTCTTAAATGGTAAACCTACAATAAAAGTTGGATCTAAAGATTTTACTGAATCTTTAATTTTAGGTGAATTATATGCAGTCGCTCTAGAAAAGGAAGGGTACACAATTGAGAGGAAATTTAATCTTAGTAGTGCAGTAGTTCATACATCACTGATAAACGGGGATATAGATTTCTACCCAGAATATACTGGTACTGGCTTAATTTCAATATTAAAGCAGGAGCCAAAGTTTGATTCAAAAGAAGTTTATGATGAGGTTGCGGCAAAGTACAAAGAAAAATTTAAATTGATTTGGCTTGAACCATCTTCTGCAAATGATGGGCAAGGGCTTGTAATTTCGAAAAAAGCATCAGATCAATATAATATCCATACTATAAGTGACCTTCAGAAAAATGCAGGTAAAATAAGATTTGCATCCCAAGGTGAGTTTAATGAAAGAACAGATGGTCTTCCAGCGCTTATAAAGACTTATGGAGATTTCAAATTTAAAAATGAAAAAATATATGATAATGGACTCAAATATGATGTCCTTCACAATGATAAAGCAGATGTTGCTGTAGCATATACAACAGAAGGACAATTAAGTAAAGGGGAATTTGTAATCCTTGAGGATGATAAACATGTATGGCCACCATATAATATAGCCCCAGTTATAAAACAAGATATTCTTGAGGCAAATCCGGATATTAAAGATATTTTAAATAAGGTTACAAAGAAAATTGATAATAAAACAATAATAAAATTAAATGCAGAAGTAGATATAGATAAAAAAGAGTACACGGAAGTAGCTAAGAATTTTTATGAATCTAATTTAGAAAAATAAAATTAGAAATTAAAATGAGGGAGGCATAGACTTTGAAAAGAATAGCAATTGAGTTTGATAAAGTAAGTAAAAAATTTTCTAGTTCAGAGCAATATGCTGTAACTGATGTAAGTGCTAGCATAGAGGAAGGTAGTTTTATAACAATTCTCGGGACTTCTGGCTCAGGTAAGACTACGCTTTTGAAAATGATTAATAGAATTCACGAATTAAGCTCGGGGGAAATATTATTCTTTGGCGAAAATATAAAAAAATTGCCTGCAGAAAAACATAGACAAAAGATTGGATATGTAATTCAGCAGGTGGGGTTGTTTCCTCATATGACAGTTGCGGAAAATATCGCGACTGTTCCAAATATTTTAAAGTGGAATAAAAAAGATACATCTCAAAGAGTTGATGCACTACTTGATCTAATGAAAATTCCTTCTAAGGAATATAAAAAAAGATATCCAAGACAATTATCAGGAGGCCAACAGCAAAGAGTTGGTATAGCAAGAGCTATGGCTGCTGATCCTGAGATTATGCTGATGGATGAACCTTTTGGAGCATTAGATGCCATAACAAGGTTAAATCTTCAAGATGAAATCTTAAAAATTCAAAAGGAACTAAATAAGACAATACTTTTTGTGACTCATGATGTAAATGAAGCTTTTAAATTAGGGGACAAAGTAATTATAATGGATAAAGGGGCAGTGCAACAATTTGATACTCCGCGAAATATATTATTTAATCCAGCTAATGAATTTGTTTCAAATTTGGTTTCCTCAGAGGACATTCTCCAAAAGCTTAAGTTCTTACATGCAAGGGACGTAATGATTCCTTTTGAATTAAAAGAAAAGAATGGCGACATAAGAGTTAATGAAAATATAGATTTGCAAAAGTTGCTAACATATTTCCTTACAGGAGACATTGACTACATAATTGTTGAAAAAGACAATCATGAAGTAGTTGGAATGATTACACCTAAAGAGTTAAAAATAAAGAAATCAATACAGGGGGATATCTCATGATTTCATACTTATTAAAGAATTATGATAGTATGTTACTTCTGATGTCAGAGCACCTTCAAATTGTAGCACTTAGTATTTCTATATCACTAGTGATTGCAATTCCTGTATCACTTCTAATTCTAAGATCAAAGGTTTTATCTACGATAGTGTTATCCTCGCTTGGAGTTATTTATTCAATTCCGAGCTTAGCATTGTTTGCTTTATTGATACCTATATTAGGACTTGGAAAAGGGACAGCAATTTTTGTTTTAGTAATATATAATCAGTATATATTAGTTAGAAACATATTTGCAGCATTTCAGGCTATAGACCCAGCAATTATTGAAGCTGGCATAGGTATGGGGTTTAATTCAATTGAGCTATTTTTGAAAATACAATTACCTTTGGCACTTCCTATAATACTCGGGGGAGTAAGGATTGCGACTATAACTACAATTGGTATAGCAACTATTGCCTCGGTAATAAATGCTGGTGGTCTAGGGGTTATTCTATTTGATGGTCTTAGGATGAATTATCTTCCCAAAATATTATGGGGAACTATAATGTCTGCAGGGCTGGCATTGGGTGCGAACCAAATATTATTATATTTAGAAAAGTTAGCTGGTTTAAAAGCAAATGGTAAATGCAAAGTTTAATATTTTTAGTATAAAATATTTTATTTTGCATTATCGCGTTGACAAACAAATATATTTTAACTACAATTAGAACAATTAAATAAATACATAGTTGGGAGGTTTACAACAAACGTTTTCAATGATCTATTGTTAAAAAAATATCAATTTCCTAAATTTACAAGGGGGAGAGAAATGAATACTACATTTGATTATAATAATCTTGATACTATATTACAAAATCATGAATTTAAGGCTAGTAATATTATTGCAATATTGCAGGATACACAAGAATGTTATAGGTATTTACCTAAGGAGGTATTTGCATATCTTTCAGAAAAGCTCGGTATGAGTCGCGCAAAAATATATAGTGTGGCAACTTTTTATGAAAACTTTTCGTTACAACCTAAAGGCAAGTTTATAATTAAAATATGTGATGGCACGGCCTGTCATGTTAGAAAATCGGTTCCTATTTTAGAGAAGTTAAGAAATCATTTACAACTTTCTGAAACTAAAACCACTACGGATGATTTTATGTTCACCTTGGAAACGGTTTCGTGTTTGGGTGTATGTGGACTAGCACCAGCTATAACTATTAATGAAAAGGTACATGGTTCTATGACACCTGATAAAGCTATGGAGCTTTTAAAAACTCTTAAGGAGGAAAAATAATATGCTTCTTAATAGAAATGATTTAATTGAAACTAGAAATATATATAAAAACAGGTTTGCAAAGGAAAAGAAAAAAATTCTAATATGTGCTGGTACTGGATGTATTGCAGGTGGTTCATTAGAAATTTATGATGAGCTAATAAGAATTATGAAGGAAAAGGGCATAAATTGTGAAGTAAACCTTGAGAAAGAACCACATGATGACACTGTTGGAATTAAAAAAAGTGGATGTCATGGATTTTGTGAAATGGGTCCTCTCGTTAGAATTGAACCATTTGGATATTTATATTTAAAAGTAAAGTTAGAAGATTGTCAAGAAATTGTTGATAAAACTATAGTTAAAGATGAATGTGTTGAGAGACTGGCATACACTAAAGATGGACAAATATATAGGAAACAGGAAGAAATTACTTTTTATAAAAAACAAACTAGAGTTGCGCTTGAACATTGCGGACATATTGATGCTACATCAATAGAAGAATATATAGCTGTAGGGGGGTATTCTGCACTTGAAAAGGTGTTATTTGAAATGAGTTCAATTGATATCATTAATGAAATAACAGAGTCAAAATTAAGAGGACGTGGAGGCGGTGGATTTCCTACTGGTAGTAAATGGAGCCAGGTTCAGCGCCAAAAGGAAAAGACTAAATATATTGTATGTAATGGTGACGAAGGTGACCCTGGAGCATTTATGGATAGGAGTTTAATGGAGGGAGATCCACATAGAGTGCTCGAGGGAATAATAATTGCAGCAGTTGCCTGTGGTGCACAAAAGGGATTTATCTATGTTCGCGCAGAATATCCACTTGCTGTAAATAGGCTTTCGGATGCTATTAAACAAGCAAAAGAATATGGTATTTTAGGAGAAAATATTCTTGGGACAAGTTTTAGTTTCGAAATTCAAATTAATAAAGGAGCAGGCGCATTTGTCTGTGGTGAGGGTAGCGCCTTAACAGCATCTATCGAAGGAAAAAGGGGTATGCCAAGAGTAAAACCTCCAAGAACAGTAGAACAAGGACTTTTTGGTAAACCAACAGTGCTAAATAATGTTGAAACTTTTGCTAATGTTCCTGTAATAATTAATAAAGGTGCAGCATGGTATAGCTCAATTGGACCTAAAAATAGTCCTGGTACAAAAGCCTTTGCACTAACTGGAAATATTGAAAACACAGGACTAATTGAGGTACCAATGGGAGCAACCTTAAGAGAGATAATATTTGATATTGGTGGAGGAATAAAAGATGGCAAAAAGTTTAAGGCAGTGCAAATAGGTGGACCATCTGGCGGATGCCTTATAACACAAAATCTAGATTTACCACTAGATTTTGATTCGCTCAAGAAGGCTGGTGCAATGATAGGTTCTGGTGGACTTGTAGTTATGGATGAGGATACCTGTATGGTTGAGATTGCAAGATTCTTTATGAGTTTTACAAAAAATGAATCTTGTGGCAAATGTGTTCCTTGCCGCGAGGGTACAAAAAGAATGCTTGAAATTCTTGAGGGTATAGTTGTAGGAAAAGGAAAACTTGAAGACATAGATATGCTATTAGAACTTGCAGATACAATATCTTCAACAGCATTATGTGGACTTGGAAAGACAGCTTCATTACCAGTTGTAAGTACAATTAAAAATTTTCGTGATGAGTACGAAGCTCATATTGTTGATAAAAAATGTCCATCTAAAACGTGTCAGAAGCTTAGGACAATATATATTGATACAAAGTTTTGCAAGGGATGCTCAAAATGTTCAAGGATTTGCCCGGTTGGAGCAATCTCAGGTAAAATTAAAGCATCATTTACAATTGATGATGATAAGTGCATAAGATGTGGTAGTTGTATTGATGCATGTGCATTTAAAGCTATAAAGGAGGCGTAATAGATGAATAGACAGTTTATGACTATAGACAATGTTCCTGTAGAAATAAAGGATGAAAAGAATATTCTTGAATTAGTTAGAAAAGCAGGTATTGAATTACCAACATTATGCTTCTATTCAGAGCTTTCAGTTTATGGCGCTTGCCGTATGTGTATGGTTGAAAACAAATATGGAGGCATTGAGGCTGCGTGTTCTACTCCTCCTAAAGCTGGCATGGAAATATATACAAATACCCCGAGACTTAGAAAGTATAGAAAAAATATTCTTGAATTATTGCTTGCAAATCACTGTAGAGATTGTACAACATGCGTAAAAAATACTCGATGTAAACTACAAGAACTTGCAAAACGTTTTGGAATAAAAGATGTAAGGTTTGAAAATACTTCAAAAACGCAAGAAATAGACGATTCATCAGTATGCATAGTAAGAAATCCTAGTAAATGTATTCTATGTGGTGATTGTGTAAGGGTGTGTGCGGAAGTACAAAATATTGGAGTAATTGATTTTGTTGGCAGAGGATCTAACATGACTGTGTCTACGGCGTTTAATGAACCTATAGGAGAATCAAATTGTGTTGGCTGTGGTCAGTGCGCGGCGGTATGTCCTACTGGGGCTATTGTTGTAAGGAGTACAACGGATAAACTTTGGGAAGAACTTAGTGATAAAAATACTTTGGTTGTAGTACAAATTGCGCCTGCTGTAAGAGTAGCTATAAGTAAGGAACTAGGACAAAATGATGGAGAGAATGTTATTGGTAAAATAGTCACTGCTCTTAGAAAAATGGGTTTTGATAAGGTGTTTGATACATCGGTAGGAGCAGATCTTACAGTTGTAGAGGAAACAAATGAATTTCTCAGAAAACATAAAAATAACGAAGAATTACCACTTTTTTCATCGTGTTGCCCTGCATGGGTTCAATATGCTGAAAATACTTATCCAGATTTAATGAAAAATGTTTCCACTTGTAGATCGCCTATGGAAATGTTTGCTTCTGTAATAAAGGAGCATTATAAAGATGGTGATAAAAAACTTGTAAGCGTAGCAATTATGCCTTGTTCAGCGAAGAAATATGAAGCTAGTAGGGAGGAATTTAAAAAAGATGGGGTCCCGAGTGTTGATTATGTAGTAACAACTCAGGAACTTATAAATATGATAAAAGAATCAGGCATAACATTTTCAGAATTAGAACCTGAGGCACTAGATATGCCATTTGGAATTAGTAGTGGAGCTGGAGTTATATTTGGAGTGACAGGAGGTGTAACTGAAGCGGTTATACGTAAAGTTTTATCGGATCAGCCTATTGCTGTGTTACGTGCTCTTGCCTTTGACGGCGTTAGGGGCATGGAGGGCGCTAAAGAGGCTAGTATTATTGTAAATGATCGTGAAATAAAATTTGCAATAGTAAGTGGACTCAAAAATGCAGATGACATTATAAAGAAAATAAAATCTGGTGAAGTTCATTATGATTTCGTAGAAGTTATGGCGTGCCCTGGTGGATGCGTAAGTGGTGCAGGTCAACCATTCGTAAAAGCAGAGGGTAAAACTAAACGAGGAATAGGGCTATATCAGGCAGATAAAATGAATAGTATTAATCGTACGGATGACAACCCGTTAATGGAGTCGTTATATTCAGGAATTCTAAAGGACAGGGTTCATGATTTGTTACATGTAAATTACAATACGAAACAAGATCAGAAATAATAGTATAAATGAAAAAAACAAAAACTATCTACATATAAACAGTACAAGTTTATATGTGGATGTTTTTTTTGAGCAAAAATAGGTTGATAGACTATAAAATAAACAGTATAGATTTGCAAAATAATTCGAACAATAAAGAAGCGGAATATATGTATAAATGTGTAATTCGTTATATACTCTTTTATGGTAAAATAAGAAGGTTAAGGTAGGAAATAGACATTTAAAAAACAAAGGAGACGATATTATGAAGAAGACATTTTTACGTGTTTCAATTATATTTATAATAACATTTAGCATTGTAAGCGGCTTAGGCGGAAGTAGCATTGGTATGTTTGCACCTGTTAATGGGGTGGAGACACAATCGAATAAACCTAATGAACTTACAGAAATAAAAAGACCGGATGTTTCTTTGAAAAGATTAAAAGCTGGGAATGAAAGGTTTCAAAAAAATAAACCAATAGAAGTCGATGTAAGTAGTGCTAAACGAGAAACTTTAGTTAATGGACAGAACCCTTGTGCTGTAATTATTACTTGCTCAGATTCCAGAGTACCGCCAGAACTTATTTTTAATCAAGGTCTCGGTGATTTGTTTGTTATCCGAGTTGCAGGAAATGTAATGGATAAAATTGAACTTGGAAGTGTTGAATATGCAGTGGAGCACTTAAATACATCTCTTATAGTTGTAATGGGGCATGAACACTGTGGCGCTGTTGGGGCGGCAGTAGAAAGTGATGGAAAAAAAGATGGAGGGAATATCGAAACTATAATAGAAAAAATACAACCTTCAATTGATAAGGTTAAATCAGATGAAAAAATAAAATCACAAAATCTTAAAGGTGAAAAATTAATTGAAGCAGTATGTGATGAGAACATTAATAATTCTACTCTTGAGATAGAAAAATCGGAAGTTATTAAAAAAGAATTGAAAAAGGGAAATATAAAAGTGGTAGAGGCTAAATATATGTTAGAAACAGGTAAAGTAAAGTGGTTTAATAAATAAAGAGAAGAGGCTATAAAATAATATATTGCAATATGCATATATTATTTTATAGCCTTTAAATATTAAATTAGTGCACAAGCGCACAGGTTTTTAAACAAGGATCTAAAACAACAATACTATTTCCGAGTTTCTGATTTTCCCAATTAAATACGATACAAGAATCTAATTTAGGATCATACATATTAACAGCTTCATCTTTAAGAAACATTTTAAGATTAAATGCTGCATATATAAATGCTGCTTTTTTCTTATTTACACTCGTATATTTTCTCATATTAATCAATCCAGAAGCAGTTCCTGCTAAATGAAATGAAGGATCATATAGGCTGTTACGACTATCAGATACAATTAACTTCACGTTTTTTCTGAGTTTTGACATAAGTTGTCTTATAAGACTCATGCCACGTCCTTGAGGAAGCTCTATGTCTGTTATCCCAAAGCTTAAGCTTTCACAAACTTTACTCCATAGTTCTCTATCGCATTCTTTATCAATTTCTAAACAATCTCCAAGGGTTATAGACTCAAGGTAGCGGAGATCATGAAAAACGTTGCAATCTGGTATAAGATCACAAAAATCAATTATTACAGGCTTGTCCTCAGTTATAATAATATTATCTCCTTGGAAATCTCCATGTGCGTATCCAGTAAGACACGTTACAGTTAAATCATCCCACATATTTTCATTATTAAAATAATAATAGGGATTAGGCAACAGTGTATCAGTTCCATCTAGAGAAATCCATTTTATATTTTTGTCTACACCTATAGATTCGAAAGCTTGTATGTATTTGCTATCCATATATCTATATGAAAGTTCACTCTTAACTATATGCATTGGAGACAAGTATTTTTTTATATGCTCCTTGTTCCAAGTAAACAAAAACTTAGTTATTGTTAATATTATGCTGTCCTTAAGTTCGTCTTCATGAAGAACTTTATCAAGAAATGTCTCACTGTTGTATATGTCATCACCAGCTAAGTCATATAAGTTAACGTATAACGTAGCCTTGTTTTTATCTTGAATTTTATAACTAGATATGAGTTTTGCAATATACTTTTGCATGTTGTTTTCAGATGCTAAGTTATAGGCTTCTTGAAAAACTTTGGCATCATTATTTTTTGTTACTTTTAGGATACCTACTTTATTAGCAGAGCCATATTCAACCATAAATACTCCGGCTTCAGATCTTCCACTTTTAAAGGTTTTCAATACTTGAAAAGGAGCAATTTTATCCTTAGACTCGTTACCTATCTTATTAATTTGTGCTATTACATCTACTATCTTCATATTTTATCTTTAGTGCGTAATAAAATTATTAATTTTAAACTCACTAAATCAGTCACTTCCTTTCTTTAGATACTTTTTTATAGAGAATTTCTTCTTTATATGACCTATATTATATTCTATTTAATAAATAATTTTGTATGCTTACATTATATTATAATCAATAAGAATACACAAACAATAAGTTATAAAAAATATAAAGGCAGGGTTGATTAAAACATCAACTCTGCCTTTGTAATAATTTCAAATTTGATAAAGTTTTGTATGAAATCATCCACAACTATTAGTGGATGGTACATGTATTAAAAATTTGAAAGTCTTATAAGATGATTTAAACTATTTCAATATCCTTATTATAAATTCATAGTATTATGTGGTTTAGCAGCAATCATCATCATGATGGTGGTGATGATGATGGTGGTGGTGGTGATGATGATGGTGATGGTGGTGATGATGGTGCTTTTTTTCACACTTTGGCATAATATCGCTCCTAACATTTGTTTAATATATTATATGTATATTAATTTAAAAAGGTACTATAAGTTCTTCATATTTACAATGTTTGCTATACATTTTAATGTAGAAACTTGTGATTTTATTTAATTTTGTTCATTTAGTAATGGTTTAAATTATCATTATATGTTGTATATGGATATAATATGTATTATAATTACAATTGTGAGCTTTGAAGAAAGGGTTGAAATTATGGGGATACAAATAGAATTACTTAGAACTAAGTTAGAAGAATTAGTAGAAGCTACTGAAGATCTGCTTGATAATGAGGTGGTTTCTTTGAGCCAAGAACTGGACAAGCTAATTTTTCAATATTATTTATATAAAGTTTAAATAAAAATGAGTTTAATATTATGATGCGTCTATAGATACATTAGTATCTATAAGTCTAGTAATTAATATGAATATACAAACACAAAAATACTGCATTTGGGGGGAACCCTATGCAGTATTTTTACCAATCTATTATTAATCAGAGTAAGATTGGTATATTTAAAGTATTTACTATTTCTAAAATCTTATTCATTTATTTATTAATTTAAATAATTATTAAAATACATAAATAAATATAATTCTAGTTATCTTACTAAACTGTAAGATAACTTTTTTATTTGTAAGTAGATCGACATGGAGTGCAAGTGGTTGACGTTATATAATATGTCTATAGGGTAAAGAAAACAAACACATTATATATTTAGAGGAGCGATATAAATGGAAATATTAAAGGTTGAAAATTTAAATAAAACTTACGGCAAAGGTGATAATAAAGTTGAGGCACTTAAAAATATAAATTTATCAGTTAATAAGGGTGAGTTTTTAGCAATTGTAGGAGCATCAGGATCTGGTAAAAGTACACTTCTTCATTTACTGGGTGGCCTTGATAGACCAACAGGCGGTAATGTGGTTATTGATGGAGAGAGTATTTATGATTATAAGGAAGAAAAACTTGCTGTGTTTAGAAGAAGAAAGATAGGATTTGTATTTCAATCTTATAACCTATTACCAATTTTAGATGTAGAAGAAAATATTGCACTACCCGCACTTTTAGATAATGATAAAGTTGATAAGGTTTATCTAGAGGAGCTTATTAATATCTTAGGACTAAATGATAGGAAAAAGCATCTCCCATCGGAATTATCAGGGGGACAACAACAAAGAGTATCTATTGGAAGAGCAGTATTTAATAAACCTTCAATAATACTAGCAGATGAGCCTACAGGGAATCTTGATACTAAGAGTTCTAAGGACGTTATAGAATTATTAAAGTTTACAGCTAAAAAATATAATCAGACTTTAATACTTATCACCCATGACGTTAACATAGCAACTATGGCAGACAGAGTTATTACCATAGAAGATGGTGAAATAATTTCTGATAAAAACTTAAAAGCGAACTAAGGGGAGGGAAAAAGATGATTACTAGTTATAAACAACTTACAGGAAAATATTTAAAGCGAAATAAGAAAAGAACAACGCTTACTATTATTGGAATAATGTTATCAGTTGCACTTATATCAACAATAGGACTTTTCTTTAAAGGAATGCAGGATGCACAGGTACAGAGTGCTAAAAATAATTATGGTTCATACCACTTAGTATTTACAAAAACCAATGATAAATTAGTATCAAAAATAGTTAATAACCCTAAAGTCTCTAGAAGTGGGTTATATTCTATTAGTAAAGAAATAAAGCTTGCTGATGTATCGGTTGCGAATGTAATAACGGCGACAGGCAAGGCATTAGAACTTTTACCTTATAAAACAAAGAGTGGAAGATTACCAGAAAAAGATAATGAACTAGCAATGCAAAAGTGGATGTTATCATATTTTAGTAAAAGCGCTATATTAGGAAATAAAATTAAAGTAAATAATAAACAATATACTCTTGTTGGCATTTTAGAAGACAACGTGGCGAGTCAGATGAATGGTAATGGAGTAATTTTGTCCAAAAGTAATAATATTAAAGCTCAAGATGCAACATTACTTGTAGAAATTAGCCCTAAAGTTAATTTAAAAGAGACAGTTGGGGAGTTAAAGCAGTTAGGGCAGAAGGATTCTGTTTTAGAAAATGATCTTTTGCTACAAATTCTAGGCGCAGGTAATGGTGCTTCTGGTATAGGGGGATTAATTGAGGCCCTAGCAATTATAATTGGTATAGTTGTAATTTCAACTATAGCTGTTATATATAATTCATTTCAAATAAGTGTTGTGGAAAGAATTAAGCAGTTTGGACTTTTAAGAGCAGTGGGAACAACTCCAAGGCAAATTAGAAATATTGTCCTAAGAGAAGCAACAATACTAGCAATAATTGCTATTCCACTAGGACTTATATGTAGCATTATAGCTATTAATGGAATAAGTTTAGCTTTTAAATTAATAGGTGCAGAGTCAGTTATGCCTATGAAAATTTCAATATCATCTATGGTTTTATGTTTAAGCGCAGCAATAGGTCTCCTAGCAATATACTTATCGGCACTAGTGCCAGCATATTTTGCAGGCAGAATATCACCACTCAGTGCAATAAGTGGTAGAAACTCCATAACAAAAGAAAAAATTAAGCGGAGAAAAAATAGAGTAATTCAAAGAATATTTGGGTTTGAGGGAGCAATGGCAGCTAAAAATATTAAGAGAAATAGAAAACGATATAGAATAACAGTTTTTTCTATAGTAATAAGTGTGGTGTTATTTATAACTTTTAAATCATTTATGGACATGTCACTAACTATATCATCAAATCTTAATGATTCAAAGAATATTCATTTTTCGGTTGTAGGAAATGATAGGAGCACAGAAAAAACTGTGATAGATAATAAAATAGAAACTGAAATTAAAAATATTAAAACAGTAGATAAAGTATATAAAATATACGATTCATATTTTTTCGATATGGCAATTAATAAAAATAGTGAAATTAAAGAGATTCAGGATATAGGTGATATATATAAAAAAGCAACTTTAAATGGAACGCAGAAAACGCTTATAGAAAGTTCTATAGTAGTTTATGATAAGGCATCCCTTGAGGTTTCCAAAAAATATTTAACATCAGGAAAGATTAATATAGAAGAAATGAATAATGAAAACGGAGTAATTTTGATTAAGAAAAATAGACTATACAATCAAAATACAAAGAAAACTTATTTCGGATCACTAGCAAATTTAAAAGTAGGGGATGAAATAGATTTTCAACTTAATGATAATCCAAGAGGGGATTCTGATAAAGTAAAGACGCAATTCGGAAAAGGCAAGGTAAAAAAAGTAAAGATTATGGCAATTCTTGAAAATGAACCTTTTAATTATAGAGGAATTTCAAATGGATTAAAAATAATCACAACTGAAGAGATGGGAAATAAATTATTAGATAAGAATAATGTTAAACCAGTTAATTTAAACATAATTCTTAAGGATGTAAAGAATGAAGATGCTGGTAAAATAGGGATAGAAAATGCCATAAAATCAAACTCATCTCTAGAGGTAATAAATTATATTGACAGCAATAGGCAGGAAAAGTCTTCAATACTAATGGTTCAAATATTACTATATGGTTTTGTATTGGTAGTTTCATTAATAGGTAGTGTTAATATTATTAATACATTAACAACCAATATTATATTAAGAAAAAAAGAATTTGCTACATTAAAAGCTATAGGGCTTACCCAAAAGGGATTAAGAAAAATGATTGTTCTAGAAGGACTTCTTTATGGCATCATTGGTGCTATATATGGCTCAATAGTGGGTTGCGGTATCTCTTTTCTATTATTCAAATCAATGGGAGATTTTAGAGAATTTGGATGGATGGTGCCCTGGGATGCAATGGCTATTGCTGCAGTAGCATCTATAATAATCGGATATATTTCAGTATTATCACCACTTGCAAGGATTAAAAAAGAAAATTTAATTGAAGCAGTTAGAGAAGATTATTAATAATCTTCTCTGTTTTTCATTTTTGAAATATTAGTCATATAGGATCTAAAAGTATAATTTAAGAAATTTATATAGGTTGACTTTAATTTAACCTAGAACTGAGGTATTATTAAAGTGTTAATAGTTTACAATATTTACTGTGAGGTGGAGGAAATGAATAGGTTATTATTAGTTGAAGATGATGAGTCATTGGCTCTTGGAATAGAATTTTCCCTAAAAGATGGTGGATACGAAGTTTCTACAACTTCGACAGTAGAAGGTGGGAAAAAACTATTCCATATGGAACAGTTTGATTTAGTCTTATTAGATGTTAATCTGCCAGATGGAAATGGATACGAATTATGCAAGTATATAAGAGAGATAAGTGATGTACCTATAATATTTTTAACAGCTCTAGATGATGAAGTTAATGTAGTTCAGGGGCTTGAAATAGGTGGAGATGATTATATAACAAAACCTTTTAGGGTAAGAGAGTTACTATCAAGAATAAATGCAATAATCAGGAGGAATTCCAATAATAATAGAAATACTAAAAATACCTTAGTAGAAAATATATTAAGAAGTGAAAGTATATTAAGAAGTGAAAATATAATCATTGATAATATTAAAGCAGTAGTAAAGAAAAATGGTGAAGTTATAAATCTTACAGCACAAGAATATAAGCTTTTATTAATATTTATGAATAAACCTAATGTATTAATGAAGAGAGATGAGATATTAAAAGAATTACTTGAGGGGGAAGACCCTTTCTTTGATGAAAACACATTGTCTGTTTATATTAAGAGAATAAGAGATAAAATAGAGGACAATCCAAGGGAACCACAATATATAGTCAATAAACGTGGATTAGGGTACAAGTGGAACAAAGAGACTATTAGTGAGGGAGATTTATGAAGAGGTATTTCATTAATTATGAACTTAAAATAAGCACGGTAACGCTTTTATTTATAATGACAATATTTTTACTTATAACATCTTTAAGTTTAAAAGTACATCATGATAACTTAAAGAATGATTACATAAAAAGCTTAGGTGCAATTGCTCTAAGGGTTGCTCAGAAAAATCCGGAAATGGAAAAGGAAATTATACCACTTATTACAAGGGAAGTTTCCAGCGAAGAAGCAATAAAAGGGAAAGCTTTTTTAAACCAATATGGATTAACACAAGATCTAGAGGATGAACTTTTTCCGTATGTAAGTAGAACTATTAAAAACAACAATTACATTACTATTTTAATATTTATTTGCATGTCAATTTTACTGCTCCTGCTCAATTACTTTCAATATGGTTTTTTCTATAATAGAATACGAAGATTAACTTATGCTGCTAAAAAAGTAGTTGAAGGTGATTATGAGATAGATATTAATGAAAGTAAAGAAGGGGATTTCTCAAAGCTGGCAACATCTTTTAACTCTATGAGAGGAATTATTAGAAATAATTTAAGTGATTTACGCAAAGAGAAGAAATTTTTAGTAGAGATATTATCAGACATATCTCATCAACTAAAAACTCCACTTTCATCAGTTATTTTATATAATGATATTATGGTTGGCAAGGAACTAACAATGAAGCAAAGATCTACATTTTTATTAAGTAATCAAAATCAACTAGAAAAGATGAACTGGTTAATTAAAAATATACTCAAACTTGCAAAACTAGATGCTAAAGCAATAGAGATTGTAAAGGAAAATCAGAGTTTAAATGAAACACTGCAAGACTCAGCAGATGCATTAGAAAGTAAAGCGATTGAATCCCGGGTAAAGATTGTTTTTAAAGAAAATGAAGAGATAAATTTCCAGCATGATAGATTGTGGCTTGAAGAGGCCTTTATAAATATTATAAAAAATTCTATAGAACATACACCACAGGGTGGAACTATAAATTTGGAGCTAGCAGAAAACCCTCTGTATACTAGAATTACTATAGAGGATACAGGAGAAGGTATAATAGATGAGGATTTACCAAATATATTTAAAAGGTTCTATAAAGCTAAAACATCTAAGAAAACAGAATCTGTTGGAATAGGGCTGGCCCTTGCAAAATCAATAATTGAAGCACATGATGGAATAATTGAAGTAAGAAGCACGGTTGGTATAGGAACAAAATTTATTATTACATTTCTTCACCACATAATAAGATAATAATTTTTATTGACACTACTAACGTTCTAGTGTACTATTAAGATAGTTCACTAGAACGTTAATATGCTTTCTGGAAGGAGTAAAAATAATGCATACAGAATTCAATGATAGAACGCCTATATATTTACAAATTATTGATCTTATAAAAATGGATATCGTAATAGGAAAGCTAAAATCAAAAGATAAATTACCATCAGTACGTGAGATGGCAACAAGTTTTAATGTTAACCCAAATACTCTTCAAAGATCATATCAAGAGCTAGAAAGGCTTGGGATAGTCTATACACAAAGGGGCCTTGGGACATTTGTTGGGGAGGGAAATGATATGGTAAATGACTTAAAAGATGAAATGGCAAGGGAAGTCATAGATTCATTTATTCTCAGAATGAAAAGTTTAGGATTTACGGATAATGAAATAATTAAATCTGTTTCTAAGGAAACTTTGGAGGTAAAACAAAATGGATAATATATTAAGATCACAAAAAATATGCAAGTCGTATTTAAATAAAAAGGCCTTACGAGGGGTAGACCTAGAAATAGAGACTGGAAAGATCGTAGGACTTCTTGGTCCTAACGGTAGTGGTAAAACTACTTTCTTAAAAATAGCAGCTGGTATTCTACATCCAACAAAAGGAGAATTACTAATTGATGGTCAAAAACCTGGTGTATACACAAAGTCTATAGTATCATATTTGCCAGATAATGAGTATCTTCTAAAGTGGATGAAAGTAAAAGATGCAGTAAATTATTTTAAGGATTTTTATATTGATTTTGATGAAAAGAAAGCAAAGGAATTGCTTGAATTTATGAACCTTGATGAGAATAGTTCTGTTAAAAGCCTTTCAAAGGGAATGAAGGAAAAGTTAAAACTTACATTGGTACTTTCAAGAAATGCAAAACTTTATATACTTGATGAGCCACTTGGTGGAGTAGATCCAACTGCTAGAGAAAAAATATTAAATGCTATAGTTAATAACTTTAGGGCAGATAGCTCTATGATAATTACTACTCATCTTGTAAATGATATAGAAAGAATTTTTGATGATGTAGCATTTATATCTGATGGAGAAATAGTGCTTAAGGGTAATGCAGAGGAATTAAGAATGGAAAGAAAAATGTCAATTGATGAATTGTATAGGGAGGTATTTAAGTAATGTTTAAGCTAATAAAATATGAATTAAGAGCAACTTTTTTGACCATAATTGGTATTTGTGCAACAGTTATAATTGCTAACCTGCTGCTTATGACAAAGAAAGGTACATGGGAACTGGCAGTACCTGCTTTATCTATAGTATTATTTGTTGGAGCAATAATAGTAATATTTATATCTTCATTAAAAATCATGAGTAAATATTTATACGATGACTCAGGTTATCTATTATTTACACTTCCACAATCTGGGGTATCAATAATAGGATCGAGGCTTATAACCGCTCTAATTCAAACCACCATTGTTGTTTTAGTATCATTTCTAATGTTTTATTTTAATGTAGCAGATGATATATCATTAGAATTTTTCTTTAAAAATCTTAAAATGAATTTAATACTATATGGAATATTTAATTATATATGTATGATTTTTTATTCTCTAACCATCATATACTTTTGTATGGTTATTGGAAAAGTAGCTTTAAAAGGTAAAAAAATAGGAAAAATAGGTTCTTTTATAATTTTTATAATATTGAGTATGGTAATAGGCTGGATTTCGGTTAAAATAACAACTTTATTTCCTCAAAACTTGGACCTCAGCAATTTTACAATAAATAAGACTGCCATATTAATTAATTCTGATTTTACAGCTTCAGGTGGGAATTTCAATATTAATATTGCTCAGACTATATTAGATATTATTATCTTTGCTGGCTTATTTATAGGCTCTTCAAAACTAATAGATAAAAAATTAGACCTTTCATAAGTTTAACTAAAATACTTCTGACGTATCAGGAGTGTTTTTTTGTGCGTCTAGTATTATTGTACAATTAATAAACTTAATACAATCTAAATGGGTATAATAATAGTTATTCCTTTTTTAATTAAAGATATTGATAATTGTATATTTTAAAGGAAATTAAGCTTATTTGTAGAATAATGGTATTAAGGAAGGTTAATGCAATTATTAGATAGATTTTAGCAGAAGGGGTTGAGAAACTTGAAAATAAATATAACAGAAACTGTACTCAGAGATGCACAACAGTCTCTTATTGCAACAAGAATGAATTATAATGAATTTGAAGCCATCCTAGAGAAGATGGATAGTGTGGGGTTTTATTCTATTGAGTGCTGGGGTGGTGCAACATTCGACTCCTGCCTTAGGTTTCTAAATGAAGATCCATGGGAAAGACTTAGGAAAATTAAGTCTATTGTTAAAAACACAAAACTACAAATGCTTTTAAGAGGTCAAAATATATTAGGATATAAACACTATCCAGATGATGTAGTAAGAAAATTTATTCAGTTATCTGTAAAAAATGGAATAGATATTATAAGAATATTTGATGCGCTAAATGATTATAGAAATATTAAAGTCTCAGTTGAGGAGACAGTGAAGTGTGGTGCACATGCTCAAGGATGTATTGTTTATACAACAAGTCCTATTCATAATTTAGATAAGTATGTGGAGCTAGCCAAGCAATTAGAGAGTATGGGTGTTAATTCAATATGTGTGAAGGATATGGCTGGAATTATGGGACCTGGTGAGGCTTACAATCTTATAAAAGCAATTAAAAATGTTGTGAAGCTACCTATATATTTACACACACATTCGACCACGGGACTCGCTCCAATGACTTATCTCAAGGCAATAGAGGCAGGTTGTGATGGAATTGATACAGCTATATCATCATTTTCTGGTGGGACTTCACAGCCAGCTACGGAGTCGATGAACTATGGACTTAAACAATTAGGTTTTACTACTGGACTAAATGAAAATATGCTGAAAGAGATTAATGACTTTTTTAAGCCGCTTAAGGACAAATATATTAAATCAGGATTACTTGATCCCTATGTGCTTGGAACAGAAACTGATGCGCTTGTATATCAGATTCCAGGAGGAATGCTCTCAAATCTTATATCACAGTTAAAACAACAAAATTCAATTAGTAGGCTTGATGAAGTTCTACTTGAAATGCCAAAAGTTAGAAAAGATTTAGGATACCCTCCACTTGTAACTCCTATGAGCCAAATGGTAGGTGTTCAATCAGTTACTAATGTGTTACTAGGTGAAAGATATAAGAATATATCAAAGGAAGTTAAAGCTTATGTAAGAGGAGAATATGGTTTGGCACCAGGAGACATAAACCCAGGGCTTATAAAAAAGATTTTGGGGGATGAAAAACCAATATTAACTAGGTTCGCTGATACATTATTACCTGAATTCAACAAGATAAAAAATGTAATAAAAGATATGGCTATGTCAGATGAAGATGTACTTTCATATATCTTATTTCCACAAATTACTGAGAAGTTCCTTAATGAGAAGGATGATAAAAAAGCAGTTAAGGTTAGTTATACTATTAGGAAAGTGTAAAGGAGGATTTCTATGTCAGTACCGAATAGCTTATTAGTAGCTCTAATTGTAATGAGTATAGTTTTTAGTTGCCTTATAGCGTTAAGTCTTTTGTTAAAAGTTCAGTCATTGATTTTTACCTATATTTATAAAAATAAAACGGTAAAAGATACTTATGAGGAAATCTTTATTGAAAGAGAGGAAGTTTCAAATGTTATTAATTCTCCAGAAAATAATATCGAATTATCAACTGGAGAATTAATCCTCAAAGGAGTAGATGAAAAGACTACTGCGTTAATTATGGCAATTGTAAGTGATGAATTAAAAATACCTTTGAATGAACTTCAATTCAAATCTATAAAATTAATTAACTCATAATTAAAATGTTTTTTAATAAGGAGGTTAAACCTGAGTGAAATATATTGTTACTATTAATGATAATAACTATGAAGTAGAGGTTGAAAGAGGAAAAGCTAGTATAGTAGGAACTAATGATGTTGCCAAGGTAGTAGTTCAAAAAGTAGAAACAACGAGAGTAGTAACTCCAGCGATAGCGGAGCAAGCTGTGACAACTATAGTTGGGGAAGGAGATCCTTTAAAAGCTCCAATGCCTGGTACTATTTTAAAAATTATTGTAACTGAGGGTGATAAAGTTAAAAAGGGAGATGTTCTTTTTATACTTGAAGCAATGAAAATGGAAAATGAAATTACGGCAACTAATGATGGAGTAGTGACACAGATTTTAGTGACAAAAGGTATGTTAGTCGCTACAAACGATGTTCTTGCGAGGATTCAATAGTAGGGAGGAGTGTATATGTCTACAACTTTTACAGATACAATAATGAAAATACTTAATGAATCTGGTTTTGCAGCACTTACATGGCAGCAAGCAGTTATGATTGCTTTGGCATGTGTTCTTATATACCTTGCAATAGTAAAAAAATTTGAACCACTTTTACTTTTACCTATAGCCTTTGGGGTACTCCTAGCTAATTTACCTTTAACTGAGATTATGAACCCGCCACCTAAAAACTCCACGGAACCAGGTGGGCTGCTATACTATTTATATATGGGTGTTAAATTAGGGATTTATCCTTCTTTAATATTTTTAGGTATTGGTGCTATGACAGACTTCGGACCACTTATAGCTAGGCCTTCAAGTTTGTTTTTAGGTGCGGCTGCGCAACTTGGCGTTGCTATTGCGTTTGTGATTGCAACTGCTTTGGGATTCTCACCTGCGCAGGCAGCTTCAATTGCTATTATTGGAGGAGCAGATGGTCCAACTGCAATTTTTGTGACTACAAGACTGGCTCCAGCATTATTACCAGCAATAGCTATTGCAGCTTATTCGTATATGGCTCTTATACCGCTTATTCAACCACCTATAATGAGACTTCTTACTACTAAGAAGGAAAGAAAAATTAAGATGGAGCAGCTTAGAGAAGTGTCTAAGCTTGAGAAGATAGTATTTCCTGTAGCAGTAACAATTATTACAGTTTTACTCCTTCCAACTGTAGCGCCTCTTATTGGAATGCTTATGCTTGGTAATCTATTTAAAGAGTCTGGAGTTGTTGAAAGACTTTCTAGCGAAGTACAAAATAGTATGATAAATATAGTAACAATTTTCCTTGGGACTACAGTAGGAGCTACAGCAGCAGCAGAAACATTCTTACGTCCTGAAACATTAAAAATTATAGCGCTAGGACTTATTGCTTTTGCGTTTAGCACAATAGGTGGGTTACTTCTTGGTAAACTCATGTGTGTTCTGTCAGGTGGAAAAATAAACCCTCTTATTGGTTCGGCAGGAGTATCAGCAGTTCCAATGGCGGCGAGAGTTTCCCAAACAGAAGGTCAAAAGGCCAACCCATCAAATTATCTTCTTATGCATGCAATGGGTCCTAATGTAGCAGGAGTTATAGGTTCCGCAATTGCGGCAGGAGTATTACTAGCTATGTTTGGGTGAAAAAATCGGGGTATTTATATGTTATAATAGTGGATGCTAAGAGTTCGTGTTATGGAGGATGAAAATGAAAAAGCTATATACAGATATATATGATAATATAAAAAATGATATTGTAAAAGGTATTTACAAGTCAGGAGAGAAACTCCCATCAGAAAATGAATTTTGTAAAGAGTATGGCGTAAGTCGTGGTACAGTAAGAAAAGCTTTAGAAATTCTTGCTGAGGAGGGCCTTGTAAATAGCCTTCATGGAAAAGGGGTGTATGTTTTAGAAAATAACTATATTACTTTTTCTGTTGGTGGCCTTGTTAGTTTTAAGGAAGCCAGTGAAATTAATAAAAAAGGATTTATTACCTTTGTACCTAAATTTGAGGAAGTTATAATTGACGAAGTTATAAATAAGAAAACTAATTTAGCTCTGGGAAAAGAAGCTTATAAATTATATAGAGTTCGTAGTTTAGAAAATGAGAGAATAATTTTTGATATTAATTATTTTCTAAAAGATACAGTTAAAGGGTTAACAAGAGATATTGCAGAAAAATCTATTTATGAATATATAGAAGAAACATTAAATATAAAAATAGGATTTGCGAATAAAGTCATTCAAGTTGAAACGGCAACTACTAGAGATAAATTGAATTTAGATATGAAATTTTATGATTTTGTTGTAGTTGTTAGAAATTATGTACATTTAAATGATGGAACTCAATTTGAATACACGGAATCACGCCATCGTCCTGATCGATTTATGTTTTCAGATTTTGCTCGTCGCCGTTAAGGCGATTTTTTTATGTCTTAAGCTAAATATAAAAATTTTATAACCGTTTACATTATTTATTGAAAAGCTATTGACTAACTTGTATATATAAGTTAGTATAAACATATAAGGAACTTGTATAGACAAGTTAATGAGATCATTTAGATAACTAGTTTGTGTAAGTTGTAATTAAAGGGGGCATTTTTATATGAGTAAATTTACAGATGATTCAAAACAATTATTAGAATATATTGGTGGAAAAGAAAATATTGTAGCAGTATCCCATTGTGCAACCCGTATGAGATTTGTACTAAAGGATGATAAAAAAGCAGATACTAAAAAAATTAAAAGCATAAAATCAGTTAAAGGTACTTTTGCACAAGCGGGGCAATTCCAGGTTATTATAGGAAATGAAGTACCTGATTTTTATAATGAGTTTGTAATCGTTTCAGGAGTTGATGGGGTTAGTAAAGATAAAGCAAAGGTTGCAGCAAAAGGTAATATGAATTTTATTCAAAGACTGCTTGCTAATTTAGCAGAAATATTTACACCACTTATTCCAGCACTTGTAGTTGGAGGACTAATATTGGGTTTTCGTAATGTAATTGGAGATATAAAATTACTTGAAGATGGAACTAAAACAATAACACAGATGTATCCATTTTGGGCTGGAGTCCATTCTTTCTTGTGGCTAATTGGTGAGGCTATATTTTTCTACTTACCAGTAGGGATAACCTGGTCTATTTCTAAAAAGATGGGGACAACTCAAATACTTGGTATTGTATTAGGACTTACTCTAGTATCCCCTCAGCTATTAAATGCATATGATGTAGCAAAGACCGCTGCGGATAAGATTCCATTTTGGGATTTTGGATCATTCCACATTCAGATGATAGGATATCAAGCACAAGTTATACCCGCAATTATGGCAGGATTTGTTTTAGCAATCCTGGAGAAAAATGTACGTAAGATTGTTCCAGAGTATTTATCAATGATATTAGTACCGTTCTTCGCATTAGTGCCAACGGTAATAATAGCACATACTGTTTTAGGACCAATAGGTTGGATAATAGGTTCAGCTATATCTGGCGCTGTGTATACTGGGTTAACTTCCGCTTTTGGGTGGTTATTCGCAGCAGTGTTTGGATTCTTTTATGCACCACTAGTAATTACTGGACTTCATCATATGACAAATGCTATTGATCTACAGCTTATGGCAGAATTTAACGGAACAAATTTATGGCCAATGATAGCACTTTCAAATATAGCTCAAGGTTCTGCAGTTATGGCAATGATACGTATAAATAGAAAGACAAAACCTGAAGAAGAACAGGTATCAATACCAGCAGCTATTTCCTGTTACCTTGGAGTAACAGAACCTGCTATGTTTGGTATTAACTTAAAATACGTATATCCATTCCTTGCAGCTATGGTAGGATCGGCGTTAGCAGGAG
The DNA here is from genome assembly GCF_018861735.1 of Clostridium lacusfryxellense. Taxonomy (GTDB): domain Bacteria; phylum Bacillota; class Clostridia; order Clostridiales; family Clostridiaceae; genus Clostridium_AD; species Clostridium_AD lacusfryxellense. Next base: position 12,673 of record NZ_JAHLEB010000021.1, on the reverse strand, counting down.
TAATATCAGTAGCTTCGGGAGTTATGGCTAATTCAATTGGTGTTGGAGGAATCCCAGGTATATTATCTATTAAACCAAAATTCATGTTGATTTTTTCAGTAGCAATGGTTGTGGCAATTGTGGTTCCATTTGTATTAACTATAATTCTTTCTAAAACAAAATTTGCGGCAAAATTTGCACCTGAGGATTAGTTGTAATAATTAAAATTATTATATTGAAAAGATGTATAAAATATATAGTGTGCATAAAAGGGACTTTTAATATAAGTCCTTTTATGTGCATTAATTTAAAGGAGAGTAGGGTATGAAAGATTTTAAGAAAAGTGTAGTTTATCAAATATATCCTAAATCATTTAAAGATTCTGACGGAGATGGAATTGGCGACTTAAAGGGTGTTACGCAGAAATTAAATTATTTAAAAAACTTAGGAGTAGACTATATATGGTTAACCCCATTTTACAATTCTCCACAAATAGACAACGGGTATGATGTATCAGATTATTGTAGTATAGATAACGTCTTTGGATCAATGCAAGATTTTGAGGAAATGGTAGTCGAAGCTAAAAAATTAGAGATTGATGTTATGCTAGATATGGTTTTTAACCATACATCTATAGAGCATAATTGGTTTAAAAAAGCTATGGCTGGTGATGAAAAATATAAAAATTATTACATATTTAAGGAGCCTAAAAATGGTGATAAACCAACAAATTGGGTTTCAAAGTTTGGTGGTTCAACTTGGGAATATGCTAAAGAATTTGATGAATACTATTTACATTTGTTTGATAAAACTCAAGCAGACCTTAATTGGAAAAATGAAGAACTAAAGCAAGAAGTGTTTGATGTGGTTAATTTTTGGATCGAAAAAGGAGTTAAAGGATTTCGTTTTGATGTAATAAATTTAATTTCAAAACCTGATATATATGAAGATGATTACAAGGGCGATGGACGCCGTTTCTATACAGATGGACCCAAAATTCATGAATATTTAAAAGAACTTAATAGTGAAACGTTTGGTAAATGTGAAGACATAATTACAGTAGGCGAAATGTCTTCTACAACTTTAGAAAATTGTAGTAAGTATTCAAATCCTACAGAAAAAGAATTATCAATGGTATTTAATTTTCATCATCTTAAGGTTGATTATAAAAATGGTGATAAATGGAGTTTGATGGATTTTGATTTTAAACAGCTAAAACAAATTCTTAATGATTGGCAAGTTGGAATTGAAGAAGGTAATGGTTGGAATGCTGTATTCTGGTGCAATCATGACCAGCCACGTATTGTGTCTCGTTTTGGTGATGATAAGAAATACCGTGAGGAATCTGCAAAAATGTTGGCAACAACAATCCATATGTTAAGAGGTACACCTTATATATATCAAGGAGAAGAATTTGGCATGACAAATGCTTACTTTGATAAAATTGAGTTATACAAAGATGTAGAATCAATTAATTATTACAATATTTTAAAAGATAAGGGAATAGAAGATAAAGATATAATTAAGATTTTACAATCAAAATCACGAGATAATGCACGAACCCCAGTTCAATGGAATGATAGTGGAAATGCTGGATTCACTACGGGTTCGCCCCATATATCAGTAAGTGAAAATTACAAGGAAATAAATACGCAGAAGGCTTTAGAGGATAAAAATTCAATTTTTTATCATTACAAAAATCTTATAGCACTTAGAAAAAAATATGATGTAATTGCGTATGGTGATTTTAAAATCATTCTTGAAGATAATTCTCAAATATTTGCCTATATTCGATCTTTTAAGGATGAGAAACTTTTAGTTGTAAATAATTTTTATGGTAAGGAAACTATATTTAATCTACCAGAAGGGTTATCACTTAATGGACTGTCAACTATATTAATATCGAATTATAAAGATACATTAAATAATATTGAGAAATTAACTTTAAGGCCATATGAATCAATTGTTTTTCATGTGAAATAGTGCTTAAGTGAGAAGGGAATATTTAAATTCAAAAATTTTAATAACCTGCTTTGGTTAAGCAGGTTATTTTGGATTCTGTAAGAAAAACAAGTGTAGTAAGAAGTTAAAAAAAAGGATATACTAATATTAAAACAAGGCAAACTAAAGGAGTTGGGGAAAATGAAAAAGATGATGTTAATTACTAGCTTAACCCTTTCACTTGTACTTCTTAGCGGTTGCGCAGCTAAAAGTATTGTTAACTCTGATGATAAAAAAAATACAGTCCCAAAAGTTACTACTCCAAGTGTTGTAAAGACAGTTCCGAAAGAAACTAAGGCACTACCAACTATTAAAGACTATTTTGACTATAAAGAAAACACAAAATATGTGTATGAGGGAAAAGGGAATGAGTATGCTGCAAAGGACGTATCAGTTGACTATTTAACTGGAAACCGTGTTCAACTAAGATCTAGTAATGGAGGAACAGTAATGGGGCAGGTTCTTGAAAATAAAAATGGACAGATTATAATGATGTTATCTAAAGAAGAGTTTTATTATAGAGAGAATTTAACTCAAAAACCTAGTAGTAAAGAAGAAATTTTGCTTAAAGAGCCATTAGTAAAAGGAACAGCATGGACACTGGCTGACAACAGGAAACGATATATTTCGAATGTAGATATCGAAGTAACCACTCCTTTGGGAAAATATAAAACACTTGAAGTTACCACTCAAAGTAAAGATAGCAAGACCTTAGATTATTATGCACAAAATGTTGGTTTAGTTAAATCATTATATATTGCAGAAGGGATGGAGGTTTCCACAACATTAAGTAGGATAGAGAAAAATGTTAAATTTACTCAAGATGTAAACTTTTATTATCCAAATGTTGATGAAGATAAATTATATTTCGTAAATAAGAAGCTTTCATTTAATACTAATGATATAACAAAGATTGTTATAGAAAAAGCTTTTAAAGAGCTTCCTAAAGGAAATTTTGGGAAGGTACTTAGTCCAAACACCAAAATTAAAAGCCTTTATTTAAATAAGGATAATATTGTTTATGTGGATTTTACAAAAGAATTGACTAGTGAAATGAATGCAGGCTCTGGTTATGAGAGTATGATACTACAAAGTATTACGAACACACTTGGAACATATTATGGAGTGAATAAAGTCTATATAACGATAGAAGGTAGCCCGTATTCTTCAGGACATATATTAATGAAAAAAGGTGAATACTTCACGGTAAACACGAAAAATAGTATTGAATTAAAATGAAAATTAAAAATTATCTGAATATTTAAAAAATATCTTTACAACCAAGTTTTATTATGTTAGTATGTAAACAAGAAGAAGATATTTCTTCTAGCAAATCCTAATTCATTAATATAGATTAAAAACAATTTTTATTTAGGAAATTAGGTAAGTAAAAAGATTCAACATGTAAGATTTAATGTTTAAAATTTAAGTCAAAGATTCAAGATTCAAGATTCAAGATTCAAGATTCAAGATTCAAGATAAAAGAATGATATTTGAGTTGTTTTAATTATAGTCAAAAAGAAAATCACTATTAATGTAAATGTAATTTAAACGATGGTATGGAATAGAAGGGAAGGTGCGTTATAACAGACATAATAAATGAATTAGGGTTTGCTTAGCAGTCAATTTATAGAATTTATATAAATTGGCTGCTATAATTTTTTGACCCTATATTGTCTTCTTTAATCTTTCTGCAAAAGCATAAATTTTTTCTTCAGATAATTCGTATACACTAGTTTTTACACCTTTTACTTTACTCATAATAAATTTTTCGAAGAAATTTAGTTTATTTATATCTATCTCGAATCCGAAAATATCTTTAACTAAAGCATGCTCAAATAGAACTGGTGGAAAAGCTGATATTAATTCTTTTGTCTTTAAGGTTTCATCTTTTTCACCAGCACAGAGAAATAATCCTATTCTCTTTTCTAGAAGGGTTGATAGACTTTCAGTTATGAAATCTATAAGTTTTTTTTGAACTTTACCTATATAAATAGAGCCACCTAAAATTATGTTATCATATTTATCAAGGTTAGTAGGGGGAAAAAGCATAATATTTACTACATCTACATCACCTGTAAGCTTAGACTTTAGAATATTAGCTGATTTTTCAGCTGTGCCATGTTTAGACGAATAAACGATTAATGTTTTCATATGAATTCTCCTTTTATATTTATAGTTTTAATTTTTTATAAAAACTTAAAGCAAGATTTGTAGGAAAAAGACGTTTCTCAAATAAAATTATTATTGATAAACTAGCTTGAATTAACCCAATGATAAAAAATAAAATATGAAGGAAAACAACATCATTAATCATTAAACATTGTACAACAATAAATATGACTAAAGCCCAACTAAAAACACAACTTATATAACCTTGAAATCCTAATTTAAAACGAAATGTTAAAGCACTAACAATGTTGCCCAGACCGATTATAGTAAATAAGATAACCCCAGGCATAAGATAATTACTAAATGGAGAATTTTTTAAAACATCGACTGACATTCCCATTGGCGATTGCGGACTAATAATAGCAGCAAGTCCTCCAAACATGGCTCCTATTCCTACAAATAAATGCAAGGAAGATAGTATACTATATACTTTCCTCATTTTTACATACCCCCTATAAAATACTTTAAGATACAATTGCCTTTATTAGTATATTCACATGATGTTCAATTAATATTTCTTTCTGAGATTCATTTATATCGTCTTCTATAATAATGCGAATTATTAAACCAAAAATGGAGGACCACAGAACTTGTGCGGTAAGCTCTATATAACTTTCATCCTTAGGGTTATCAGTGTAAACATCCCTAAGTTGTTGACAGAGTATACTTAAAGCCTCTCTTTTTTGAGATGCACCTTTAAACAAAACTGAAGTATAGTGAAGTATACTTTGAGAAGTACTAAGCATTATGGTTTTATATTCTAAAGGGATTTTTAACGCCATTAAAATATAAGTTTTAAGCCCTTCCTTAAGTTTTTCAGTGGGAACTTTATTTGATTGTGTTATGGAAGTCAAAGTGGATAAAATAGTTTTATAACCCTTAATCATTAGGCAATTTATTATTTCTTCCTTATCCTTGAAATAATAATATATAATAGCGGGTGAATATTCTATTTTGCTTGCAATCTTCCTTATCGAAACATTAACTATACCCTCAGAGGATATAATTTCCTGAGCTGTATTTAAAATTAGTTCTCTTCGAATTTCTCTTTCTTTTTCTTTTCTTTCATTAGTTCCCATAAAAGTCTCCCTATTAAATATGTTAAAATATTAAACATGTTCAATTATTAAACAGTGTTCAACATTATAATAATACTTAGAAACTACACTGTCAATAGCTATTACATTTTATTATTTGTTGTAGGTTAAGTGAAAATTTAACTTTTTTCTTAATGAATAACATGGAATTAACATATATATGATATAATTTTAGTAGAATATTAAAGGATGTGTTAACATGGTTAATGAAATAAACATGGTAGAAAAAAGTAGAGAAATATTTTTTACTAATGAATTTGAAAAAATAAAAACTCATTATAAAGAATTAAAAAATCTAGCTATAAAATCTAATCCAAGTGACAAAGATTATATTGAATATCTAGAACTAGACTTTAATAGAGCAATAGAACAATTTATTAAAGAAGCTACTTCAATTGATTAAGATATGCAAGTTTAGGATTTACTAATGTAGTTTTTAATATTGAGAGGAAGGCAAACAATGAAATTAATTTGTAAATGTGGTAACATAGAAGATTTAACAACAGATAATAAAACAGAAAACTTTGAATTTAAAAATTGTGATGATGGTACTATATTAGCAGTTTGTAAGAAGTGTAATGAAGTCATTTTTATAAAATTAAAGAATAGATAATATGCATTATATATGCTGGATAAGATGGTTGGGTAAAATCAACTGTCTTACCCAGCATTTTTGTTTTTAGGAGGTTTATATATTTATGGAACAACATAACGATTTAACGCAGGGAAAGGTTACTTTCACATTATTAAAATTTGCATTACCATTTCTACTAGCGAGTTTGCTTCAAGCACTTTATGGGGCGGCGGATTTGCTAGTTGTTGGTCAGTTTGGTGATTCAGCGCAAGTTTCTGCTGTGGCCACAGGTAGTCAGATTATGCAAACAATAACAAGTGTTATTCTTGGATTAACTACGGGAGGTACTATTTTAATTGGTAACTATTTGGGTGCGAAGAAATTCAAGGATATTGCTGAGTCAGTTGGAACTATCATTTGTATTTTTGGTATAATAGCTGCTATTTTGACTGTGATCATGATGATACTTACAGGTAATATTACAAAGTTAATGAACACACCAATTGAGGCAATTGAAGACACAAAACAGTATATTTTTATATGTTCTTGTGGTATTCCATTTATTATTGGTTATAATGCATTAAGCGGCATTCTACGAGGTTTAGGCAATTCAAAAGCTCCGTTATTATTTATTATGGTAGCTTGCCTAACTAACATTGCCATAGATTTAATATTAGTGGGTGGGTTCCATATGGGAGCACCAGGAGCCGCAATTGCGACTATAGTCGCACAAGCCATAAGCTTCATAATTGGAGCCTTTTATATAAAAAAGGTTGGATTTAACTTTGATTTTAATCGTAGTGATATTAGGATTGAAGCAGGAAAAGCGAAAAAAATTTTTAAGCTAGGATTACCAATTTCCATGCAGGATGGTCTAATAAATATATCTTTTATAATAATTACAGCAGTTATTAATGTAATGGGACTTACTGCTTCTGCATCAGTAGGTGTTGTGGAAAAAATCATTGTATTTACAATGCTTCCAACCATTGCATTTGCATCAGCAATTGCAGTAATGACGGCTCAGAATATGGGTGCAAGAAAAGAAGAAAGGGCAAAACAATGCTTGTATGTAGGGGTGGCCTCTTCTTTAATAATGGGTATAACATGCTTTGCATATGCACAATGGAATCCAACATCGCTTACAGCGTTGTTTTCCAGGGATACGACAGTGATACAAACAGCATCGTTGTATCTGAAATCATACAGCTTCGACTGTATTTTGGTATGCTTTGTGTTTTGTATGAATTCTTTTTTCAGTGGCTGTGGGAATTCTTTGTTCCCGATGATTCACAGTTTGATTACTACATTTATTATTCGCATTCCTGTATCCTTTGCTTTAAGTAAAATGTCAGGGGTTACACTATATGAGATTGGGTTTGCGTCGCCTCTAGCAACATTCGCATCACTCATAATGTGCATATTCTACATGAGGTCTGAAAAATGGAATAATAATATTGGATTTTGAAGAAATGATTTATACAACTATTTAGAAAGAATCTTAAGTATTTATTACGAATTACAAATTCAATTGAACTTTGGAAAAATATAGTATAATATTAACTTGTTCGAGGTATATAACAGAAAAGACAGGGGGGATATATAGTGAATGTATTAGAAGTAAAAGATGTGTACAAGCATCTTGGCAAAAGAGAAATTATTAAAGGAATAACTTTTTCAGTAGAAGAAGGAGAAATATTTGGATTTTTAGGACCCAATGGAGCTGGTAAAACAACTACTATTAGAATGATGGTAGGTTTAATAGCAGCGAACAAAGGGACTATAACAATTATGGGACATGAGATAAGTAGCGCTAGAGAAAAAGCACTAAGTTGCATAGGGGCAGTAGTAGAGAACCCGGAATTATATACATATTTAACTGGAAGACAAAACTTAATGCAGATTGCAGCCATAAGAAAGATTTCTAAAAAAGATGTAGAGGAAGTAATCGGACTCGTAAATTTAAAGGATAGAATAGATGACAAGGTGAAAAAGTATTCCCTTGGAATGAAGCAGAGATTAGGTCTTGCAGCGGCGCTAATCTCAAAACCTAAACTACTTATTTTGGATGAGCCAACAAATGGTCTTGACCCAACGGGTATAATGGATTTTAGGGATATAGTTAAACATGCTGCAAAGGAATTAAAAACAGCTGTGTTCATATCATCTCATATGTTAAGCGAAGTTCAGCAACTCTGCGATACAGTTGCATTTATAAATGGGGGAGTAATAAAATCAATAGAGAGTATAACCGGTGGAGATATAAAGCAAGACATGGATACTGTAGTAGTTGTTACTAAGGATATTGAAAAGTGTGAGGAGATACTCAAAAATTTAAGTTTCGTTCATAAAACACATAGAAATGAGGATGACTTAGTTGTAGAGCTTGATGTAGATTCAACTCCAGAATTGATTTTTTCGCTTTCGGAAAACAAAATTAGAGTAACCGAAGTATATAAGAAATATAAGGGACTTGAGCAAAGGTACATGGAGCTTGTTGAGGGAGGAATGAGAGAATGATGATATTTACGCTTATTTCAAATGAGATAAAAAAGCTTATGATGAGGAAAAAGACAATTATAGTATTTGCAGCATTTATATTATTAACAATTGCAATAGGATATGGAGTTTATAGGGACGAGCAAAACAGAAAGCAATGGTCAAGTCCAGAATTTAGGATGGCAAATTTAGAGGAATCTATAAAAATGCGTAAGCAAGATATGGATAATCCAAATGCTTCTGCGGAAAACAAGAGTTCTGGGAAAGAAGAAATCGCTAATATGGAGCAAGAGTTAGCTAATATTAAACTTGAGAAAAGTGGAAAAACTGTTGATTGGAAAAGCCAATTAAAGGAGAACATAGATAGCTCACAGAAAATTCTAAATGATAATAATTCGGGTATGGTGAATAATGAAAAAGATAGAATGAAATTGGAATTACAGAAGTCTAAATATCTATATGATAATAATATAAAGCCTGAAGAAGGAAATAAACTAAATGCACTTAATTTTATTCAAACGCTATTTGGTGTTCTAGGCACTATATTTATAGCTTTAGGCGTTATGGTGTTTACGGGTGATATGGTTTCTGGTGAATTTACACCTCCTACCATGAAGATATTGCTTACTCAGCCGGTTTCAAGGGCTAAAGTGCTAGCATCTAAATTCATAGCAGTAGCTGGAGTAGCAACGCTATTAATATTAGTAGTGGAGATTTTATCATTTGTGATAATGGGATTGATATTTGGTTTTGGAAATGCAGGCTACCCAGTAATAGCCGGAACAATATATAAATGGGACTTAACTCAAAGTATTTATGGTGGGCATCCTATTATAGCAGTTGCAGGATCATCATATATAATGACCACTGGGAACTTTGTAATTAGAATGTTTTTAATGCAAACATTATTTATAATTACATGTGTATCAGTTGGATTTATGTTATCATCCATTGTAAAGAGCAGTATGGTTTCTGTAAGTTTGAGTATAGTTATTGTAGTTGCTCTTACAATACTAGTTCAAATGCCAGCACTTAATAAGGTAGCACAATATATGTTTACCTCATATGGAGACATAGGATCAGTACTTTCGGGTGATGCTGTAATGAGATTCGCAAACCCTAATCCTAATGTAACCACGGCATTCGGAATAGCGACTTTAATAGTTACAAGTGTAGTTAGTTATCTAATAGCGCATATTGTTTTTACGAAAAAAGATATTTTGATATAGAATTAAATAAAGAACAAAACATAAAGCTCTGGGGGTAACCTCAGGGTTTTATTTTGTTTGATTTAAAAAGTTAGATTTAAATTAATAAATATAAACTTAAAATATATTTTCATAAATATTGAAGGAATAGAAATAATTATGTTGAATTTGTATTTATATAGTAATGATTATTTGAATAGGTAAAATATTCTGATTAATAGATATACAAAGGAGAGTATAATCATAAAAAAGAGGACGGAGGGGGGAATGTAGAAATGAATGAGTATACTTTTACAATGAGTTTACGGGAGGATGAGTCCTATAGAAAAAGTTTCAATGAACTCGCATACAAAACATTTGGAATTTCATTTGTTCTATTGTTGTTCTTTTATGAGTGATAACATTTTTTATATACCTGATTTAGATATCGCCGTTGTTGCAGAATATGAGGATGATACTCTTTATTTACAAGATATTTTTAGCTTACATGAATTTAAATTGGAAAATATAATTAATATTTTGATCGATCATGACATGAAAGTCGTATTAGGATTTACTCCACTTTTAAGTGGGAAATTTAATTGTAAATTACATGATAATTCAAATGACATTCTTTTTGTGAAATCTAATTCTGATTTAAATTTGGATAAATGTAGGTTTCCTGTTTTGTCACACGCATAATAAAAACAAAAATAAGGAGAGATATATAATGCCAGAAGATAAAGTGAGATTAATAAATGTATGTCCTGTTTTTATTTCGCAAGATGTAAAAAGAACTGTTACTTTTTATGTTGAAAAACTTGGATTTAAATTTGCAACACATTATGATAAAATTGATAACTTTGCAACTATTTATAGGGATTCGATTGAATTAGTAATTGTAAAATCTAAATTTGGGAAAATAGAATCAAATACAAGAAGATATGGTGCTGGATATGATGCTTACATAGATCCTAATACAGTTGCTGGAGTAGATGTAATATATAAAGAATTTTTATCTAAAGGTGTGAAAATAGTATCTAAACCAATGGAAACGGACTATGGTAGTTATGAATTTGTTATTGAAGATATTGATGGAAGATATATTGGTATAGGACTTATTTATGATAAAAAAGTTTATTTCAAGAATTCGGATATAGATATCTAATAAATACAGGGGAGTGTATGAAAAAAACTGATTAGATCTAGCAGCAAAGCTAATCAGACTCATTAGCATACTTAGAAATGCTTAAAACAATAAAACCCAATTCAAATTTTATTGTTGATGGTTCGTTACCGGCTGATGTTATTGTTAATGAGATTTATGATACAATTAATACGATATCTAAGTGAATGCAACTTTTAGTTGACATATATGTTATCTTTAATTGGTAGCAATATGAATGTTTTATTAGTAAACTTATCAAGGGGTGATTAAAAATGAGTTTTCGGGAACAATTGCAAATGCTTAGAAAAGGAAAAGGATTATCACAAGAAAAATTAGCTGAAACGTTAGGTATATCAAGACAGGCGGTTGCAAAGTGGGAAGTTGGACACTCATATCCTGATATTTCAAGGTTAATTGCATTGAGTGAGTTCTTTAAAGTAAGCATTGATAAATTAGTTAATGATTATGAAGAAAATTGTCGTTTAAATGTAGAGGAAAATAAAGCTTATTCTATAAATGAAAAAATAATAGAATTTCTACGTATAGCTAAAAGAGCAACGTATGCAGGAAAGGGTGCGGAAATTCAATCTTCAAGACCTAATTCACATGATTTAGAGTATGTAGAAGGAAATTTAAAGTATATTGATACCTATTTAGGGGGAGAACGATTCGCGGGAGAAGAAGCTTTATGGAAGAATGATATTCCGTTTTGGTCTATGAATTATACAGGTAGAATCATAGGAGAAGGATTTTCAGGAAACTTTTTAAAAGAAGTTTTAAGTTTAGTACCAAAAGAGAACCCATATCGTGGGCCTATGGTATATCAAAATGGACAATATAAATATCATAATATTGTTAATGGTGAATTTGAATGGTTTCAAGGATTTGAAGAAATTTATTTTGATAATACGAAAGTATATGAGGGTTTCTTTCATGGTGGAACTATTAAATAATAGATTAGTAGAAAAGGAGAATTTATAATGATTCTAAGTAGAAATGATAGCTGCTGGTGTGGAAGTGGACTAAAATATAAGACTTGCCATTTTGAGTTTGATAAGAAAATAAAAATATTAAAGAAGCAAGGATACATAGTTCCAACAAAAAAACTTATTAAAAATAAAGAGCAAATTGATGGAATAAGGAAAAGTGCTAAAATTAATAATGGTCTTTTAGATTTAGTTGGTGAGAAAATTAAAGAAGGAATGACTACAGAGGAAATTGATATATTGGCTTATGAATATACAATAGCACGTGGTGGAATTCCAGCTACTCTTAATTATGATGGGTTTCCTAAAAGTATTTGTACATCGGTTAATGATGAAGTTTGTCATGGTATACCAAGTAAGGATGTAGTACTTAAAAATGGAGATATTATAAATGTCGATGCAACTACTATGCTTAATGGATATTATTCGGATGCATCAAGAATGTTTATGATTGGAGCAGTAATTGATGAGGCTAAGAAGATAGTAACAATAGCCAAGGAGTGCTTAAGTAAGGGTATCGAAGCAATAAAACCTTGGGGGTTTTTAGGCGATATTGGTGCTGCTATTCAAGAATATGCACAGAGTAATGGATATAGCGTAGTTTGGGATTTTGGAGGACATGGAGTTGGACTCCAAATGCATGAGGATCCTTTTGTTTTTCATATTGGGACTAAAGGAACAGGTATGATTTTAGTGCCAGGAATGGTATTTACTATAGAGCCAATGATAAATGAAGGAAGTCATGAAATATTAGTAGATGAGGATGATGGGTGGACGGCGTTTACAGCTGATGGATCTTTATCAGCACAGTGGGAGCACACAATTCTTGTAACAGAGGATGGTATAGAGATAATAGCAAAATAGATAATAATAAGAATTTAATAATAGATATAGTATAGTAGGGGCTTGTGAAATGCTAAAATAAAAATTGTGGATAACTTTTGGGAAAACCTCCAAAAAGTGCAAAAAAAAGAGTACTCAAAGAACCCTTGAAAAAATGTAATGCGGAG
>NZ_JAHLEB010000020.1 GCF_018861735.1 Clostridium lacusfryxellense | reverse complement strand
ACCGTAAGGAGCCAGCGGCCGAAGGTGGGATTGATGATTGGGGTGAAGTCGTAACAAGGTAGCCGTAGGAGAACCTGCGGCTGGATCACCTCCTTTCTAGGGAGTAGATGCTTTGATTTCGGTCAAAGTACTAGAAGAATATTAATTTATTCTTCAAAAATATCTATTGTAATTACTCGTACCTAATTCTCTGTTTAATTTTGAGAGACTAATAATCTGAAAATAAAATAAGCTATTGTATAAACATTATGTAATGTTTATACAATAGCTTATTTTATTTTTTTAATTAATGTAGACTATTAGAGAAATGGTATTAATATAAAAAACAAACCTCCACCTAATGTGAAAGTTTGTTTTAAGTTTATAACCAACTATGATGTTCGATTAGTAAGCAAAAATTAAATTGCCTAGAGTAGTAGCTACTGGTTTCGAAGTTAACCACTCATTTGTTACAGTGTTATCGAAGAAAAACAAAGCTCCATTAGTTGGATCGTTTCCTTTTAAAGCCTGATAAGCTGCACTTGTTGCAGATTTAGATGCCACTTTATCAATCATGCCGTTTTTCACAGGAGTAAATTGATAACTTCCATCACATACTTCGTTAATTACTGAGCTAATATTGCCTGGAAACTGCGCGCTTTGGACTCTATTGACAACAACAGCACCTACAGAAAGCATAGCATTCGCGCTCTCACCAGAGGCCTCAGCGGTTATTAGCCTAGCTAATAAATCTACATCGCTATTTGAATACTTTATAACTTTAGAAGCGTCACGCGGTGGAGCCTGTCCATTTTCCGAAGAAGTCGGAATTTTAATAACATCACCAGGGTGAATTATATCGCCTAGTTTATCATTTGCAACTCTTAGCTCTTCTAATGGTATACTATATTTCTTTGCTATGAAGAATAGTGTATCTCCACTTACTACATTATAAGTATTGGTTGGAACATTCAATACCTGTCCAACATATATTGTGTCACTTGATAGTCCATTATCTTTTGTTAAAACGTTTGTAGTTGTGTTATAAGCCTTGCTGACCTTATATAACGTATCACCTGGTTTAACTTTATATGATGCAGCAAATACAGAGCTACTACTTACTAAAGTTAAGCTTAACGCTAACAAAGTAGTTTTTAAATTTAATTTAATAATAACGAGTCCTCCTTTAAATGCCTACGAAGTTAGTTGACGGATTCGGGTCAAAGGAACCCTACTCTAAAAAAGAGATTCACCCCATATTGAAATCCCCCGTTCTTCATTAAGAAGATTTGGCAAAGTAATGTATATATTGTAACATAAAACGACAAAATAACCTATGTTAGAATTTGTAATCCTCAATTTGTGTTTAGTTTTTTTGTTTTTTATAAATTAGAATAAAAAACACTACCTATGCATACTTTGTTAATATAACATTATGATAATAAAGAGGGGGATTTAGTATGATGAATGTAATGCTTGACGATGCAGTAGGAATGGTTATAGGTCATGATTTAACTGAAATTATACCAGGAGAATTTAAAAGGGCTACTTTTAAAAAAGGACATATTATAAAAGTTGAAGATATTGAGAAATTGAGGAATATGGGTAAAAATCACATTAATGTTATAAATCTAACAGAAGATCAAGTGCATGAAGATGAGGCGGCATTGCGATTAGGAAATTCTGCTGCAGGTGAGGGGATTTATTTAGAAGGGCCATCACAAGGCAGAGTAAATTTAAAATCTGCGTTCAGAGGTTTAGTGAAAATAAATATTGAAGCAATAAATAAGATTAATAGCATTCAATCTATTATTTTATCATCCGTTCACAATAATACGTTAGTTGAAAGAGATATTATTGTAGCTGGTACGAAGGCTATACCGCTAATTGTAGAAAACGATAAAATACTCGAGGCTGAAAATATTTGTAGGAGTTTGGGTAAGATCATTTCAATAAAAAAAATTATGCCATTAAAGGTTGGAATAATTGTAACTGGGACTGAGGTCTATAATGGTAGGATCGTAGATAAATTTGCACCTATATTAAAAGAAAAGATAATGGAATATGGCGGACAATTATTTGGTATTAAATATAGTCCGGATATTAAAGAAAACATAAAAGAATGCATAAAATCTTTTCTACAATGTGGAGCAGAGGTTATTCTCATATCAGGTGGCATGTCTGTAGATGCTGACGATGTAACTCCGAGTGCAATAGAAGAGGTGGCGGACAAAGTTGTTACATATGGGGCTCCTGTTCTCCCTGGTGCAATGTTCATGTTATCATACAAAAATGAAGTTGCTATCATAGGTATACCAGCTTGTGGAATGTATGATAAAATCACAGTTTTTGATTTAATATTTCCAAGAGTACTTACAAGAGAGATTTTAGAACAGAAAGATTTTAATGCCTTAGCTAATGGAGGGTTATGTTTGAAATGTGAGGTATGTAGATACCCTGTATGTCCTTTTGGAAAATCTTCATTATAAGTTCTTTAATATTTTATAAGGATATTAGAGAAATATAAAAATAAAAAAAATAATAAATAACTTTTAAAACCATATATATTTTACATTTTTGCAAATACTATATGTAGATTCATAAAACTAGTGTTTGGAAAAATGAAATAAGGAGGTTTTATTGTGGAGAAAGATAATAACAAAACAGTAAGTAAAGAAAAGATAACTGAAAACAAAAAGACATTTGTTAGTGAAGTTCAGGAATTCAAAAAACCGGAAGGTTATGATGACGCTTTTAAGGAATATTATCCTAAAGAAGAAAAATAAACTTTTAATTAAGGAATCAACCTTTATTTAGAGGGTGATTCCTTAATTATCTATTAATACATCTAACATTAAGTTAGTTTTAATTGTTTATAAAATTACTCTTAATGGCTGGATTAGTTATAATAAGCCTTTCTAGAAAAAATCCTATAAAAGTATTAAGCACCGAAGTTGGTAGTACAATAGTTACAAATAGTATTAGAAAAGGTGCAGGTAAACCAAATAGCACAAGTGCTGAACCTAGAAAAATACTTCCACTTATTAAAGTGCCAAGAAAATAAATACCTGATAATTTAAGTGGTGAGTTAAAGTTGAAATTTTTACAAATAAAATATACACTTATAGAGGTTATTGTTTTATCTATGATGTTAGGAAGTTGACCACCTGGAAAAGTTGTAGTTAATGAACATAAAATACCTGCAACTATTCCCGTAATTAAAGCAAGTTTAAAATCTTTAGTTAATATTATGGACAAAATCATAAATACCAATTGTAAATCAGGTTTCATTCCAAAAATTATACCAGGTGTAATTTGATGTAATATAAGACCTATTGCAAGTAGTAGGGAAGTTAATATTATTTTATTTGTTTTCATATTAAGTAGCTCCTTTTCAAAATAATTTATTTTTGTTTTTGATATTATTTTTAAAGCAAGTATCTTTCAGTACATCAAATTAATCACCACCTTAATTTATTTTTTAAAATAAAAAAACCCCCGCCCTGTATTAGGGCGAAGGATATTCGCTGTACCACCTAAATTATGCTACAAAAAACTAAGCATATCTTATATTTCGAGTACTAAAATACTCTAGCCCTTTTAACAGTGGGCATCCGGTAACTACTACTCTCAAAATATGATTTCGGGTTACTTCTAGCAGGTCCATTCACTAAAGTTATCAATACTGAGATTACACTATCCTCAGCTCTCTTAAATTGCATCACTTTAACTACTCTTCCTGATCTACGAATTTATATTATTTTTAAATGTTATATGGAGTATAGCATTATAATTTTAAAATGTAAATACATATTTTATTTTTAAAAATTATCATTCTGTAAAAAAATAAAAAAATGGTGTTTTTAGTGGAAAAGAATGCATTTTAAGTTTATAATTACTGTAAATGTTATCAGTAATAGGGGGTGAGGTATTTTTGTTAGGGACGGTTGTAAATTCATTATCAATATTACTCGGGGGGCTTATTGGCTCAGTATTTAAGAATAAAATCTCAGATAAATATAATGAAACAATTATGAAAGCATTAGGTTTATGCGTAATTGTTATTGGACTAAAAAGTGCACTTTTAGTAAATAACATATTGTTATTAATTATTTGTGTTACATTAGGAACTCTAATTGGTGAAGTTATAAATATTGAAAAAGGTATAGAGAATGTTGGAGCCTGGCTAGAAAGTAAAATCTCGAGTAAAAATGGAATAGCAAATGGATTTGTAACAGCCAGTTTGGTATTTTGCGTAGGGGCAATGTCTATAATGGGATCACTTGAGAGTGGTCTATCTAGAAATTATAGTATACTGTATGCTAAATCCTTACTAGATGGTATATTTGCAATTATTTTTTCATCCTCTTTAGGCATTGGAGTATGTTTTTCAGCTATTTCAGTTTTTATATACCAAGGTATTATTACATTAACAGCGTCTCTTATGAAACAATTTTTAATAACTTCTGTAGTAAACGAAATGTCTGCCGTTGGAGGATTGCTTATTGTAGCAATCGGTGCAAATATGCTGGATATTAAAAGAATAAAAGTAGGAAATATGCTACCAGCTATTTTTATACCACTTATTTATTACATATTTAAATCAATTATTGGAATTTAAAATTATAAAATAAAGGAGAGAGTATTTATGAATTATATTGCTTCAAAAAGTAGATATGATAAAATGATTTATAACAGATGTGGTGGTAGTGGCCTTAAATTGCCTGCAATCTCACTGGGACTTTGGCATAATTTTGGGTATAATGACTCTTTTGATAATAGCCGCCACTTAATTCAAAAAGCATTTGATTTAGGTATAACGCATTTTGACTTAGCTAACAATTATGGTCCTACAGAGGGGGCAGCAGAAGAAAATTTCGGTAAAATATTAAAAACAGATTTAGCTCAACATAGAGATGAAATTATAATTTCATCAAAAGCAGGTTATTATATGTGGCCAGGACCATATGGAGACAATGGGTCAAAAAAATATTTAACAGCTAGTTTAGATCAAAGTCTAACGCGTATAGGAATTGATTATGTAGATATATTTTACCATCATAGACCGGATGCAAATACTCCACTAGAAGAAACAATGAATGCCTTAGATCTAATGGTTAGACAAGGTAAGGCATTATATATTGGGTTATCTAATTATAAAGCAGAAGAGATGAAAAAGGCTTTAATTATATTAAAGAGATTAGGAACCCCAGTTGTAATTAGTCAAGTATCTTATTCTTTACTTAATAGATGGATTGAGGAAGAACTCCAACAAGTACTTTCAGAAGGAAGTATAGGCACTATAGCATTTGTGCCATTAGCACAGGGGTTACTAACTAATAAATATTTGAATGGTATACCTGCAGATTCAAGAGCAGCAGGATCATCTAAATTTCTAGGCTCAAAGGATATTACAGAGGATAAACTTAAAAAAATATATAACCTTAATGAAATAGCAAAAGAAAGGGGACAAAGTTTAGCCCAAATGTCTTTAGCATGGGTATTAAGAGAGGGAAAAGTTACTTCGGCGCTTATAGGGGCTAGCAAAGTAAGTCAGATTGAAGATAATGTTGCTGCACTTAATAATTTGGAATTTACAAATGAAGAACTTATTAAAATAGAAGAGTCGTTGGTAGACTAGGATATTTTATCATTCTTAAAAAAGAAAAAACTTCAACAATATAATGTTGAAGTTTTTTCTTTTATAGAGGTATATTATAGAAATTCTATAGTACTATTATCAAGCCAAGTCCACTCAGGTTTGAAGATTTTTACATCCTCAAGAAGTTTATGGAAAGCTAAATCTGCTTGTTTTGCTTCTACTAGTATATCAAAGTCCATTCCTAAAGGAATACATTTTTCAATGAATTCGATGAAGGCAGCTGGATCGATGTTATCCGCATGTTTCTTATCTTTTTCTCCAGTTTTCGGGCTTGAAAAATGAACTTTTGGAGGTAATGGTTGACCTTCCCAAGTAGAAAATATTTCTGCAAGCATTGGTTCTAGCTCATCGCCACCGTTATTACAGTTATGATGATGTACATCTAGGACCATAGGAGCATGTATTTCTTTACATATATTTAAGACTTCTTTGGTAGTGAAACTTTTATCATCATTTTCAAATATTAATAAATCAGTTATTTCTTTTGGTAAGTTATTGAAGTTTTTAAAGAATCTTTCTGTAGCAGCAAGTTTACCGCCTTCTTTTCCTCCAATATGTAATACCATTTTTCCTAAAGGATAATTAATATCTTTAAATAGATTTGCGTGAAACTGCAAATTTTTTGCGGTAGTCTTTATTACTTCTTCCTTAGAACTATTTATTACATTAGATTCATCAGGATGAGTGTCTACCCTTAGATTATTATTGTTAATATAATTTCCAAGCCATTCAAAATCCATTTTCAAAATTCGTCTAAACTCCCAATCTGTAACCTCAGGATGGGTTGCTAAAGGTATTAAAGCAGAAGTTATTCTGTAAAAGTGGACATTGTTTCTTACAGTATATTCTAGAATCTTATACAAATCATTGACGTTTGACACCGCTACCTTTTGTAGCTTTTCAAGCTTATCTCTCGCCGTCGATTGTTTAGTATATGTAGAAAAAGTTACTGTGCTTGCAGAAGTTATTTTTGCCGCCTTTAAAGCCGTAGCAACGTAGCCTAATCTTATTTGCATAATATCACTCCTCATATAATATAGTTATATCCTTGAATATAAATTAAAACATCTCTATTAACTGATATTCTTTAATATATTTTAATTGTTTCACAATCATATCAAAATCCATTCTGTAATCATAATATTCTTTAATAAGTATAGTTTTATAATTATTTGACTACTCATAATGAAGTCAATTCTAAATATTGTATATATATTAAATAAACATTTGTAAATTTACTTAAGAGATAACCTTTTGTAAATTTGATTAGTTTAAAAGATATAAACAATATTTTGATGATTTTAAAACCATATTATTAAACTATTATAATAGCTGAATAGATTTATTAACAAACCCAAATTTAATCATATCACAAAACTATACTGTATGTAAAACAATATGCATATATTTGAATAAATATTTGATATGTTTGACGAGTTTCATTGAATTAGGTTAAGATATATATAAAATATTGAGAAAATATTAATGGAGGGATTAATGTGGCAGATATTAAGTATGAAATAAAAGAAACTATAGGAGTGTTATCAGAAGAGAGTAAAGCGTGGAGAAAAGAAATAAACCTTATAAGTTGGAACGATAAAGAAGCTAAGTACGATATTAGAGATTGGTCTGCGGAACATGAGAAAATGGGAAAAGGAATTACTATATCTAAGGAAGAACTAATAAAACTTAAAAATTTACTTAATGAAATGAATTTATAGGTAATAACTAGAAAAGCAGAAGTCTACTATAGTTTACTTCTGCTTTTTATAATTAATTGTGTTTTTTATTGGAATACCAACACTTATGGTTGTTCCTAGTTCAGGTCTGCTTACAACAACTATAGAACCATTATGCATTCCTATAATCCATTTTGCAATGGATAATCCAAGACCAGTTCCACCACTTTCTTTTGCTCTTGATTTATCACATCTATAAAATCTATTAAAAATATATGGAAGATCCTCTTTTGGAATCCCCATTCCTGTATCTATAATATCAATAATTAAATTCTTCTTTTTAAGATAACTATTTATTTTAATACTTCCGCCAACTTGGGTATACTTTATGCTATTGTCAATGAAAATTCGTAATGATTGTTTTATCAACTTTTTATCTGCATAAATGGTAGACTTTTCATTAATATTAGTTGTGATTACATGGAAGGAATCAATTAATTTTGTCTCCTTTATGATCTCATCTATTAATTCATTAATATAAAATTCTTCTTTGTGAATTTTCTGGCTATTGTTGTCACTCCTTGCTAGAAAGAGAAGTTTTTCAACTAATTGCTGCATATTTTCAGATTCACCTTTAATAGCATTTATAGATTCGTCAAGGACTGATTTGTCATCTTTTCCCCACCGGGATAACATATTAGCATAACCTTTTATGACAGCTATAGGGGTTCTGAGTTCATGGGAGGCGTCTGATACAAATTGATTTTGAATTTCATATGAATTTTGAATACGATCAAGCATATCATTAAAAGTTTCAGCTAGCTGTTTTAATTCATCATGTGAATTACTAACATCGAGCCTCATTTCTAAGGCATTAATAGATATAGCTTTTGTGGTTTTTGTCATATTTTTAATAGGCATAAGCATCTTTTTGCTTGCTTTAGAACCAATACTTAAAGTAACAATTAAAGAAAATATATTTATGATGAAAATAATTAAAGCAAAAGCACCCCAATAATCATTTTCCTTATTTAAATTTTTAGAAAATTGTAAGAAAATGATTTGATTATTGTGATTTAGCTTAGTTGTATTAAAAACAAGTTGTTGATTTAGACTATTAATGACTGCGAATGGTTGATCGTCTTTTTGAAAAATTAGATCTTTTTTATCCTTTTGGGTGGTGTATAAGAGGCCTTCTTTTTCATTGAATATACTCAAGGTTACATTCTTTACATTAGAAAAAATATAGCCATTAATATCTTGAATATCATTATTTGCTTTAACATAATTTACTGCAAGGACGCTATATTTACTTAGCTCACCTCGAGCCTCATTTAACAGGAAAAATTTAAATCCTATAATTAACCCAACACTTAAAAATAACAGTGTACTAGAAAAAATGAGAGTATACACTGCAGTCATCTTAAAACTAATTGAAAACCTTAATCTCTTATGTATTATGTGGGAAAATTTTTTTAGTATTTTTGGTATAAACATAAGGATTATTGTGATAATCTTAAAACTTAACCGTAATGATTGTAATAATAACTTAACGATAAATTTTAAATTATTCATCTTTTAAAACATATCCCACCCCTCGAACCGTATGAATAAACTTCACACTAAATTTATCATCTATTTTACTTCTTAAATATCTAATATATACATCTACTACATTTGTATCACCCATATATTCATATCCCCATACAATATCTATGATTTTATTTCTTGTAAGAACAATATTTTTATTATCCATTAGATACTTTAGTAAATCAAATTCTGTCTTAGTTAATTCTATTTGGATAGTATTATAGGTGACCATACGTTGATCTAAGTCAAGGGTTAGCCCTCTAATTGATAATACATTTAAAGTCTCTTTGATTGCAGGCATATTTTTTAATGTTGACCTTATTCTCGCAAGTAATTCTTCAATTGCAAAAGGTTTTGTCATATAGTCATTGGCACCTATATCAAGTCCCATAACTTTATCCATAATTTCATCTTTCGCAGTAAGCATTATTACAGGCACAGATGACAATTGTCTTAATCTTCTTAGAACCTCTAGGCCATTTAATGATGGAAGCATTATATCAAGAAGTATAAGATCGAATATTTCACTTGTAGCTTTATCTAAGCCAACACGCCCATCATGACATTGCTCAACAATATACCCCTCATACTTTAGTTCTAGCTCGAGAAATCGTGCTATTTTTATTTCATCTTCAATTATTAAAATCTTTTGTCCACTCATATAAAACTATACCTCCAAATATATTACATAATAATATAATAACAATAATATTATTATATATTATTTTATATATAAATACAGATAATTTGTTGCATATTTAAATAGTATAATTTTAATTAAATACTTTCGAAAAAGTAACCTACATTAATAAAATGTAGGTTATTTGGTATTCGAGAACTATTCAGATTTCATTTCCTTATTAATTTTAACGCTTACTTTACTCGCGATGTCAGACATTTTATCGAAGATTTTGTTAACGTCTGAATCTTCGTCATTGCTTTTTTTAATTCTTATCTTATGATTTGTTAGAAGAGCAAATATTAGTCCTACAATAACTAGCGGCGTAGCTACTATAGTTATTATAATAGCAATATTTAGACAAATATTTAATACCACCGTATCTTCTTTTTTAATTAAGAATTTCGCCTTATTGCCTTTTTTTACAAGGCTTTTAATTTTATTGAAAAATTTACTTTCTGAGCAAGGTATATTCTCAGGTTTGATTTTATTTTGTTTTTCAAGATCTACTAGGGCCTCAATAAGATTCCCTGAACTTTGCTCCAATGCATTTTTGGCATCCTCGTAGGAAACATTTGCTCTTTTTCTTAATTCATCAATTTGCTGTAAATTTATTGACATATTTATTCCTCCTCTTTTATATTTAGGGTAATTAAAAATCTCTCTTTAATATTAAATTTAATTAATTATTAAAAAGTATAGTAGATATCTTCTATAGTTTTATTATAAGATGGGATAATTAAGGCTTTATTAGCAGAAGATTAAAATTACATTAGAAATTTTTATAATATTATATTTTAATGGTACTAATAAGAGTGATATATTTAAGGGACATTAATAAATAATAAAATGGAGTGAAATACATATGATAACGTTAACGCCACAACAAGCACAAAATATAGTAGATAGAATGATGAACGTTATACCATACAACGTAAATATTATGAATGATAAGGGGATAATTATAGGAAGTGGAGATAAAAATAGGCTCTATAAGTTGCACGAGGGTGCGATGGAAGCTATATCAAATAAAAAGATGATTGAAATTATGATGGGTGGTGTGGGTACCAAGCCAGGAGTAAATACACCAATAATTTTTCAAGACAAAATCATTGGTGTTATAGGCATTACAGGTGAACCTAATGTGGTACGTCCTTTTGTCGAACTCGTTAGAATAACTGCAGAACTTCTAGTTAATCAAGAGTATGTTTTATTTCAAAGAAGAATTAATGAACAGTTAAAGGATGAATTTTTATTCGAATTGATTTATCTAAACAAAAACTATAGTCAGGATTTTAGAGAAAGAGGGGATTCTTTAGGAATTGATGTATCCATTCCTAGGGTAGCTGTGGTTTTAACATTTAGGGATGAATATTTAGAAAAAGTAAAAGGTAAATTAATAAACTTTTTGAGGATTGATGAATTTCATCTTAAATTAAATCCATCAACTATAGTTGCCTTTATGTTTTATGATAGTCTTGTTATTAAGCGATTAGAAAAATTCTTAAGCAAGGATGAAGAGTGTTGTATACAAATAGGAATAGGAATTCATGAGAATGTTTTTGGAATATCATTTAAACAAGCAACAAAAGCGATTAAAATCGGAAAAAAACTTGAAAACGAAAATAAAATTCATTTATACAAAGATTTAGCCTTTATATCATTATTAGCAAGTTTTAAAGGTAATAATGATATGGAAAAAATAATTAAAAGTTTAGAAGTAGAAAATCAATTAAATTTACTTTCAACATTGAGTACTTATATAAATATGAGTGGTCAAGTAAATAAAATTGCTGATTCGCTTCATATTCATAGAAACACACTGAATTACAGGTTAGAAAAAATTGAAGAAGTTACTGGGAAAAATCCTAAAAATTTTATTGATTTGTTCCAATTATATACCGCGTATATATTATCAAAGCTATAATTGTTCAAATGCACAATAATTGTCTATTGAATATTAAACAAGTGCCTAATGTTAATTTATCTGAACTCGTTTACAATATAGGAAAGAGAACAACGAAGGAGGAATTAATATGCAAGTAACTGCATTAGGTGCAATTATTGCACTTATATTAGCAATTTTTTTAATAATAAAAAAAGTTCATCCAGCATATGCACTTATATTAGGTGCAATAATTGGTGGTTTAGTGGGTGGAGTAGGACTAACAAACACCGTAGTATTTATGATTGATGGTGCAAAAGGTATCATGCCAGCAATACTTAGAATACTTACGGCAGGCGTACTAGCAGGAGTCCTTATTGAATCAGGTGCGGCTGCTAAGATTGCAGAAACTATTGTAGACAAAATAGGTGAAAATAATTCTTTAGTAGCATTAGCAATAGCAACGCTTGTTTTAACAGCTGTAGGAGTTTTTGTAGATGTAGCAGTTATTACAGTAGCACCAATAGCAATGTCTATTGCCAGTCGTGCTAATTTATCTAAAGCATCAATTCTTATTGCTATGATAGGTGGAGGAAAGGCAGGAAATATTATGTCTCCTAATCCTAATGCTATCGCAGCATCAGACGCATTTAAAGTTCCATTGACGTCAGTAATGGCAGCAGGGATAGTCCCAGCAATATTTGGACTTATAGTTACATGTATAATAGCAAGAAAATTAATTAAAAAAGGAAGTTTTGTTGGAAAAGGTGAAGTTGATTCTGAAGTTGAAGAGAAACCAAGCTTTTTAGCAGCCATTGCTGGACCAATTGTTGCTATAGTCCTACTTTCTTTAAGACCATTATTTAAAATTAGCATTGACCCATTAATAGCATTACCAATCGGCGGTGCTGTAGGAGCATTTGCTATGGGCAAAATAAAACACTTAAATAAGTATTCAGTTGTTGGACTAACTAAAATGAGTGGAGTAGCAATTTTACTTATTGGAACAGGAACTCTTGCAGGAATTATAGCTAATTCTGGGCTCAAAGACGTAATTGTTCAAGGCCTTGGTAATTCAGGTCTTCCGGCATATGTATTAGCGCCAATAGCTGGAATTTTAATGTCTGGGGCTACAGCATCAACTACATCTGGTACTGCAGTAGCAAGTACAGTATTTGGTGGAACCATATTAGAACTTGGGATATCCCCTATTTCTGCAGCAGCGATGATTCATAGTGGAGCAACTGTTTTAGATCATCTTCCACACGGAAGTTTCTTTCATGCGACAGGTGGAAGTATATTCATGGATATGAAAGAAAGATTAAAACTTATACCATATGAATCATTAGTAGGTTTAACTATGACAATAGTATCAACTATAATATTTGGAATACTGAAATAAATAACTTTTGAAAGGACAGATATATGAAATTTATGTTAGCACCAGACTCGTTTAAGGAAAGTATGACAGCAAAAGAAGTAGCGGATGCTATGGAGAGAGGCATAAAAAAAATCATTCCATATGCAGAGTGTGTTAAGGTACCAATGGCTGACGGTGGAGAAGGAACTGTGCAGTCCCTAGTAGATGCAACAGAAGGAGAAATATGCAAAACAATAGTTAGAGGACCTCTCGGTGATGAAACGCTAGCTATATTTGGTATACTTGGCGATAAGAAAATAGCAATAATTGAGATGGCAAGTGCTAGTGGGTTACATCTTGTGCCTAGGAAAAAAAGGAATCCATTATTAACTTCAACTTATGGTACGGGAGAAATAATTAAAGCAGCGTTAGATTTAGGGGTTAATCATATAATTATAGGAATAGGTGGTAGTTCCACAAATGATGGTGGCGCTGGAATGATACAAGCACTTGGAGGAAAGTTACTAACAAAGAATAATGAAGAGATTAATCAGGGAGGTGGGTATTTAAATCTTCTTCATAAAATTGATTTAAGTGGCCTTGATAAAAGACTTAAAGATACAATAATCGAAGTGGCTTGTGATGTTAATAATCCCTTAACAGGACCCAATGGTGCCTCTTATATTTTTGGACCTCAAAAGGGTGCAACTAGCCAAATGGTGGAAATTTTAGATGAGAATTTAAAACATTATGCAAAGATTATAAAAGAACAGTTAGGTTTAGATATTGAAAGTATACCTGGGGCAGGAGCGGCAGGGGGACTAGGTGCAGGGTTTCTTGCATTTCTAAGCGCTAAACTTAAAAAGGGAATAGATTTAGTTACAAAACATACTGACCTTAAAGAGAAAATGAGAGACGTTGATTATGTATTTACTGGAGAGGGTAGCATAGATGGACAAACACTTTGCGGAAAAACCCCTATGGGAGTAGCTTTAATAGCCAAAGAATACAATATACCTGTTATTGCCTTTGCAGGACGTATAGGCGATGGAATAGAGCCTTTATATGAGCATGGGATAACTTCAATAATAGGAATTTTATCAGAGGCAGGTGATATTGATAAAGCACTTGAAAAAGGACCGGAAAATGTAGAGCGAACTTGTGAAAATATAGCTAGAATTATATTGCTTAGTAAATAATAAAATTATTTAATAAAATAAATTATTAATTTCTATTAACCAATACTTGTACCACTGAATATATTATATTAAGCTCATTAATAAAACTAGATATTAATTTATAATGATGAATAAGTAAACAAATTTAAAATTCTATAAGTACATATATCAATATCAATATATCAGATAAACAGTAGTGATATATGTATCCATTGATAACTTATAACTTATAGGATTACATTATAAATTGATATATAGAAGGGAGTTTTATTGAATGAGTAAGGATGATAGAAATTATCAATCAGTTTCTTCAGGAGATGATGACGTTGTATTAGGGTCATGTGACTTATGTACTACTGTTGTTGCAGATCCAGTAGATATGGAGAAAAACGGTGCTAGATTATTAAGCGTAAGAATAAGAGTTAACAATGTATGTTATAACAAAAGAGTGTGTGTTGCATGTATTATATATGACCAAAGTAGAAGAATACTAGCTTTTAGAGGGTTTACTACAATAGTATGTAAGGACAATGAGTGTGGTAGCAACGCAGGTGGTACCATTGAACGTAAGTTAGTATTTGTACTTCCAGATGACGATAGGTGTGACCCTGTTGAATTAGAAATTCGTACCGCTGCTAATTATATATATCCATGTGAAGCCAATAATTAAGTACCTAAATAAAGGGATAATGATTAAATTCATTATCCCTTTTCATATAAATTAATTATATGAATATAAAATAAGTATAAAAAATCTAATAAAATTATAGTTTATAAAAATTAAGATATGAATATTAAGTTTAAACATGGTATACTATAAACTTATGGGTTAAATATTTATTTAGTATATACATAAAAATTACATATGAAACAAAGGGGAAGTTAAAATGAGTAACATAAAATTCGAGGAATTTAATATTAGTGAAGAAATATTAAAAGCAATTAATAGTTTAGGATATAAAAATCCATCTGAGGTTCAAGAGCAGGTAATACCTATAGCGCTTAAAGGTAAAGATATTATTGTAAAATCACAAACAGGTAGCGGAAAAACAGCGGCATTTGCTATACCTCTTTGCGAAAGTGCCGATATTGATGAAACAGAGCCTCAAGCATTAGTGCTCACGCCAACAAGAGAATTAGCGCTTCAAGTTAGCCAGGATATAACCAATATAGGTAGATATAAAAAAATAAGAGCGATAGCTGTTTTTGGTAAGCAACCAATATCTATGCAAAAGAAACAACTTAAACAAAGAGTACACGTAATAGTAGGTACTCCAGGAAGAACATTAGACCACATAGAAAGAGGTAATATTAATTTAGATAAGGTAAAATATCTAATATTAGATGAAGCAGATGAAATGCTTAGTATGGGATTTATAGAACAAGTTGAGGAGGTTATTAAGGCTGTTCCTAAAAATAGGATTACTATGCTATTTTCAGCTACAATTCCTGAATCAATTGAAGCAATTTGCAAGCAATACATGATAAATCCTGTTAAAGTAGAAATAAACCCAGAAAAGTTAACCGTTGATAAAATTGAACAAATATGTTATGAAGTAGAAGAAGATAAAAAAATTAGCCTACTTAAGAGAATACTATATATTGATAATCCAGATTCTTGTATTGTATTTTGTAGAACAAAGGAAAATGTTGACTCAATAACTGTTCAAATGAAAAATCGTCATTATTCATGTATCAAGATACATGGTGGGATGCTTCAAAATGATAGATTAGATGCTATGGATAGATTTAAAAAGGGAGAATTTAGATTTTTAGTAGCTACTGATGTTGCAGCTAGAGGAATCGACGTGGAAAATATAACACATATTATAAATTTTGATTTGCCACTAGAAAAAGGTAATTACGTACATAGAATAGGTAGAACTGGGCGTGCAGGAAAACAAGGGAAAGCTATAACTTTTGTAACCCACCATGAAAAAAAATTTTTACAAGCAATAGAACAGTATATAGGCATGGAGATACCAAAAGGAGTAATTCCAACAAAAGAAGAATCAGAGCCGTTTAGAGATGAGTTTTACAAAAAACATGATGCTAAACCTGTTATTAAAAAGACTAAAGCATCTAATTTTAGTAGTGACATAATGAAAATATATATCAGCGCAGGAAAAAAGAAAAAAATAAGGACTCTTGACATTGTGGGAACTATTTGCAATATCGAGGGAGTTAGCTCTGAGGATATAGGTATTATAGATATTCAAGATAATTTTTCTCATGTGGATATTATGAATGGAAAAGGTATGGTAGTGTTAGAAGCCCTTAAAAACGGTTCGATTAAAGGGAAGACTATTAGAGTTGAAAAAGCAAATAAGTAACACTTAATTAATATAATAAATAATATACGATTCAAAATAAGGCAGATAATTTAATTATCTGCCTTATTTTTATATTTTAAGTAATAATATACTTCTTAATTTGACAGAATAACTATAGAGTTATAAAATTGTGTATAAATATAATTTAAATATTCTTTAATATGTGTTAAAATATAAAAGTTGTGGGAAAGATTTGGTTAATGGTGAATTTCTAAAAAACTACAACTAGAAGGTATTTGACACAGCAATTACAACATAATAAAAATATTACCTGTTAAGAAGGAGAGCTATAATGAAAGCATTTCAAGATTTAGTTAATGAAACAATGGATGTTCAAGATTTAGAGGAATTAGAATCAGCTGCAGACTTATTTCAATTTGGGATTGAAAAAGGATATTACAACAAACGTCAGGCGGATCAGTTTAATGTTACCTATTGGAAAATGAAAAATAAGTGTTTAGCTTATGAAGTTGCTAAAGAAATTAAAGGTAACAAATTAGATATAATTACAATGGTTACTAGTGCACCTAATGAAATAAAAGATAATATGCGTGAACTAACAAATTATGTGAATGGTAGAGTTAAGGCGCTAAAGGGTAAAATGAACGGAATTAGGTAATATTGATATTACACAAGTAGGATTGAAGGGTATGTATTGTTATAAGCGAATAGCGGTATAACAATACATACCCTTCATGTTATAGAAGGTGAATATTTCCTTACTCAAACAAATTAATGGCATAATGAGCAATTAAAGAATGGGGGAATCTAAGTGTATAGATCAGCGGCGGTGTTTATAGGGATATTAATTGCTATAATGGTTACCTTTAATGGGGTTTTAGCAAATTATACAGATCAGTATGTGTCAATATTAATAATTCATATAGTTGGACTTATTTCTTTAATTATTGTTTTAATTTTAAAAAAACAAAAATTCAATACGCATAAAAACATTCCATTTTATTTTTTTAGTGCAGGAATAATAGGGGTAATGGTTGTGTTCCTAAATGATTTATGCTTTAACTTCATTGGTGCTTCTTTAACTTTATCATTAGGTATATTCGGACAACTAGTATTAGCTAGCTTTATCGATAGTTATGGATTATTTGGTTTGGGTATTTATAAGTAGATTTATCAATAAGTAGTTATTCTAAGTTGCCACTATGGATTTTTTTAGGCGGAGTACTTGGTGTTATAGTTGTATCAAGTTCTAGTATTGTAATTCCTAAAATACCTACTATTTATACTACATTATTAATATTTATAGGACAGCTTTTTACAGGTATAATTATTGATTATTTTAGAGATGGGTTTATTTCAAAAGGTAAAATTATTGGTGGATTATTAATTCTTTTAGGAATAATATATAATTCTAATGTTGACAAGAAAGAAATGATTGTATAATAAATTCAGATGTATTAATATAGGTAGACAGAGTTTATTAAAAAGTTTAAAAGGAGAGAATTATGGAAAATGAAATTAAAGAAATGTTAAAACAAATGCAAAATGACATTAAGGATATTAGCGCGAGAATTGAAAATATAGAAAAAAATCAAATAAACGTTGCAAATGCAGAACATAAGAATTGGCATATGTTAGCGGATAAGTTAGGACAATATGATTTAATATTACATAAAATATATGGGAAAAAGACTGAAAAATAAAATTAATTTTATATGAATTTTATGGATAGGGAGGATACAGCTATAGTATCTTCCCTAAAATTTTAATGCAGGTGTATAATAAGCCATAGAAATAAGGTTATATTTTAAAGAAAATATAATAAGTAATAATTAATTTATAATTATAGTGAACTATTTGATTGTTATTTTCGTTAAATGAATATTAGAGGTGATTATTATTGAGTGAGCTAGAGCTTATTACGGAGGCTAAGACTGGCAATAAAAGTGCATTGAATTCACTTTTACAAGACAATCTTAATATTTTAAAAGGGTATGTTGTTAAAATGGTAGGGGACCCGCATTTAGCTCAGGATATTGTACAAGATGCACTGCTTAAGGCAGTCCTAAATATAAATAAATTCGAGCCTAAAGCAAAGTTTTCTACATGGCTAATAAAAATAGCTACTAACGTTTATAAGGATTATTTAAGAAAAAATAAAATTCATGGTTTAATTGATGATAACTTGAATGATCAAGGCAAACAAGTAGAGGATATTGTAATAGCAAATTATGAATATAAAGAAATAATGAAAATAATTTTAAAGTTACCATACGCACAAAGGGTAGTATTTATATTAAAACATTATTATGGTTATAAATACGCGGAAATATCACAAATTTTAAACTGCCCTATTGGTACAGTTCGATCAAGACTTCATAATTCCGTTAAGTATATAATAAAAGAAATCGAAAGAAAGGAGATTATATAAATGAAGGATTCTGATAAAATTAAAGATCCATTGCACAGTAAAATCGAAAAAGCTTTAAT
Source organism: Clostridium lacusfryxellense (assembly GCF_018861735.1). Taxonomy (GTDB): domain Bacteria; phylum Bacillota; class Clostridia; order Clostridiales; family Clostridiaceae; genus Clostridium_AD; species Clostridium_AD lacusfryxellense. The sequence goes on along the minus strand of NZ_JAHLEB010000020.1, from coordinate 67,781 downwards.
AGATGAGTTTTATAATGAAACTCATGAGAAAGTGGACAAAATATTAATGCATAGTGATAAAGCTTTAGAATTTAAAAGTAAACTAGATTCCACAAATATCAAAATGGATGTGTTCAATGATGACATATTTGATTTTGATATTAATACCTTAGGAATAATAGAACAAGGAGAAGCTATAAGAGAAAACAGGAAAGATAAAACAGAATTCATTCTCTTTATATTAGTATCCTTTTTTATTCTTTCAATATATGCTTTAGCTATAATTATAATAGGTCCTAAGTTATTAATCATTTCACAGATTATTATTTTAATAATCTTCCCTTGGATAGGAATGGCTACTATGGCAATCAAAAGAAATGGAAGTGAAACTTGATGGCGATTTCAAATGAGCATCTGATTATATTGCTGGTTATAGTTATTCCTATGCTTTTAGTACAAGGGGCTTGGGTATTTTTCGATGCAAGAAAGCGTAAGGAAAAATATTATTGGTTTTGGGGAATCTTTGCACTGATGAATTTACCAGGTCATCTACTTATCTATCTATTAGTTACACGAGTAATACTAAATAAAAAAAGGAAAAACTAGCTACTGAGAAATTAGTAGCTAGTTTTTTTATTTGAAATGAACTTTTTGAAGATTAACTCGTTAAAGCTATGAAAACATAAAAGGGGGAATAATATATGTCTGAAGGAATAGGTTTAATAAATGGAATGGAAATAGTTGAGATAATAAAATTATTAGCACCTATAATTATTATGGAGCTTGTTCTTGTGGGTTTCTGCTTATATAGGCTAAGGGTGGATAGAGTTAAATTTTTGCCTAAGTGGTCATGGGCCATAATTATAATATTTATTCAATTAATAGGTGGTATAGCTTTTTTATTAATAGGAAGAGAGCGTGATTAATATGATTAAAGTTATAAATCTAAATAAAAAATATGGGAATATTGAGGTGCTTAAGAATATATCCTTTGAAATAAAAAAGGGAACAATATATGGATTTTTAGGTCCTAATGGAGCTGGGAAAACTACGACTATGAATATATTATCGGGATTAATTGATTTTAACGGTGGGGAAATATATTTAAATGGAGAAGATTTTAAGAACAATAAACTACAATTATTAAGAAAAGTTGGTTATCTTCCGCAAAATCCAGTGTTTTATAATTATATGAATGCAAGTGAATATTTGCACTTTATTGGTGAAATAGATAGAATGCCCGAGAAAATGATAAGGGAAAGGATTATAGAAATTTTAGACATAGTAAAGTTAAGTGAACATGGCAAGAAAAAGATAGGGTTATATTCAGGTGGTATGAGGCAAAGATTAGGAATAGCAGTTGCTTTATTTAATAAACCAGAAATACTATTTTTAGATGAACCAACATCGGCGCTAGATCCTGAAGGAAGAATGGAAATATTAGAATTTATAAAAGATCTGAGTTATGGGGGAACAACAATATTTATATCTACTCATATTTTAAGTGACGTTGAGAGGATTTGTGATGAGGTAAGTATTTTGGATAAAGGTGAGATACTTTTATCGGATAACCTAGAGAATTTAAAGAATAAGTATATCCAGCCTATATTTGATATAGAGTTTGAAAAAGAATGTGTAGATTTAGATAAAATACTAGACTTTACGTGGGTAGATAAAGTTTTTATAAATAGAAATAAGGCTTCTATCTATGTTAATAACTTAGATGTTGCAAAATCTGAACTATTGAAAGTGCTTATGAAGATTGAAAATTATATTTTATCTTATAATCTTAGAAAAAGTAATCTTGAAGATATTTTTATAAGGATGGTGAATAAAAATGAGAACATTTAAGGCGTATTTTAAAAAAGAAATAATGGAATCAAGTAGACAATACAAATATATAATACTTGCAGTAGGGATTATTGCATTTGCTATTTTAGACCCTTTTATGCTAAAGATACTTCCTAAAATATTAGAAAAACAATCACAAGGTGATTTAAGTTCACTTTTTGTTACTACGCCTATAAGTGCAATTAACAGTTATATCAACCATCTTTTTCAAATTGGAAATTTGTTTATTGTATTCACTGTGGCAAGTACTTTGAGTGATGAGATAAATGGAGAAAAATTAGTGTTTCCATATTCTAAGGGAAGCAAACCATCTTGTATAGTGCTAGCTAAAATAACTCATTATACTATTTTGGTAATTATATTAACATTTGTAGGGTTCTTTACTTGTTATTACTATGGAAACATTTTGTTAGAAGGTGAAAAAGCTAGTTTATCAGGTATAATTAACTCATCTATATTAATGTCAGTGTATTTCTTTTTCAATATTACATTGGTAACACTTTTCAGCAGCTTAGTTAAAAAAAGTGTAACAGCAGGGTTTATAACTCTGATGATAGCTTTTCTAAGTGCTACACTTGCAAATAGCAAAACAATTGGAAATTTTATGCCTTATAAATTAATAGTAGGTGCAAATTTATTTACACTAGAAAACTATTTATTTGCTATCGTATTTTCAATAGTATTTAGCTTGATTTTTATTATATTAACTATCTTTAGGATGAATAAAGTTGAAGTAATTTAGGTATAAACGATAAATGAATGGTATAATTTAAAAATGGATTTAAATAATGAATTTAGAAGATTTTTAGAACTATAGGGGGTGATTTTCATAACAACTAGCATGTTGAAAATTATTGCATGTTTATTTATGTTAATTGACCATTTGGGGGCAGTTCTTTTTCCAGAGGTTATAATCCTAAGGATGGTTGGAAGATTATCATTTCCTATATTCGCTTATTTAATTGCAATGGGGTATTCTAAAACAAATTCGGTTTTTAAATATCTTAATAGGCTGTTGATGTTCGGAGTAATATCTCAAATGCCATTTTCATTAGCTTTTAATAAACAAGCTAGTGTGCACAGCTTGTCTGATTTAATAAATTATTTTTTAGGAAGTCCAATTCCACATCTTAACATTTTTTTTACTTTAGCAATTGGATTATTATCAATACGTGTTTGGGACAAAGGAGATTCTAAACCCTATAAAACAATGGTTATATTAGCATTAGGTATAGCTGCTGAAGCTTTTTATACTGATTATGGCATTTATGGAGTTGCTATGATTCTGGCTTTTTATGTGTTTAGAGACAGCAAAATTAAAACAATATTATCCCAAGTTATTGTATATATATTATTTAATGCATCACAAATATTACTTTATTTGTACGAATCTAAAGGTTTGTCAATAAATTTAGTTTGGTTTATGCAAGTGTTATCACTTTTAGCATTAATTTTTGTATTTAATTATAATGGTAAGAAGGGGAGAGACCTTAGATATATATTTTATGTTTTTTATCCATTACATTTACTAATAATAGGAATAATAAAGATTTTAAATTAAAACAACATGTATAAAATTTACAATAAATATAGGATTGTAAGGTTGAAAAAAAGGAGAATAAAGAATATGAAATTTGAAATAAAAAAATTTAATGAATTAAGTAGCGATGAATTATATGAGATTTTAAAGCTTAGAAGTGAAGTTTTTGTTGTAGAGCAACAATGCATTTATGAGGATTGCGATGGTAAAGACCAAAAATCATATCATCTATTTTCAAAAGAAGATAACGAAATTATTTTTTATTTAAGAATTTTAGAAAAAGATGTTTCCTATGATGAGGTATCAATAGGGAGGGTGTTAGTTTCTAAAAAACATCGTGGTAAAGGTTTAGCAAAACAAATGATGATAGAAGCAATTGGATTTATAGAAAATATCCTAAATGAGAAAGAAGTTAGAATCTCTGCGCAAAAGTATTTATTAAAATTTTATTCAAACCTTAAGTTTGTAAAAGTAAGTGATGTGTATTTAGAAGATGATATTCCACATATTGAAATGTTATATAAGAGTTTATAAAAGCTCTTACTACATTGATGTTTAACTTAAAAAGCTATATCTACTTGCAGATATAGCTTTTTAGGTTGAACATCTTATTCATTATTGTTTAGAAGGTAATTCATCTAGGCTTTTTAGCACGTAGCCTTGATTCTCCCACTCTGTAATTACATCATCTAATATTTCAGCATTGGTTTTTGACACTGCATGTAGTAGCATAATTCCGCCGTTATGAGTTCTTTGCATAATTTTCTTTTTTGCAGTTTCGTGGGAGGGTTGATTATCTTTAAGCCAATCCATGTACGCGAAACTCCAGAATATGGTTTTATATCCTAGGTTTTTAGTATAGTATAGTGATAATTCACTATATTTGCCCATTGGAGGTCTAAAATACTTAGCTATCTTTTGATGCGTAACATTTTCAAATGCTTCTTCTACATCAGATAATTCCTTGCTAAATTTTGCTTCATCTTGTATAGACGCCATAGAAGGATGATGGTTACTATGGTTACAAACTAAATGCCCTTCGGCAACCATTCTTTTAATTAAGTCTGGGCTAGATGTGATATAGGGTTTTACAACAAAAAATGCTGCCTTCACATTATGCTTTTTTAAAATATCTAATATCGGAGTTGTATATCCCGCCTCGTAACCCTCATCAAAAGTTAGATATAATACTTTTTTTGATGTATCACCTAAATGATAACAATCATACTTTGACATAAGGTTACCTGTCTCTTTGGGCCCATCTGGTGGAGTATTATCGTTTTTAGGTTGGAAATACCAACTATATTCTTTAGTATTTAATCCATTATGAAGCTCATTATTACTAAAGACATTTCTAAATAAATTTAATGTGCTGGTAAAAGTCTTATTATTATACTCATTACGAAACTTGGTATAATGTTTATTTGATTCGCAAAGTAAATAACTATTTAATTCTTTACTATAAGAAATAGTTGGTATACAGCTAATTACAATAGTTGAAGCAATAACAATACTTAATATCTTTAAATTCACAATAATCACCTCTAATATATTTTATTTAGATAAATAATTAAAATAATATATAACATAGTATGCTCAGTAAATGTATATAGATATTCATAAATTAAAGAGTACGACAATGGTAATTATATATATATTTTTATAAAAATTTTACTTTGAGGTTAATATTATTGTATACTATTAGTATGTCCACAGTGGAGGTAATTAAATGAAGTTAAGTTTAGAACAACAAAAGATGATTCATGATAAACCCTCGAGATATAGCTTGATTAAAGGCATTAAGGGTTCCGGAAAAACATCAGCAGCAATTTATAGAAGTCTTTATCTTAAAAATCACTATTGCTTATATGAAGAGGATAAAGTACTAATGTTGACGTCGAAGGATGAAGATATAAAATATATTGAAAAAATATATAATGTAGCACAAGAAGAAACAAGGCTTGAATATTTGAGTCTGTTTTCCAATAAAGAAAGAAAATTTCATGTGTTTACCTTAGAAAACATATTACATAGATATTTCTTAGGTTATAAAAATAAACATAAATTAAATGATGTATTAACAATAGAAAATGATAAAAAAGATAGCATAATGAAAGAGTGTATATTAAAGATCAAAAACACATATCCAAGTCTAAGAATATTAAAAACTGATTACTCTCAATTTTTCCTAGATGAGATTAAGTGGATAAAAAGCTGTAATTACATAAAAGCCGAGTTCTATTTGCAAGTAAATAGAACAGGGAGGAAATGTGAAAAGGGTCAAGGGCCTCAAAGAATTCTTAAAAGTTCTAGCGCTAGGAAAGCGATATTTGAGCTTATGCTTTTGTATAATAAGAAACTTATAGCAAAGAATTTAGTTGATAATGAAGATGTTAACCTATATGCATTGAAAATGGCTGAGTCGATTAAAGTTGGAAAATATTCTCATATTATAATTGATAAAGCAAATAATTTAACTAAGGTTCAGTTAGAGTTTATCAATGTATTATATAATCAAAAGCCTTATTCTAGCATGATGTTTCTAATTGATGCTCAAAAATCTCATAAAACTAATTCATGGATGATAAGAGGTAATAGAGTTAATTCTAAACCAATAGGTCAAAAGGCAAAGTCCTACATATTCAAAATGAATTATGAAATACAAGAAAAGAAACAAGAAAAATATGAAGAAATTATTACTGAAAAAATTGATATTAATTCATTGGAGAACTTTCAGTATTGTGATATAAGACATAACAGACAATATGATTTTATGAGGGATTATAGTAGGATATCAGATATTATAGTAAATGATCAAAATGGTGAATATGAGTATATAAATGAGGAATTGTTAGAAGTACCAGTATATAGTGATATCGCAGCAGGTGAACCTATACTTATTAATTCTGAAGTAGAAGGTAGGTTTTACATTCCAAGATATTGGTTAAAAGGAGTAAAAAATCCTTTTATATTAAAGGTTAAAGGTGACAGTATGATTGGAGCAAACATTGATGATGGAGATTATGTAATAATACGGCAGGAACAGTCGGCGAACAATAAAGATATTGTTGCAGTTGACATAGGTGGAAATGCTACTTTAAAAAGACTATCTATAAGTAGTGACAAAATACTACTAATGCCAGAAAATGAAAAATACAAACCGATTGTAGTAGATAGTGAGGATACATTCATTATTGGTACAGCTATAGGAATCATTAAGCACAAAAATTAATTTTTTAGAAGGAGATTGGCAAAACTATGAAGATTTTTTTTATTTCTGACATACATGGTTCTTTATTTTTTTTGAAGAAGGCATTGGAGCGTTATAAAGAAGAAAAGGCTAAATATATAGTGGTTTTAGGAGATGTTTTATATCATGGTCCAAGAAACCCATTGCCACGTGATTATAATCCAGATGCAGTGGCAAGCCTTTTGAATGAATATAAAGATAAGATAATTGCTGTTAGAGGAAACTGTGATAGTGAGGTAGATCAAATTATAATAGAATATCCTATGATGTCTGATTATTCAATAATGTTATGTAATGATAGAAGGTTGTTTTTGACCCATGGACATATATATAACGAGAAGAACTTACCGAATTTAGGCCAAGATGATGTTTTAATTTATGGACACACACATATTCCAGTAGCTAAAAAACAAAATAATATATTTATTTTAAATCCAGGCTCAATATCACTGCCTAGAGAAAATATTCCTAATTCATATGCAGTGTTACAAGATAATTCATTTCAAATAAAGGACTTAGATGGCAATGTTATAAAAGAGATAAAACTCTAAAAAAATAATACCGCAAGATATCCTGCGGTATTATTTCCCTATTTCTTTAGAAAAAAACTAAACTTGTCCTTTTTTGTAGTTGTGATAGATAGATTACGTTTATGAAGTATATTATTATATTCTTCAATTTGTCCATCACATATGTTAGCATACTCAGTATTACCATCTTTTACCCAGCCCATAAATACATAAGCATGTGAAGGTACGCCTGTCTTTCCTGGCATATCTGTAGTGAAACATATATCACCCTTTTGTAATTTAGTTGCATCCGTATTCTTCTTCCAATCCATAGAAGTTAAAGAGTCCATCAATTGCTTAACAGTTGAAGTGTTTGCATTAATAGCGACATCATTAGTTCTTAAAATTTCTGATAAAAGATGTACAGTAAGACCATTTTGACTTCCGTTATTTAATTTAATTGATTTTTCAAGAATGGTAGTTCTATTTGCTTCTATATTTAAATATTCAAAGATTTTAGTTGAGGTTGTTATAATAGGATCAGCTACCTTTGCTTTAGTTTGAGTACTGTCTGTTAAAGTTTTTGTAACAGGTTTGGTTGCCGCTGCTTCTGTTTTAGGTTTCATAAAGGATGTATTCATTACAATTGAAAAAATAATTATAGAAACTATTACTAATCCAAGGCCTAAAACTACTACATTATTCCTAAATTCATTTTTGTCTGCAAGCTCGTGCATTTCTTTTATGTATTTTTTACTTTCGTTATCCGAGTTTAACTTGGTAGTTCCAGTATGCTTTGATTTAGATGCGTTTTTCAATGTATTATCTTTATTAGAATACAATTTATCTATAAGTTCACTATTTTCCTTACTTTCCTTACTTTCCTTATTTAATAATTCATCTTTATTCATATTTCTCTGCTTTCGAATATAGGTAGCAATATTGGTATTAAACCTATATTTTATGCAGCACCTCCCTTTAATTTGTATTGATTATATTAAATTTTAATCATTTTCAAAACCGACAAAGTTTGCTCAATAATTTATATCACCCACTTTTTTACACTGTTATTGTATCATATGAAAAGGCACTTGTGTGATAATAAAGAAATATTTGTAGGAATTTAAAATAATTTAAAATAATATAAAACATATTACATTATTTGAGAGAATAGTAATGTAACCAAAGCTGATGGCAACATAGGGTATTGTTTAACTCAATACTGTAGTATAATATATTTAATTATTAATAATGATAAGTGAGGGATTGAAAATGTCTGTAAAAATAGTAACTGATAGTACCTCATATATAAGCGATGGGATAAAAGAAAAGTATGATATTTCTTTAGTTTCATTGAGTGTTATGTTTAAAAAAGAGGAATTTAAAGAAATTAATATTGAAAATGAAAGTTTCTATAAAAAATTGGACGAAAGCTTAACTATTCCTACTTCATCACAACCGTCTCTCCAAGAAATGTACAATATATTAGAAAAGCATGTAAGGAATAATAATGAAGTCGTTGGTATTTTTATTTCTTCAGATATGAGTGGAACTTATTCAAATGCTTGCCTTGCAAAAAATATGATTTTAGAAAGTTTTCCAAATGCATTAATTGAAATTATAGACTCAAGAGCTAATTGTATGCAACTAGGGTATGCGGCAATAACGGCAGCGAAGGCAGCAGAGCAAGGTAAATCAATACATGAAGTGGTAAGTATAACACAAGACAATATAAAAAGGAGTAGATTCCTGTTTGTACCGGATACTTTAGAGTATTTAAAAAAAGGTGGTAGAATAGGTGGTGCAAGTGCACTACTAGGTAATATTTTTCAAATTAAACCTATCCTTACTGTATCAAATGGAAAAACAGAGTTATATAAGAAAGTAAGGACTAAAAAACGTGCTTTACAAACTATGACAAGTAAATTTATTGAAGATATAACTAACCACGGTTTAGGAGAAGTAGTGGTTCATCACATAAGTGATGTTGAAGGAGCCCTTGATTTTGCTAAAACAATTGAAGAATGTATAGGTCGAAAAGTTGATATAGCTCCAATTGGGCCTGTTATTGGAACTCATGTCGGGCCTGGGGCATTAGGTATTGTATATTACACCCAGACGGATTTGTAGAAAATATGAAACATAATTAGTAAACTATGTTTCATAATGCTATTAGTTGTACGTTATATTTAATATAGTTAATGTTTTTATCAAATTTTCAAGGTGGTAGTTAAATACTACGTCTATATCATTACTACTGTACGGTTGATAATGTAGTGAATAATCAAATAATTCATTTATTTTAATGCAATTACTATAACTTAAATGACAATTAAACGCAGACTGGGATAAAATTAAAGAACTTAGTATTGTAAGGTGGTTGTAAGAACTTCTTGAAGAATCTATAATTTTGTTGATTTTAAGTATAGCTTTATCCTGCATATCAGTTTTATGGAGTTCATTAAGGTATGAGTCAAGCGATTTTTCTAAGTTTGATATTTGTGTATTTAAATTTAATATGTTGATTTCTGTATTATAATTGATAATATCCTTTGTTATATCAAATATATTACTTACTAGAACCTTTGCTTCCTTGTGTAAATCTTCTAAATAATTAGGATAGAAAATGAGGTAGTTTACTAGAACTGAAACTACTATCCCTACAAAAGTTTCAATAACCCTATTAAAACTATAGAGTAGAGGTGACCCTTCGTTAAGATTCAACATGATAGCCAAAAAAACTATACATGCAATACTAATAGAATTTTTACGTTTAAATAAATTTAAGAAATAAATTATAAGGATTATTCCAAAACTGGTAAGAAATATATTGTTAGGGCTTATAAGTGTAAAGATTAAGCCGCAAAGAGCTCCTATAATAGTGCCAATCATTCTGTTTTTACCAATAGTAAAAGAATGATGTATAGCGCTTTGCATTGTTATAACCGTAGCTATACATGCATAAAATGGAATCGTATTATTAAAAACTTTTGATATAGCTATACATAAAAAAACTGAAATTGCAGTTTTAATATTTCTCATTCCTATCTTTTTCAAAGAATTACTCCCTTCGGTAAATATTGGTTAGTAAATTAAAAGTACTAATGATAATGAAAAGTTTTAGTAGATATAAATAATAAGTTTACCTTATTACGAAAGATTCTACAACTTTTTATAAAATGTAGGACTATTATCTATAATTAAATCATAAAAAATATGATATTAAACATTTTAAACGATGTTATGTATAATTATGCACAGAAAGTTTATAAGTTTGTATAATTATACATTGACAAATCTAAAAATTTAACTTAGAATAAAGAGAATAAAAAAAATATGAATAAAAAAGTACACTTTTAAGTTAGTCCTGTGAGGCTAGGAAGGAGTAGAGATAATTATGGTATGTGTGTTTTGTTTTGCCAATTTCGAATTTAATAGTAATAAATGTAATACAGTTATTAGTTTAGACAATAAAACTGTAGGTATGTTTTTTAGTTCATTAATAAATGTTGTGAACATATTAAGAAGGATAATAGACTGATTATTTTGATAATCACTCTATTATCTTTATTAATATATTAGGGGAATAGATACTTTTGTTTAATCTAAGGAGGATTTAATATGAAAGGTAAGTTGATTTTAGAGAATGGGATAATATTTGAAGGTAATCTATTTGGTTATTTAGAGGAAAGCGTTGGAGAAGTGGTTTTTAATACAGGAATGACTGGGTATGAAGAAATTTTAACTGATCCATCTTATTATGGGCAGATAGTTACAATGACATACCCGCTTATTGGAAATTACGGGATTAATTTAGAAGATGTAGAGTCAAAATCGCCTAAGGTTAAAGGTTTCATTGTTAGAGAAAAATGTGATTACCCTAATAACTTTAGGTGTGAAATGGATCTTGAGGGATATTTAAAGCAAAATAAAATAATAGGGCTAGAAGGAATAGACACAAGGGCATTAACTAAAATACTTAGAAATAATGGTACTATGAAAGGTATTATTGCGACTGATGAACTTACAAAAACTCAAATAGAGGAAAAGCTAGCACAGTTTAATAATAATGATGCAGTTATGAATGTTACTCCAAAAGAGAGTTACACAATTGAAGGTACTGGGGAACATATAGCTATTATAGATTTCGGAATAAAACAGAATATAATTCGTTCGTTTGTTCAGAGAAATTGCAAGCTAACAGTCTTTCCAGCAAATGTTAAATCAAAAGAAATATTAAAGGTTAACCCAGATTTAATATTTTTATCAAATGGTCCAGGTGATCCAAATGATTTACAAGATGTAATAATTATGATTAAAGAAATTATAGGTAAAAAACCTATTGTTGGGATTTGCCTAGGACATCAGCTTTTAGCATTAGCACTCGGTGGGGAAACTGCAAAGCTTAAGTTTGGTCATAGAGGTTGTAATCATCCAGTTAAAGATATAGAAGAAAATAAAGTCTATATAACATCTCAAAACCATGGATATTATGTAAGTAAACTTCCACAAGATATGGTAGTTACTCACGTCAGTGTTAATGATGAAACAATAGAAGGTATGAGGCATAAAAACCTTCCGATATTTAGCGTGCAATTCCATCCAGAGGCTTGTCCAGGACCTAAGGATATAGATGTGATTTTTGATAAGTTTCTTTCTATAATATAGTTATAGGAGTAAAAATAAAATTTAAATGTTCATGACATCAAATGAAATTAACCGAAATTACACAGGGGGTCTTCATATGCCATTAGATAAAAAAATTAAAAAAGTACTTGTAATTGGATCAGGTCCAATAATAATAGGTCAAGCAGCAGAATTTGATTATTCAGGAACACAGGCTTGCCAAGCATTAAAAGAGGAAGGCGTAGAAGTAGTTCTTGTAAATAGTAATCCAGCAACAATAATGACAGATAAAGAGGTTGCTGACAAAGTTTATATAGAGCCACTAACTATAGAATTTTTGGAAAAGGTTATTAAAAAGGAGAGTCCAGATAGTTTACTTGCTGGTATGGGTGGTCAAACAGGACTTAATTTGGCTGTGGAACTATTTGATAATGGAATTTTAGAAAAATATAATGTGAGAGTTATTGGAACATCTATAGAAGCCATAAAAAAAGGCGAAGACAGAGAGCTTTTTAGGAATCTTATGCTGGAAATTAAACAACCAGTTGTTGAAAGCACAATTGCAACTGATATATCAGAAGGAGTTAGGTTTGCAAGTGAGATAGGTTACCCAGTAATTGTAAGACCAGCATACACTATGGGCGGAAGCGGCGGTGGAATCGCAGAGTCTGAGGAGGAGCTAATTGAAATCCTAGAACTAGGATTGGAATTAAGTTCTATAGGGCAAGTACTATTAGAAAAGTCGATTAAAGGATGGAAAGAAATAGAATATGAAGTAATGAGAGATAGCAATGGCAATTGCATTACAATATGTAATATGGAAAATGTAGATCCTGTTGGGATACATACTGGTGATAGTATAGTTGTAGCCCCAAGTCAAACTCTCTCGGATAAAGAATATCAAATGCTTAGAAGCGCATCTATAGATATTATAAATAGTGTAGGAATAGAGGGTGGTTGCAATGTACAACTTGCCCTTGATCCTAAAAGCTTTGAGTATGCAGTTATTGAAATTAATCCAAGGGTAAGCAGATCATCAGCGCTGGCTTCAAAAGCTACAGGATATCCAATAGCGAAAGTAGCAACAAAAATTGCTCTTGGATATGCACTCGATGAAATAAAAAATGCGGTAACACAAAAAACATATGCTTGTTTTGAACCATCTCTCGATTATGTAGTTGTTAAAATTCCTAGGTGGCCTTTTGATAAGTTTGACAGGGCAAATAGAGTTTTAGGTACAAAGATGATGGCGACAGGTGAAATAATGGCAATTGGAAGCAATTTTGAAGCTGCCCTATTAAAAGGAATTAGATCTTTAGAAATTGGACAGTATTCATTACAATATAACGGATTAGAACAAAAGGATTTAAAAGAATTAAAAGAAAGAGTAATGAATCCCGATGATGAGAGGATATTCTATTTAGCTGAAATGTTAAGACGCGATTATAGGGTTGAAATGGTGTCAGAGATTACAGGTATAGATAATTTCTTTGTAAATAAGATTAAATGGATTGTAGATGAAGAGGAAAAGATTAAAGCTTCTTCACTTAAGGAAATGAATAAAGAGTGGTTACTAATACTTAAGAAAAAGGGATTTTCGGATAAAGGAATTGCAGATTTACTTGGCACATCGCCAAATAAGATTTACGAACTTAGAAATACGTGGAATATTAAACCTGTATATAAGATGGTGGATACATGTGGAGGAGAATTTGAAGCATTATCACCGTATTATTTTTCAACCTACGACGAATATGATGAGGTTGAGGTAAGTAGTAGAAGGAAGGTTATGGTAATAGGTTCGGGCCCTATAAGGATAGGACAGGGGATTGAGTTTGATTATGCATCGGTTCATAGTGTAATTGCTCTTAAAAAGTTAGGCATTGAAACTATTATAGTAAATAATAATCCTGAAACCGTAAGTACTGATTTTAATATATCAGATAAGTTGTATTTTGAACCGTTAACAGAAGAAGAAGTATTTAATATTGTTGAAAAAGAAAAACCAGATGGTGTAATACTTCAATTTGGAGGTCAAACTGCTATCAAACTTGCTAAATTCTTAAGTGAAAAAAATATATCTGTATATGGAACTAAACCAGAGCAGATAGATGCAGCAGAAGATAGAGAAAAATTTGATGCACTGCTTGAAAAGTTAGATATAAATAGACCTAAAGGAAAGGCTGTTTGGAACTTAAAAGAGGGATTAGAAGAGGCTGAAAAAATAGGTTATCCTGTTTTAGTAAGACCATCTTATGTATTAGGTGGACAGGGAATGGAAATAACTTATGAAGAAAACGAATTAAAACATTATTTAAAGCATGCATTTAAAAAGGATAAAAAAAATCCAGTCTTAATAGATAGATATTTATTAGGTAGAGAAATAGAAGTTGATGCTATTTGTGATGGTGAGGAAATACTAATACCAGGTATTATGGAACATCTAGAGAGAGCAGGAGTCCATTCAGGAGATAGTATTACAATATATCCAAGTCAAAATATATCAAATGCCATAAAAAATAAAATATTAGAATACACTAAGAAAATTGCAATAGGACTTGAAGTTATTGGTATGGTTAATATCCAGTTTATAGAATTTAAAGATGAACTATACATTATAGAAGTTAATCCAAGGGCTAGTCGTACAGTCCCATATATTAGTAAAGTTAGTAATGTTCCAATAGTAGAACTTGCAACAAGAGTTATGCTAGGAGAAAAACTTGCGGATTTCGGGTATGGAACTGGAGTTTATAAGGAACCAAAATTAGTTTCGGTTAAGGTTCCGGTATTTTCAACACAAAAACTTCCTGAGGTAGAAGTGTGCCTAGGACCCGAGATGAGATCCACTGGAGAAGTTTTAGGGATAGGAAGAACCTTCGAAGAGGCTTTATATAAAGGATTCGTTGGCTCAGGTATGAAGGTTAAAAAGGAGAAAGGTGTTATCCTAGCTACAATAAATTCTCAAGATTATAAAGAGTTCTTATATATTGCAAAGGGGTTTAGTGAACTTAATTATAAATTTATAGCAACCAGCGGTACTGCTAAATTATTAAAGGACAATGGTATTGATGCTGTAGAGGTGAAAAAAATTACTGAAGGAACACCTAATATAATAGATGTTATAAAAAGTAGAAAGATTGATTTGGTAATAAATACACCTACAAAAGGAAATGATTCTAAAACTGATGGTTTTAGAATCAGAAGAACAGCTATCGAGAGCTCGCTTGGAGTTATAACATCACTTGATACAGCAAAGGCGTTAGTAGATATTATGAAGAAAAATATTGACGGAGAAAATTTAGAAGTATTTAATATTGCAGATTAATTTCTCTTGCAAAAATGCTAAATAAAATTAAAGGCATTCTTAGTTTAATATAAGCTAAGGATGTCTTTTGTTTTATTATTGCTGAAAAAAGTCAAAATAAATTAGGTTAGCATTGATTTGTATGTCTTCATGCATAAACATTGTATAAAATGAATAGGTGATTATAAAAAAAGCATTGCATTATTATAAAAAGTAATATATAATAGATTAAAGAAAGCCAGTTAAACCAATAATAAAAGCAAGTAAATAAAATAATCAAAAATATTAAAAAAAGTTTTATAATATGCATATAAATGTATAAATATTCATAAGCTTATTATATCATTAAGGGGGAGCGGTTAAATTGAAAAAAAGTGTGGCAATTATATTAACTATTACTATGGCAGGTGTATTATTTGTAGGGTGTGGCAAAAAAACAGAAAGTTCTAATTCACTTCAAGCAGTTCAAAAGGCGGGTAAATTAACAATAGGATTAGACGATTCTTATCCTCCAATGGAATTTAGAGATTCAAACGATAAGTTAGTTGGGTTTGATATAGATTTGGGAGATGCAGTAGCGAAAAAAATGGGTGTGAAGTCAGAATATATTACTAATGATTTTAATGGAATGGTTTTAGCTCTTGGGTCATCAAAATTTAATGTTATAATTTCAGCTATGAGTATTACAGATGATAGAAAGAAAAGTATAAATTTTTCAGATTCTTATGTAATGGGTGGTCAAGTTGCTATTATAAAACAAGGAAATACGAAAATAAATAAAATAGATGATTTAAAAGGTAAAACAGTAGCTTGTCAGCTAGGTTCTACAGGAGATACAGCAGCAACAGCGATGAAGGGTCTAAAGGAAGTCAAAAAGTATGACAAAATTACAGATGCGTATCAGGACTTATCAATTGGAAGAGTAGATGCAGTAGTTCTGGATGCACAAGTTGGCCAATATTATGTAGCTAAGAAGCCGGGTGAATATAAGGTTTTAGATGAACAAATTAGTCAAGAACCTATTGGAATTGGATTTAAAAAACAAGATAAGGAATTGCAAGTAGCTGTTCAAAAAGCTATTGATGAACTAAAAGCCGATGGAACCCTTTCTAAGCTTTCTCAAAAATGGTTCGGATTTGACGCATATAAGAAATAGATATTAATAATTGTTATTTGGACTATAAGAATATTAGATAGATAGTAATTAATAATTAATTACTATCTATCACAGAGAATAACTAGGAGGACAAGAATGGATATAGGTATTTTAAAAGAAATGTTTCCTGTGTTATTACAAGGAAGTTTACTTACAATTGAACTAACTATAATATCAGTAGTACTCGGAACTTTAATAGGGATAGTTACAGCATTACTGAAATTATCTAAAAATAAATTGATGGTTGGTTTAGCGGGATTTTACACCTGGATATTCAGGGGAACACCAATGCTTCTTCAATTAATTGCTTTGTATTACGTGTTACCATTTGTAGGTATACTGCTTTCACCTTTTCAAACTGCAATAATAGGCCTTAGTTTAAATTCAGGAGCATATATGGCAGAGATAATAAGAGGTGGAATACTTTCAGTAGATAGAGGTCAGTTTGAAGCCTGCAAGTCATTAGGTTTCACATATTTTGATACTATGAAAAGAGTTGTACTACCCCAAACCTTTAAAATAATAATTCCGTCAGTTGGTAATGAGTTTATAACAATGCTTAAGGACACATCATTAGTATCAACCATTACTATGTCGGAAGTTATGAGAAAAGCACAAATTCTATCTGCATCAACCTTTAGACCAATGGAAGCTTTTTTTATAGCAGGATGTTTGTATCTTTTAATGACAACAATTTTCACTACAGTTTTTTCATATTATGAAAAAAAACTGTCAGTATATTAGCAGAGGTGATTCAGAATGTATATGATAGAAACTAAAAATTTAACTAAAAGATTTGGTAGCCTAACAGTATTTGAAGATTTAAATGTAACTGTTAAAAAGGGAGAGGTACTAGTTATAATTGGGCCTTCGGGTTCGGGAAAGAGTACATTCTTAAGGTGTCTAAATCACCTTGAGGTGCCTAATATGGGAGAGGTTTTCATTGAAGGAGAAAAACTTGACGCTAAAAACAAAAAGCATATGCGAACTACAATTGAAAAAGTAGGAATGGTATTTCAAAACTTTAATCTATTCCATCATATGACGGTAATGCAAAATGTTATTGAGGCTCCAATTACAGTTAAACATGAAAATAGAGAAGAAGTATTAAAGAGAGCTGAGATAATTATTGAGAAGGTAGGTCTAAGTGAAAAGGTTGATGATTACCCGTCAAAGTTATCAGGTGGACAAAAGCAAAGAGTAGCTATAGCAAGGTCACTAGCTATGAGGCCAGATATAATGTTATTTGATGAACCCACATCTTCTTTAGATCCAGAACTAGTTGGAGAAGTTTTAGGAGTAATGAAAGATCTTGCAAGAGAAGGTATGACAATGGTAGTTGTAACTCATGAAATGGGATTTGCAAAGGAAGTAGCAGACAGAGTGATTTTCATGGATGGTGGAAAAATAGTAGAAGAGGGAACACCTCAAGAATTTTTTGAAAATCCTAAAGAAAAGCGGACTAAGGAATTCTTGAATAAGATATTTTAGGGTAAAAGCAATTTAATTAATAATAACTAAAGTAAAATAAAACAAATTTGAAAGGGGAAATTAAAATGAAAGAAAAAGTAGTTTTAGCATATTCAGGAGGATTAGATACTTCTATTATAATAGCTTGGCTTAAGGAAAACTATGATATGGATGTTGTAGCAGCGTGTATTAATGTTGGACAAGAAGATGATATGACGGCAATAGAGAAAAAGGCTATGAGTTCTGGCGCAGTTAAAATATATATTGAGAACCTAACAGCTGAATTCATCAAAGATTATGTATTTAAAGGTGTTAAAGCAAATGCTACATATGAAGGAAAGTATTTATTAGGTACAGCTTATGCAAGACCATTAATTGCTAAAAAACTTGTGGAAATTGCACATAAAGAAGGGGCAAAATATATATGCCACGGATGTACTGGTAAAGGAAATGATCAGGTTAGATTTGAAGTTGCAATAGCAGCTATTGATCCATCTATTAAGATCATTGCTCCTTGGAGAATCTGGGATATACAATCAAGAGAAGATGCTATAGATTATGCTAATGCTAGAGGAATAGAAATAACTGTTACTAAAGAAAAAATATATTCAGTTGATCAAAATTTATGGCATGCAAGTCATGAAGGCGGAGATATTGAAGATTTTAAAAATGATCACAAAAGAGAAATGTACCTAATGGTTACACCTCCAGAACAAGCTCCAGATGAACCTACTCTTGTAGATATATATTTTGAAAAGGGTATTGCTACAAAAGTTAACGGAGTTGAACTTGAACCAATAGATATCGTTAAGATATTAAATAAAATTGGTGGAGAAAATGGTATAGGTGTAGTTGATTTAGTAGAGAATAGACTTGTTGGAATGAAATCAAGAGGAATATATGAAACACCTGGTGGTACTGTTCTTTATGCAGCTCATAAGGAACTAGAGGAAATCACTATAGATAAAGATACACTTCACTTTAAATATTCAATATCACAGAAATATGGAGAATTAGTTTATGATGGACTTTGGTTTACTACAATGAGAGAAGCTCTTGATGCATTTGTAGATGCGACTCAAGAAACTGTTACAGGATCAGTTACATTGAAACTATATAAAGGAAATATTATGGTAGCGAGTAAAGAATCACCTAATGCACTATACGATGCAAGTATATCTTCATTTGGAGCAAGTGTATTATATGATCATAAGGATGCAGAAGGGTTTATTAACTTATTCTCATTACCAAGTAAAATTAAAGCTTATAAACATTTAAATAATTTCAAATAAAATTACAAAATATACAGAAAGTAAAGCAGGTGTTAATATGAAACTTTGGGGTGGAAGATTTATTGATAAAGAAAGTAAGCTTATGGAGGACTTTAATAGTTCTCTAAGCTTTGATAAAAGGTTATATTATGAAGATATTATTGGTAGTATTGCTCATGTTAAAATGCTTTCTAAATGTAGTATTTTAACAAATGATGAAAGTATAACTATTGTTAATGGTCTAAATTCTATTTTATCAGATATTCAAGAAGGTAAACTTATAATTGAAGGCGACTATGAAGATATACACAGTTTTATGGAGATACAACTTACAAAACTAGTGGGTGATGTAGGTAAAAAACTTCATACAGCGAGGAGTAGAAATGATCAAGTTGCAGTTGATATGAGGTTATATTCAAAACGTAAGGCTGGCGAGGTTATTGATAATTTAGATGATATTTTAAATACTATTATTAAATTAGGAAATGACAATGCATTTATTATGCCAGGATATACACATATGCAAAGAGCCCAGGTAGTTACATTTAAGCAACATATAATGGCATATTACAATATGCTTAGTCGTGATAAGAAAAGGCTTTTGAGTGCTAGCGAAATTATGGATGAAAACCCTCTTGGATGTTGTGCACTTGCTGGAACAACTTATGATACTGATAGAGGATTTACAACTACAGAACTAGGGTTTAAAAAACCTGTTGATAATTTTATGGATGGTGTAAGTGATAGAGATTACTTATTAGAACTACTATCAGGTTTTTCTATAATAATGATGCATTTAAGTAGATTAAGTGAAGAATTTATTTTATGGAGTACAAAAGAGTTTGATTTTATTGAAATTAGCGATCAATTTTCTACTGGTAGTAGCATAATGCCACAGAAAAGAAATCCAGATGCTGCAGAATTAATAAGAGGGAAAACTGGAAGAGTATACGGAGACTTAATGGGCCTTCTTACTACTATGAAGGGAATACCACTTGCTTATAATAAAGATATGCAAGAAGATAAAGAACCCTTTTTTGACGCAGTTGACACAGTTTTAAGCTGCATAAAGGTTATGAATGAAATGTTAAGATCTTTAAAAGTAAAAAAAGATAATATGCGAGCTGCAGTTAAAAGAGGATTTTTAAATGCTACAGAAGCTGCAGATTACCTTGTGAAAAATGGAATGGCATTTAGAGATGCACATGCAGTTATAGGTACTATTGTTATTCACTGTGAGAAAAAACATACTGCCATAGAGGATTTAACCTTAGTAGAACTTAAGGGCTTTAGTGAACTGTTTAATGAGGATGTATATGAATTTATAGACTATGAGAACACTTTAAGTAGGGGTATAAAAAAGGAAATGTAAATAGCACCTAATTTATTGTGAAATAACTCTTAAAACAAAACGCATATCAGGCGAATTATACCTGATATGCGTTTTGTTTTTATGCAAATAATATAAACTATTTTATATAAAGTTAGAAATTCTATCGCTATTAAATGAATTTCCTCTGAGCATTTGATGTCTTTTATAGTTTTTATCCCAACTATCAAGAAATTCACGCGCGCACTTTTCACCAGAGTTATATAAATCAGTAATTTTTTTTATAGATATATTAAAATCTGTGGTTTTAATATCAAGGGTATCAATTTTTACTGTACGAAGAAAATCCATTTCTCTTATATGAATATCATCCTGTGCTTCAAGCATTGTCTCAATTATAGAACTGGTGAAATTCAATATATTTGTAATTTTATGTTCTCGTAATTCTTTGTTTCCTCCTAGTTTAAGACCGATAGTTGGCCAGTGAGGGATATCGTTATCAAAAATCCAAACGGGGTAATTGCTTAAAACTCCACCATCAACAATGAGAGATTTTTTATTAGTGTTTATATTATTTAAGGTTACTGGTTGAAAAAAATAGGGAATAGATATACTCATTCTAATCGCCAGACTTACCTCGAGATCATCAGGATTCATCCCAAATTCCTCGATGTCTTCAGGAAGAATTAACATTTTTCCGCTAGTTATGTCCGTTGCTATAATGTGAAGTTTATATTTTCTCTTATATTTGTTGCTTTTTAAAAGGATACCCTTTTCATTTGGAATTATTAAATCTCCAAAGGTCACTTTTTTTTTGTTCCTACTCTTAAGCTTATAAGATAGAGCATCATCAATCCAGTTTTTTATATAATCTCCTTTATAAATACCCTTTTTAAAAAGTAAATTTCGAGTATTAGAGAATAACGGTATATTAAACCTATTTTTATCACAAATTTTTGTGTAGTCTAGACTAAACATTAATTTCTTTATCTCATTAGCGTCGTAGCCTACTGCAAGAAGTGCAGCTACAATGGAGCCAGCAGAATTTCCACAGATATTTTTAAAGTTATACCCTTTTAATTCAAATGTTTTTAAAGCACCTACAAGTCCGATTCCCTTAATCCCACCACCTTCAAACACGATATCTGCTAATTTATTATAATTAAACATATAAAATCACCCCTTTATGAGTAATATATGAATAAAGATATTTTCATGACATATATTTAGTAAATAATTTTAATTGTACAATGTTTATATATAATTAAAAGATTAGTTGGAGGATAAGATATGAAAAAAAATGTATCTCAAAGAGAATTTAAAAAATTAAAGAGTCAGATTAGCCAGATTGAAGAGATAGTTCATCATTCAAAGCCAGGAGCTCTTATTGAACATGAAACAGCAATAAGAAAAAAGTTGAAAAAAATTAAAGAGATGGAAAATGAAGGATTCAAGGATTTTAAAAATGTATATGATAAATATGGGGAATTGTTAGAAGATATATCGAAAATAATGCTAGAGGATTATAACAATAGGAATGCTACTGATTATGAGTTTTATCATGTTTTAAGAGGAAATTATGATGCTTTTTTAAATTATGGGTTCATGATATTACTTACAAAGCAACATATACCTGAATTAGTTATTAAGGAGTTTGAGGAAAATTTTCCGGATAACCCTAAGGATGAGTATGTAGAGGCTAGAAGTATGGATAGAATGATTTATATTCATTTAGGTGATACGAATACCGGTAAAACATATAATGCTGTAGAACGTCTAAAAAAAGCACAAAAGGGTGTATATTTGGCACCCCTGAGAATTCTTGCTTTAGAGAATTTTGAAAAATTGAATAATGAGGGAATAATATGTGATCTATTAACTGGAGAGGAAGAAATATTAAATATTGGTTCGTCGCATACTTCGTGTACAATAGAAAAGGTTAATTTAAAGGAATATTATGATATAGCTGTAATTGATGAGATTCAAATGATTAAAGATCAGCATAGGGGAATGGCATGGAGTAAGGCATTACTCGGATTAAGATGTGGTGAAATTCATATATGCGGAGCTGCTAATGCAAAAAATATACTTGAGACAATTATAAATGACTGTGGGGATAAGTATAATATACAAGAATATACAAGGAATATTCCATTAAAAGCTGAAAACATAGATTTTAATTATAATGATATTCAAGAAGGCGATGCAATTGTAGTGTTTTCTAAAAAGAGAGTATTGGAGATAGCGCAGAGGTATTCTAGTATAGGTATTAAAACTAGCGTAATATATGGGGATTTACCACCAGAAGTTAGAAAAATGCAGTATGAACAATTTATAAATAAGGTGGCGAAAGTTTTAGTAACTACTGACGCAATTGGTATGGGAGTTAATTTACCTATTAGAAGGATTATTTTTATGAGTATAAAAAAGTTTGATGGTGAAGAAATACGAGAACTGACATCCCAAGAGGTAAAGCAAGTTGCTGGACGTGCAGGTCGTAGAGGTATATACGAGGTAGGGTATGTAGCTAGCGCTGGAAATACTCAAGATTTCATTAAGTCTAGATTAGAGGTTACGGATGAAGAAATAAAAAAAGCTGTTATTGGACCATCAGATGTTTTAGTAAAGATTAAAGGGTTACCGTTAATTGAAAAATTAGTTTTATGGAGTACAAGAGAAGAGAAATTATACTATTATACTAAGATGGATATTAACGATTATATAATAATTTTAGATAGAATAAAAAATTACAAGTTAAAGCAAGAAGTTCAATGGGATTTATTAAAAATACCATTTGACATATCGAGAGAAGAATTAATGGAGACATTTTTAAAAAATGTAGAAGAATTATTTGTTTATAAACAAAAGAGTTTATTTAAACCAGAAAATTTAAAAGGTAATTTAGATGATTTGGAAATATATTATCAAAAGATAAATATGTATTATTCATTTTCTAAAAAGTTCAAATTAGAATTTGATGTAGATTGGGTTTATGATGAAAGGGGAAAGGTTAGTAACGATATTAATAATATTTTAAAAAACATTTGACTTATACTACATTACGAGGTATACTATATCTCGTAGTGCAAATAAGTACTACCTATAAGGCTCCTTGGTCAAGAGGTTAAGACACCACCCTCTCACGGTGGAATCAGGGGTTCAATTCCCCTAGGAGTCACCATTAATTTGTTCTATTGGGGTGTAGCCAAGTGGTAAGGCACTAGACTCTGACTCTGGCATCCGCAGGTTCGAATCCTGCCATCCTAGCCAAACATTTTTAAATGATTATTAAAAAATAAATATAAGCAATTCTAGCATATAGTTAATATGTCGGGATTGCTTTTTTTATTGTATAAAAATTAATTTTATTGTCGATGTTATAGTTTATGTTTATTAAAAGTATTAGTTAGTTGTTTATAGCGAATACTATATCTAAACTTTGAAAAATTATATATTTCAGAGTGCGATAAGGAGGTAAATATATGCAAACAGGTATAGTAAAGTGGTATGATGTAGAAAGAGGATATGGATTTATATCAGGTCAAGATGGTGAAGATGTATTTGTCCACCATTTAGCAATAAAAGAAGAAGGACCAAGAAAAGATTTGCATGAAGGTGAAGAAGTACAATTTGACGTAGTAAAGGCACCAAAGGGACCTCAAGCATCTAATGTACAAAAATTTTAAAATATATTTATGCTCTATCATATTATAAATGAATATAATTTGGCACACTCAATTACTTTGGGTGTGTTTTTTAATCTGTAACAATTGTTATTATAGTATATAATAATAGTTAAGGTAAATAATCATAAGATAAAGATACTGCAACTAGAAAAACTCGATGGGGTGAAATTTTTGATAGATATTGATGAAGATATTATACGTAAAAGAACTAACAAGGCTATTTATAAAAGTGGAATACAATATTATTTAAATAATAAAGTTAAGAATATGGATGTAGAAATAAAAGAGCGAGAAGACTATACAGAAACTGATATAATTTCGACTGTGGAATCTTCAAATTTTACTTTGTATAAAGTGGATGTAAGTTTTGATAATATTGATTTTTTTATGAATTATAGTTGTGATTGTAGTAATAAGTTTGGTTTTGGTTATTATGGACAGAGAAATATGTGTAAACATGTTGTTGCTACCTTACTTAAATTTTATCATGAAAAAGATCAAATTATTAAAGAAAAGAAGATGGCTAAAACCAATAATTTAATTAAACAAATAACTAATAATATAACTAGCGCTCCAAGAGCAAAAATATATTTAAATTTAGATATAAAATATGAGTATGAGCTTAATAATGATAGCAGAAAATCTTTTGTTAGTCTTAAAGTTGGTGAGGATAAACTTTATGTAGTTAAAAATATAAAAGAATTTTTTAATTGTTATAATAAAAGTGTTGAATCAATGGAATTCGGAAAAAAGTTCACATACAATCCTTATGTACATTCGTTTAGAGATGAGGATTTAGACATCATTGAGTTATTTAAGGAGACAAGTGAACTACAGGTTGTCGCTGGAGCTGCAGATACATACAGGGGTAATGCAATAAGGTTTCTATCTGGTAAAAAAGCTTATTTTACTGATAGTATGCTTAAAAGATTATTTAGGTGCTTATATAATAGAGAACTTACCGTAGCGATAGACGGTGAAACATATAATAATGTGAGTATAGCTAAGGAACCAATGCCACTAGAATTTCAAATTAATAGAGAAAATAATAAATTTATACTAGAACAAAAGCAGAATATGCCTACTGCACTTTGTTTAGATGGTCAATTCTTTTTTTATGAAGGTACAATATATGAACTACCTATTGATCAAAAGAATGCATATTTGCCTTTTTATAATAGATTCAAAGAAGAAAAAAATAGTTTTATAGAATTTTATGAAGAGGAAAAAGATGATGTAGCTTCATTTGTGCTTCCTACTTTAAATAAAATAAGTAAAAAAGTTGCCATTGATACAACGTTGCAAGATCAATTTTATATAAAAGAGCTTCAGGCAATTGTATATTTTGAAAAAAAATCTGAAAATGTAGAGGTATTAATAACTTTTAAGTATGGGGATATAGAAATAGATCCTTTTAATAGTACGGCAAATAAAGCAGAGGATGGTAAAGCACTTATAAGAGACTTGGACACGGAAATGAACATCATAAATCAGTTTCATGAATTTGGATTTGTCAGAACAAATAGCGGTTTTGAAATTATAGATGAAGATAAACTTCTAAAGTTTTTGATTTCTGGACTAGAGAAGCTTCAGGAAATGGCAGAGGTATATTATTCTGAAGAATTTAAAAAAATTAAGGTACATGGTAGCTCTGGATATAAGTCAAATATAACACTTAATAAAGATAATCTTTTAGAATTTAGTTTTAGCATTGAGGGTGTAGATAATATTGAACTTAGTAGTATCTTCGCATCCTTAAAAGAAAAAAGAAAATATCATAGACTTAAAAATGGAAGTTTTGTATTATTAGATTCAAATAATATAATTAAAGTGGCTCAAATGATGGAGTATCTTAATATTAAGGATAAAGATATTTCAAAAAATAAGATTCTACTTTCTAAATATAATGCCATATACATAGAAGAAAAATTAAAACGAGAACAGATGGGTTTTGTGGGAACAAATAAAAAATTTAAAGACTTAGTTAATACTGCACTAGACGTAGTAGAGTTTAAAGCCGAAGTACCTAAATCTTTAGAAAAAATAATGAGAGATTATCAAAAGATAGGATTTAAGTGGTTGAAAACTCTATCTAGTTGTGGATTTGGAGGAATACTTGCAGATGAGATGGGACTTGGTAAAACACTTCAAGCAATAGCGTTTATTCAATCAGAAGTTGAGGTAAATGATAACAAACAACCTTCCCTTGTAATATGCCCTACATCTGTTGTATATAATTGGAAGGATGAAATAGAGAAATTTGCACCAACGCTAAATTGCATAGTAATATCAGGAAATAAAAACACAAGAGATCAGCAAAAACTTAATATTAATGAATCCGATGTAGTTATTACTTCTTATGCCCTTATTAGGCGTGACCTTGAAGATTATGAAAAAATAAAATTTAGGCATTGTTTCTTAGATGAAGCACAGTTTATCAAAAATTTTAATTCACAAAATTCTCATGCTGTAAAAAGTATAAATTCTTTATGTAAATTCGCACTTACAGGGACTCCAATTGAAAATTCTCTTACTGAACTTTGGTCGATTTTTGATTTTATAATGCCTGGATATATGTTAAATCACAGTGCTTTTTCAAAAAAATATGAAACGCCAATTGTGAAAGATGGAAACGAGAAGGCACTTAAAGAACTAAATAATCATGTAAAACCATTTATACTTAGGCGCACAAAGGTCGAGGTCGCAAAAGATTTGCCATCTAAAATAGAACATAGAATTTCAGTAGAAATGACAGAGCAACAAAAAAAGGTATATTTAGCATATTTAAAGGATGCAAAAGGAGAACTTGAAGAGGATATTCAGGCAAAAGGTTTCAATAAAAGCAAGTTTAAAGTATTATCAATATTAACAAGGCTAAGACAGATATGCTGTGACCCTTCGACTTTCATTGAAAATTATAATGGAGGTAGTGGAAAAATGGAAGCTCTAGATGAGATTTTAGATAATAGCCTAGAAGAAGGCCACAGGATATTAATATTTTCTCAATTTACAAGGGTATTAAAGAACATTTCAATAAGACTTGATGAGAAAGACATAGAATATATGTATCTAGATGGATCAACTAAGGCTGAAAAAAGAGTTGATATGGTTAAAAATTTTAATCAAGGGGAATCACAGGTATTCTTAATTTCTTTAAAAGCAGGGGGTACGGGCATAAATCTTACAGGTGCAGATATGGTAATACATTTTGATCCTTGGTGGAATCCAGCTGTGGAAGAGCAAGCTACAGATAGGGCTCATAGAATTGGACAGAAAAAAACAGTTGAGGTTATAAAACTAATAGCGAGAGGAACCATAGAAGAAAAAATATTTAAACTACAACAACAGAAAAAAGAAATTTCGCAAAGTGTTATTAATGAGGAAACAGGAGCAGAATTATTGATCTCTCAGATGAGCCGCAATGACATTGAAGATTTATTTGTTTAATAGGAGCAGGCAAAGATATATATTTATCTTTGCCTGCTATTTTTTCATTCATAATCATCTAATTTTACAGTTTGACCAATATCAATAATTTTTATGCTTCCGTCATTTATTCTCTTTAAAGTGTCTATGGTAACCTCATCTTCATCTTGAGCTAAAATATAAGTTTTATAATGAATTGGAATCATTAATTTGGATTTTGTCATTTTAAACATTTTAAAACTTTGCTCAGGTGAACAATGCATTTCCTGGTATTCATCAGGTTTATAGCAACCTACAGGCATTAGAGCAACATCTGCATTTAATTCTTTATAAATATCAGTATAAGCAGTGTCACCTGCAAAAAAAACTTTTTTAAAGTTTCTTTCAATTATGTAAGAGTTACTGTCAGCTTTAGCACCCCAAGGATAACGTCTACCATCATGGTTTGCTTTTAATGATTTTATTTTTATGAAATCATCACTATACATTTCATCATTATTTAGAACTATTATATTTTTAAATCCTAAAATTTTTAATGGAATGTATAAATTTTTAGGTGTTATAACTAAAGCACTTTTATTTAATCTAATTAAAGTAGAATAATTCATATGATCCATATGACCATGGGATAGAAGTATGTAGTCAATATTAATGGATGCTAAGTTTAATGATGGTTTTACTATTCTTTTCATTTGACCAAGATGCAAACTAGTTACTGGGTCAGTTACTATCACCTTATCAAATAGATTAATCACTACAGTGGCATGACCTACCCAATGTATAGAGTTTGTAACAACAGACTCATGAAGTGGTGCGAGAGTAGGTTTAAAATATAATTTAAAATTTCTATTATGTAAATGATACATATACTCAAAAATTTTTACTAATTTACTAAAGATCATTTTATACCTCACTATTTTAATGTATTTTTAAGAAAATTTTTATATAAGAATTATAACATAATATACTACTTTACTTTTATGGTTTATTTTTTTATTTAGAAAAGTGGACGAACTATCACCAATTTATGAATAACCTCATATAGTATTTGTATACTGGAAAATAGTATTTAAACAGAAATTATAGTTTACTAATGAAAATTATTAAAAACAATTAAACGTATATGATGAAAATTGTGACACTATAAAAGAGGAGAATGTGATGGTATGAATTTATGCGTTATTGGAGCTGGTTATGTAGGACTTATAACTGCATTATGTTTCGGTAAAAAAGAAAATAAAGTAATATGCGTTGAGAAGGATTCAAATAAATTAAGATTGCTAAAAAATGGTGTGCCAACTATTTTTGAAGAGGGATTAGATGAATTATTAAAAGAATCTTTAATTAAGGATAGTGTTTTGTTTACTGATGATTTAGCACTATCAATTAAGTCTTCCGACATAATCTTTATTGCAGTTGGAACACCAACGAAGGAAAATTGGGATGTAGATGTGAGTCAAGTAGAACAAGTGATAGACTTAATTTCACCTTATATTGATAAATATAAGGTAGTTGTTACTAAAAGTACAGTGCCAGTAGGTACTCAAAAATATATAAAACGCAAACTACTTGAAAATAATGTACCACGAGAATATTTTGATGTAGTTTCTAATCCAGAGTTTTTAAGAGAAGGAAAAGCTATAGATGATTTTTTTAATGGTGATAAAATAGTTGTAGGTTGTGACTCAATAAAAGCAAAAGATATAATGAAAAATTTATATGAATCATTTAAAATAAAAATGGTCTTTGCAAGCCCAGAAACAGCAGAGTTAATTAAATATACATCTAATGCATTGTTGTCTGTGAAAATTTCGTTTATTAATGAAATAGCTAATCTTTGTAATAAAGTTGGTGCAGACATTGATGTAATAGCTTATGCACTAGGACTTGATAAAAGAATATCACCGCTATTTTTAAATGCAGGCATTGGATATGGTGGATCGTGCTTCCCTAAGGACACAAAAGCTTTAGTTAAAATATCCGAAAACTATAACTGTGAACTTAAAATAGTAAAAAGTACTGTTGATGTAAATGAAAAACAAAGAGTATTACCCGTAAGTATATTAAGTGAACATTATAATGAGCTTGAAGGTAAAATGGTAGCTATACTTGGCTTAACATTTAAACCAGATACAGATGATATTAGGGAGGCTCCTTCCTTATATATAATTGAAAAGTTATTAGAAGCTAAAGTTAAAGTAAAAGCATATGATCCTATGGCTAGTCCGGAGATAAGAAAGATATTCCCAGATATAATTTATTGTGATGATGCGTACGAATGTTTAGTGGGCACTGATGCAATGATAATTTGTACAGAATGGAGTGAATTTCTAAACATTGATTTGTTTAAAGTAAAAGAACTTATGAGGGAATCTGTAATAATTGATGGAAGAAATATGTTGGACACTAAAAAGATTATACAAGCAAAAATTAAAGCATATTATTCTATAGGAAAAGGAAATATTAAAAGCTAAATAGAAAGTTAATAGGCTAGTACTTTAGAAAAAATAGTACTAGCCTTCTCATTTGTATAATTAGGGTAAAGTAACATCTTTAAACCAATTAATAAATTTAGAAATCCCATCATCAAATTTTGTTAATGGATTATAACCTAGAATGTCCTTAGATTTAGATATATCAGCATAAGTTATAGTCACATCCCCAGGTTGCATTGGTAAATACTTAATATTAGCCTTTTGTCCAATTTCATATTCTAATCTTTGCAACATATATTTAAGAGTAATGGTATCAGATCTTCCTAGATTAAATACCTCATACTTGTGATTGCCTTTACTTGCCCAGGTGATGGCCTTAGCTATTCCCTGAACGATATCCTCTATATATGTGTAGTCCCTCTGACTTGTACCATCTCCATATAGAGAAATTTCTTTCCCATCAAATATGAGTTTTGTAAATTTATATATAGCAAGATCTGGTCTTTGTCTTGGACCATAAACAGTGAAAAATCTTAAACAGGCAACATTTATTCCATAAAGGTGGCTATAAACATGACACATAAGTTCACCGGACTTTTTAGTAGCGGCATAAGGTGATATTGGGAAATCTACTGAATCTGATTCAGCGAAGGGAAGTTTAAAATTATTTCCATATACAGAAGAAGAGGAAGCAAAGATAAATCTATTAACGTCAAACTTATTACATAAATCTAATAAATTTATAGTTCCAGAAATATTTACATCGTTATACAATGACGGGTCTATAATAGATGGACGAACGCCCGCCATAGCGGCAAGATGAACCACAACATCTATATGGTTAGATGTAAATACTTTAGTTAGAAAGTTAATATCTCGCAAATCACCTTCTTCTATTATTAGATTATCATAAGGGATTTTACCGATTTTCATTGTTTTTTTTATAGCATTAATATTATTTTTTTTTATATTTGGGTCGTAGAATTCATTAAAGTTATCAATAATGATAATCTTATTCTTTTTCAACAAATAATCGCAAAGGTTTGAACCAATGAAACCTGCGCCTCCAGTTACTAAAAATGTATTCAAGAACATACACCTCCCGATTAAATAAAATATTTTAAAAAAAGTGAGTGGTTGATTTTAAATGTGTAAAAATAACTCACTCACTTTTGATTTTTACCTAAGTGATTAACAAAATTATTTTACAGAATCAAAAAGCTTTAATAAATCGTCAGCTAGTCTTTCAAAGCTATACTTTTCTAAAGCTAATTTTCTTCCATTTTTGCCTATGGTAAGTGCTAAATCTTCATTATCTAGAAGTCTAACTATATTTTTCTCAAGAACTCTTGGATTATCATAATCATTCATTATAAAGCCATTTACGCCTTCCACCATTACTTCTGCATTACCTCCACGATTAGTGGTTATAATAGGTAGTCCTGCAGCCATAGCTTCGTAGTGAACTCGTGCTAAAGGTTCTCTCCATTGCGACATATTTACGAAAATATCTCCTATACTATAATAATTTGGAATTTCACTAGGATTTAGGAAACCTGTAAATATGACTGGGCCTATAAGATTCTCAGAAAATTTCTTTAATAACCTAATATAATCAGTTGGTTGATTCCCACCATACCACTTACTCCCTATAATCATTAAAGCAGTATTTGGGTGAGACATCATAATTGAATTCATTGCATCTAAGACTATATGAGTACCTTTTTTAGGTGTTAACCTGCCTACATATAATACCGTTTTATAATTTTGTAGTCCATATTTTGCGCGTAGATCCGTTCTTTGTGAATCCTTATCGCCAAGCCAAATTGGGTTATATATATTACAATCTACTGCAGAATAAACAGGGTGAAGTTTTCCTTCAGCTGAGGGATATAATTCTTTTACCCCATTTGCAATAAACTGACTTACTGTTGTTATAAAACTAACTCTATCAATACATGCATTGGCCATGGAAGAACTTATTTTTTTTACTGGAAACATTTCATTATGCAAACTTAAACTAAAGGAACAAGTTAAATCTTTACTTAGAAATGGAACCCAACGAGGCCTGTTAAATACATGAACTAAATTAAAATCATTTGTAAGGTAGTTTTTGACACCACGCACGTACTCATCTGTAGTACTTGAAGGTAATCGTATATATTTCACACCACTTAATAAATCTCTGTTTGGTAGCTTAGGATCTTGTATGCTAAACACTGTTATTTCATGAAACTTTGATAATATGGGTAAGGCACCTTCGAGATACATTTGAACAGCTCCACCATTTACTGGCGGAAATGCAAGTTTCTCTGTGCAAATTATTGCTATTTTCATAATGGACCTCCTTTAAAGCCACTTTCCAAGAGCGGAGAATTTGTTTTGCTCAAAGTCAGCAATTGAAGAAATTCTGTCATTACTAACTGGTTTAAGATTTTTATGCAAATTCTTTATTAAACCAAAGAACAAGTGTGGGAACATTAAATCAATTTTTAACACTTCTCTTTGAGCTAGTGATAAAATATTATTTATTTCATAATATTTTAAGATTGTTTCAAAACTATTTATACTAAAGTCATTTAATTTATGCATTCGTTTTAATATAATTTTTCTTAAATCTCTAGCGGGCAAATCATAGGTAACACTATCTAAATCTATAACAATGCCTGTGCCTTCTGATAACATTACGTTTCCTGTACCAAAATCTTGATGGCATAAGCATGACTCCTTTTGACCAATACTACATAAATTACTATAAGGAGAACTATTAATTAAATTAATAGTTTTATTACAAATTTCAATTATTGGATCTATATTATTTGTATAGGTTGTGTAAGATATATTATTAGGTGTTTGTAAACAAATTTCTTTTAATTTTATCATCCTATTTTTCATAGATTCATATTGCTTTGGCCAATTTCCAAGTTTTGAAGATATAATGGCAGAAGATGGAGGTACATATCCAATAGAGTCTATATGAAACTTCGAAAGAGAACCTAAAGCGATGGTTAAATCTTTAGGATTTTCTAAATTCATATCGCGTCCTTCAATCCAACTGTATAATATAAATAATTGACCGTTATATTCGGTAATAGGACCACCTTTAGAGTTAGGATAAATCTTTGGTACGTTACCGCCATTATTAAATATATATATTTGAGCATTAACAGAGAAAAGTGCTTGCTCAATTGATTGATTTAGTCTTTTAAGACATATAAGTTTATTTTTATAGAGTACTTTCCATAATGTTTTCAAACCTTTACTTTGAAGCAGTTTTAAATTTTGTGGTCTTATATCATATTCTAGAAGAACATTTTTACCAAGTTCTATAAAATCGTTCCATTCATTTTTCAATATAAGTGCCTCCCTATTGTAATATAAATAGATTAGATACTAATCTATTGTGGAATAATCTTTTCAAAATCTTGTAATAGTGGTTCTATAGACTTTTCAATTTTAATCATTTCTTGTAGTCTTCGCGCATATTTATCCTCTGCCCAAGTAGAATCTCGCTTCTCATAATATTTGCTCATTATACCTACAAAAAGATGAGGAAAAATTAATGATTCTTTTAATACTAACCATTTCCAATGTTCTAATGGATTCGTCATATTGTACCATCCGAGTATTTGTGATGTTAATTTTAAGTCCCATTGGCCTTTCTTTTTCATTATTTTATTTAGAAATTTTCTTAAATCTCTAGTAGGTAGATCTATAGCAATAGAATCTATATCTAAAACAAAGATTTTATTAGAATGGGTTAGTATCAAATTACTAGAAATAAAATCTTGATGACATAGGCAATTTGAATTTTTAGCCTCAAGAGCCCATTTATTGTACCCGGATTTTTCGTTTTCAGCTATTGCTAATATCATCCTTTTGTGAAAATATGGGAAAACATCTATGATAATTTCTCCAAAGCGTGAATGTTTGGATTTACTCTTTTCCTCTTCATAAAAATTCTCTAATTTGATCATGTGGCTTTCAAATTCAATATTTTGAAGTCCTAAATGTATCCTTGGTTTGCAATCATCTGAAAAGGTAAAGTTATTAGAAGCTTTATGAAAAGTAGCTAACTGATCAACTATTATTTTTAATTCTTGAGGTTTGTCCTCATTTGGTGTATTGCCAATTATAGCCTCACTTAAAACATAACAGCAGTTAACTCCTTTTATATAATTAGTATTTTCTTTAGTTTTAATAATTTCTGGTAAGTTGACTTTCCCTTTTTTTAGGTGAGCAACAGCTGATAGTATAAATTCGAGGGTTTTAGATGAACAGGAATGTTTTTTTAATATTTTATCGCCATCTGTAGTTTTTATCCACCAGACAGCCTTTTTGCCCTTATCTGTTTCTTGTTTTATATCAATAACACTAATATTGTATTGTGATAATATTGTGTTTATATTTTCGGGTTCCATAATACTTGGCCTCCTTGTAAAGAACTTAAATAATGGTAATAACAACACCCTGAGTGTAATTCGAATTTTATATTCTTATTAATCCTCAGGGTATGTTATTCTAAAAATTATTAAAATTCGAATGGTTCATGATTGAATTTATCTGTGTTATCTTCTTCTGAATCATCTGTTTGATCAGGCTTTACTCCCCACTTAACTTTGATTGTAAAATCACCATAATCTCCATCGCTATCAAGTTTAATTTGAAAATCTAGCTCCTCATCATCAGGAATTGTAATAAGATTACCTTCTATTTTGAGGTTATCCTTAAATAATTTTATAACCTCATCCTTTAAAAAAAAGTAAAATTCTTCTTTGTTACCACTATATTTTTCTCTATAATTCATGGGCATAGCCCCCTTTCACTATAAAGTATTCTGATTTGAGTGTAAGGGTGAGTAATAACGTACTTTTTTAAAGAAAATGGGTAAAATATATTGCAATAGCATTGATTTTATAATATAGATTTTATATAATTAATTAAGATGTTATATTATTAGTGAATTACATAGTTGACATAACATAGTAGATACTAATTATAGATTTAGAAAAATTGTATAGTAGCTAAGGAAGGATGGTGTTTTATGAAGATTTATTCATGGAATGTAAATGGTATAAGAGCTATAAAAAACAAAGGATTTATTGAATGGGTTGCTGGTGAACAGCCAGATGTTTTATGTATTCAAGAAACAAAAATTCAAGAAGATCAAATTAGTGATGAGCTTAAAAATATAGAAGGTTATTACTCATATTTTTCCTGTGCGCAAAAGAAAGGCTATAGTGGAGTAGCTGTATATACTAAGCAAAAACCAATATCAGTAACATATGGAATTGGAATAGAGAAATTTGATAGTGAAGGTAGAATATTACAAGTTGAATATGAAGATTTTTTTGTTTTTAGTATATATTTTCCGAATGGACAAAAGGATGAGGATAGATTAAATTATAAAATGGAATTTTATGATGAACTACTCTCTTACTGTGAGATATTAAGGGCGAAAGGGAAAGAACTAGTTATTTGTGGAGATTACAATACAGCGCATAACCAGATTGATATTAAAAACCCAAAGGCAAACGAAAAATATTCTGGATTTTTACCTATAGAAAGGGCATGGATGGATAAGTTCATATCTTATGGTTACGTTGATACTTTTAGATACCTACATGCAGAGGAAGTAAAATATTCCTGGTGGAGTTACAGATTTAAGGCTAGGGAAAAAAATGTAGGGTGGAGACTTGATTATTTTTTTGTTACTGAAAACTTATTAAGTAAGGTAAAGGAAGCTAATATTTTAAATGAGGTTGTAGGATCAGATCATTGTCCTGTCAGCATTGTTTTATAAAGATATATAAGAAAGGAAGTTTTAGTTATGAACAATGAGATGAATTTATATCCTGTGAAATCTAAAAAAAGATATGGATATATTGATAAGGAAGGCCATGTAGTAATAGAATGCAAATTTAATTATGCACAGGAATTCGAAGGTGAACTCGCGATAGCATCTATAGATGAAAAGTATGGCTTTATTAATAAGGATGGGGAGTTTGTTATAGAACCTAAATATGATGAGGTTGAGTCGTTTAGTGAAGGACTTGCAGCGATAAAACTGGGAGGCAAAAAAGGTTATATAGACTTATCTGGCAAGGTTATAGTGGAACCTAAGTATGAAGAAGCCAATTTTTTTGTGGAAGGTAGAGCTGCAGTTAAAAAAGGTTATATGTGGGGTTATATAGATACTAAAGGCGCTGAAGTAATTCCGATAAATTTTTTAGATGCTAGTGACTTTAGTGAAGGACTTGCAGCAGTTCAAGTAGGCGGCAAGATAGCTTTTATAGATAAAGATGGCAAAGTTATAATAGATGCGAATTATGATTATGCACACCCATTTAACAAAGGAATAGCTCCAGTTTGCTCAAGTGGAAAATACGGATATATAAACATTAAAGGAGAGACAATTATACCTCTTAGATATAATGTTTGTGGAGAGTTCAGTGAGGGCTTAGCAGCAGTTGAAATGAGAGAAAAATATGGTTATATAAATATTAGTGGGGAACTCGTTATTAAACCAAAGTTTCAATGGGCTGATAGATTTTACAATGGTATAGCTGCTATTTGTGAGAATGAAAAATATGGTTGCATTGATAAAAGTGGTAACATTGTAGTGCCAGCAAAATTTGAAGATGTAGATATTCTGAGTGATGGTTTAATTGCTGCTCAAATAGGAGAAAATTGGGGTTACATAGACATTAAAGGTGAAGTGGTTATAGAGCCAACTTATGTTGAGGCATATGAATTTATTGATGGAATTGCTAGAGTTGAAATAGGAAAAAGAATTGGATATATTAATAAATTAGGTGGATATATTTGGGAATTGCAGTCTTAGAGTTTTAATAAGGAGCCGACTCACTATAAAAAGTATTTTGTAGAGTGAGTTGGTTCTTTCTTTTTGAAAATTAAAAAAGTTTAACTCTCAGGAGTGGTTATGGGATTCTCCATTAAAAAATCTACAAATGCTTTTGATGCATTGGATAGATACCTATTTTTTCTCCAAACTAGAGCAATCTTTATAGGGATAGCAGTGCTTAATGGAATTTTTGTTATCTTATCATTATCTTCAACAATTTCCTTTAGTAAAAAAGATATACCAACTCCATTGGTAATAAGTCCCTTTACAGTTTCTAAGTGATTGGACGATAAAATAATATTAGGCTGAATATTGTTTTCGTCAAAAGATTCTAATATCTTCTGTCTTATGTAGAAGCCTTCTTTTAGTAGGATAATAGGTTCGTTTTTAATATCTTCAAATGTAATTGTTGTTTTTTTTCTTAAAGGGTGTTCTTTTTTTAAGCAAACTAAAAGCTCGCTATCTAAAATAGGTAAAGAAGCTAATAACGTACTATTGGAATCAACAATAATAAGACCTAAATCTAGGTCTCCTTTTTCTATCATTTGTCTTGTTTCAATAGATCCATTTTCTATAATATTGAGTTTGATATTTGGGTATAATTGTTTGAACTTAATAAATACTATAGGAAATATAAAGGTACCAATCATTGGAGGGATGCCTATTGTAAGTATACCCTTTTTAAGATCTTGGTAATCTTTCATTTCGGAAGTGGCATTGTCTACTTGTTTTAAAATCTCATCTACCCTCTTTAAAAAAACCTTTCCTTCAACTGTGGGGTAAAGCTGTTTTTTAGAGCGGTCAAATAGTACAATTGATAGCTCTTTTTCTAGATTCTTGATTGAATTGGTAATAGAAGGTTGAGTTACGTATAGTTTTTTGGCAGCTTGCGTAATACTATTTAATTGACAAACTGTTTGAAAATACTGCAACTGTCTTAATTCCATAACATATCCTCCTAATTTCTAAGTTTAAACTATTATATCATAGTTTATCTGTATTTTTAAACTGCATAAACATGTGTTATAGTTTTAACAAGGAGTTAAGAGAAACTTTACCATTTTAAAATAATATTTTTTTGCTAATTAGTGTTGAAAAATTAATAGAATTGAAGGGAGGTGTAAATCTAGACTTGTTTGCTAAAAAGTCTAGATGAATAAATATGAAGTATAGTTATTATCCAGGTTGTACATTAAAGACTAAAGCTCAGGAATTAGAAAAATTTGCACTAGATTCTGCAAAAGTCTTGGGGTTTGAGCTCGAAGAACAAAAAGAGTGGCAATGTTGTGGTGCTGTATATCCCATGGCCACTGATGAAATAGCTACTAAATTGTCAGCTGTACGGAGCCTTACAGCAGCAAGGGACAAAGGCGAAAAACTAGTCACCTTATGCTCAGCATGCCATCATGTAATTAAAAGAGTAAATCATGATATGAAGACTAAAAATGACATAAGAACAAAAGTTAACAATTATTTGGAGCTAACAAAAGAATACGAGGGAGAGACAGAAGTCCTTCATTATCTTGAAGTGCTCAGGGATGAAATAGGCTTTGATGAATTAGCTAAAAAGGTAACAAATCCTCTTACAAATCGAAAAATAGGCGCATATTATGGATGTCTGCTCCTTCGACCTAGTAGCACGATGAACTTTGATGATCCAGAAAATCCTTCTATTATAGAAGATTTTATAAAAGCCATTGGTGCAACTCCTGTAATATATCCATATAGAACAGAGTGTTGTGGAGGGTACCTTTGTTTAGATAAAAAGGAACTTGTAAATAACATGTCAAATACTATAATTGAATCAGCTTTGAAAAATGATGTTAGCGAAGTTGTTACTGCATGCCCACTATGTAAATATAATCTGGAAATTGCAAATGATGGCGCGAAAAATAAACTATCTATCAGTTATTTCACAGAGCTCTTAGCAGAGGCTTTAGGGGTCAAATAAGATAGGAGGGGATAGTGCAATGAAAAGAGTAAAAATATATTCTGACAAAAAATTAAAAGAATTAAATCAAATTTCTCAAATTAGTGGACAGAGATTGCAAGATTGCATCCAGTGTGGTAAATGTTCAGCAAGCTGTCCTGCAAGTGAAGGTATGGATATTCTACCTCATCAGGTTATAAGATTACTTCAGACAGGAGAACTAGACAAGGTTATAGAGAGTAAAACTATTTGGTCTTGTGCTTCATGTTTTACATGCTCAGAGCGTTGTCCTAGGGATATAGATATTGCAAACGTTTTAGAGGCGGTTAGGCTTATCATTATTAGGCGTTCAGGAGAAAATAGAATAAAAGCTGAAGATGTCTTTGGAAAAATAGATGATAAAATGCCACAACAGGCGATTGTAAGTGCGTTTAGAAAATATAATAAATAATTATAACAAAAAAATGATCCGTCATTTTTAAAGGAGGAATCAAATTGCAGAAAATTGGAGTTTTTGTTTGTTGGTGTGGAAGCAATATAGCGGCTACCGTAGATATTGATAAAGTCATAGAAGAAGCTGAAAAAATGCCAGGAGTTGTATATGCTAAAGACTATCAATATATGTGTTCCGAAGTAGGTCAGAATTTGATTAAGAATGCGATAAAAGAGCAAAAATTAGATCGAGTTGTGGTAGCGTCATGCTCTCCTAGAATGCATGAGGCAACATTTAGAAAAGCGGCAAAGGCAGCGGGCTTAAATCCATATTTGTTAGAAGTTGCAAATATTCGAGAACACTGTTCTTGGATTCATAAGGAAAAAGAGATTGGGACACCAAAGGCCATAGCTCTTGTTAGGGCTGCAGTGGCTAAAGCAACATTAAATAGTGAACTTACACCTGGTCAAATAGATGTAACGAAAAGGGCGCTTGTTATTGGTGGAGGAATAGCTGGAATCCAAACAGCTCTTGATATTGCTGAAGCTGGTTATCAAGTTGATATCATTGAGAAGTCGCCAAGTATTGGTGGGAAAATGTCTCAACTAGATAAAACATTCCCGACACTAGATTGTTCTGCCTGTATTTTGACACCAAAAATGGTAGATGCCGCCTCTCATGAAAATATAACGTTATATACATATAGTGAGCTAGATTCAGTTAAAGGATATGTGGGAAACTTTGAAGCAACCATTAACCAAAAAGCACGAAGTATAAATATGGACAAGTGTACTGGTTGTGGCGTTTGTACTGAAAAATGCCCTTCTAAAAAAGCTAAAAGTGAGTTTAATGAAGGATTAAGAAACAGAGGGGCTATTTATATGCCTTTCGCTCAGGCGGTGCCAAATGTACCAGTTATAGATAGAGAACATTGTATCAAGTTTAAAACAGGGAAATGTGGTATATGTGAAAAAGTATGTACAGCGGGCGCCGTTGATTTTTCGCAGGTTGATACTAAAATAACAAAACAATATGGTGCTATAGTGGTATCCACAGGTTATGATCTTATAAGTTTAGATAAATTTGGA
Source organism: Clostridium lacusfryxellense (assembly GCF_018861735.1). Taxonomy (GTDB): domain Bacteria; phylum Bacillota; class Clostridia; order Clostridiales; family Clostridiaceae; genus Clostridium_AD; species Clostridium_AD lacusfryxellense. The sequence goes on along the minus strand of NZ_JAHLEB010000020.1, from coordinate 27,632 downwards.
GAATACCAGTATGGGCAACACCCTGACGTAATAACATCTCTTGAATTCGAGAGATTAACAAACGCAGCAGGTCCAACAGCCGGCCATTTATTGTGTCCGTCAGATCAAAGAGTGCCTAAGAAAGTAGTTTTTATACAATGTGTGGGATCAAGGGACAAGTCATTAAGGGGTAAACCTTATTGTTCAAAAATTTGTTGTATGTATACAGCAAAACATGCAATGTTACTCAAGGACCATTATCCGGATATGCAGGCCTATGTTTTTTATATTGATATTCGTACACCAGGTAAAAACTTTGAAGAATTCCAGAGAAGAGCTGTTGAAGAATATGGAGTTCATTATATTAAAGGTATGGTTGGTAAAATTTTTCCTAATGGAGAGAATCTTCAAGTTAATGCTATTGATGCTTCGACTGGAGAGACAGTTCAAATTGATGCAGATATGGTAGTACTAGCAGCGGCAACTAAGGCTAAGGACGATGCAACTACAATTAAAAGAATATTAGGTATAAGTACAGATACTAATAATTTCTTTACAGAGGCTCATCCGAAACTTCGTCCTGTTGAAACCCATTCTGCAGGGATATTCCTAGCAGGAGCATGCCAAGGTCCAAAGGATATACCGGAAACAGTGGCTCAAGCAAGTGCTGCAGCAGCAAAGGTAATTGGAGTATTAAGTAAGGATAAATTAGTTAACAATCCTTGTGTTTCAGAAGTAGATGAATCAATTTGTAGTGGATGCCTTGCGTGTACTAAAATATGTCCATATGATGCAATTTCATCAAATACAATTGAAGTTAAAGAGAATGGACAAATAAGTACTAAAATAGTTGCAAAAGTAAATGAAGCACTTTGTCAAGGCTGTGGTGGATGTACAGTAGCTTGTCGTCCTGGTGCCATTGATCTTAAAGGATTTACAAATAAGCAGATTTTAGCGGAGGTGGATGCAATATGTCGATAGAAGCCGAAAAGATCGAGGGCATAGATAAAAATAAATTTGAACCCTTAATTGTAGCATTTTGTTGTAACTGGTGTAGTTATGCAGGAGCAGATTTGGCGGGGACAAGCAGATTAGCCTATCCTGCCAATGTTAAAATTATTAGGGTTCCATGCTCATGTAGAGTAAGTGAAAACTTTATACTTCGTGCATTTCAACATGGTGCTGACGGCGTAGTAATTGCCGGTTGTCATCCAGGTGACTGTCATTATACAAGTGGAAACTATCATACAAGACGTCGTTTTTCTATTTTGACAAATTTGCTTGTATTTATGGGAATAGAAAAAGAACGTTTTAGAGTGGATTGGATTTCAGCAGCAGAGGGACAAAAGTTTTCTAGCGTTATGAATGATGTATTAGAGAAAATTCATAAACTTGGCCCAAATAGAAAGTTGAGGGATGAAAGATGGATAAGATAACACAAAAAATAAGAGAGACCGCAAAACTTGCCCTAGAAAATGGGGAAGCAGAAAAAATTATAGGATGGGAAAAGGGAGATACCTTTGATGATTCTTATCCCGTATTTATTACAGATGTTGATAAAGTAGATTCTTTAATATGGGACAACTTCTGCGTAAATAACTTAAGTAAATATTTGCTTAAGGAATTAAAAGATAATAAAAAAGTAGGTATATTTCTAAAAGGATGCGATTCCCTTGGGTTCAACCAACTGATAAATGATAACAGAATAGATAGAGACAAGGTTGTTGTCTATGGAATAAGCTGCCCCGGCATGATAGACCCAGAGAAAGTAAAAAAAGAAGGATTAAATAGAGGACTTTTAAGTGTTAAAAGATCTGGGGATGAAATTATATTTGTAAAAAATGATGGCGAAAAGAAGGTTGCCTCAAAGGAATTTGAATATGATAAATGTATTACATGTAGACGACCTAATCCTGTAGTATATGACAAGTTGATGTCAGATGCGGTAACAAGAGAAGTAGATCCACTAGAACGATTTAAAGATGTGGAAAAACTTGAAGCTCTAACTAATGAAGAACGATCTGACTTTTGGGCAACTCAATTTTCAAAATGCATAAGATGTAATGCTTGTCGCAATATATGTCCTGCATGTAGTTGCGTAAAATGTATTTTTGACAACGATAAGGCAGATGTATCAGGTAAAGCAAAAGTAGAAAGTGAAGAGCAGTTTTATCATATAATTAGGGCTTATCACGTTGGTGGTCGTTGTGTGGGCTGTGGAGAATGTAGCAGAGTATGTCCAGCAAATATTCCACTTCACCTATTAAATAGTAAAATCATGAAAGATATAAATGAACTTTACGGTGAATATGATGCGGGGGTAGATCCAGCTAAACAAGCTCCAATAGGAATGTTTAAACTGGATGATAGTGATTCATTTACATCGCATGGAGGTGGGAAAAAATGATGAAGAAAATCTTTAAGAATAAGTTTTCACAACTTTTTAGTATGATTGATAAATCCTATGAACTATTTTTACCTATTGAAGTAGATGGAAAAGTAAACTTTGATATGTGGAAACAAGGAGATACGGTAAATGTAGAAAAACTTAAAACTAATATATCACCAAAAAGTTTTATTTTCCCCCAAAGTGAAACCTACTTAAAGTTTAAAAGAGATGGCAAAAAACTTGAATTAGATAATGTAGGAGGAAAAAAAGAGGATTACGTATTATTTGGTGTAAGGTCTTGTGATGCAAGAAGCTTTAAGTTACTTGATAATGTATTCCTTAGTGATCCTGTAGATGCTTTATACGAGCAAAGGCGGCAAAAAGGAACCATCGTTTCCATGGCCTGTTTTAATCCTGCGGAAACTTGCTTTTGTAGTTCATTTGGTATTAAGCCACAAACAGCTTCGCAGGACGTAGATGTTAACACATGGGATATTGGGGATAGCTTGCTATGGGATCCACAAACTCAAAAAGGTGAAAACTTAACTGACAAATTAAAGGATATTTTAGAAGATGTTACTGAGCAGGATAAAAGTGAATTAAATTCATTACAAGAGGCTATAAAAGAGAAAGTCAAAAATCTTCCTTTAGCAAATATAGATCCTAAAAAAATAACGGGAGAACTTAATGAATTATTTGATTCTAAAATTTGGGGAGAACTTAGTCAGCGGTGCTTAGGATGTGGTTCGTGTACTTATGTATGTCCCACTTGTCATTGTTATGATATTGCTGATTTTAAAGGTGATACATCTGGAGAAAGATTCCGTTGCTGGGATTCATGTATGTTTTCGGATTTTACTCTTATGGCACATGGAAATATCAGAAAAACGCAAAAGGAAAGATTCAGGCAGCGTTTCATGCATAAGCTAGTTTATTATCCCAATAAACAAAATGGTGTATATGCCTGCGTTGGATGTGGAAGATGTATAGAAAAATGTCCAGTTCATTTGGATATTGTTAAAGTAATTAAAAAGTTGGGTGGTGAATAAAATGAGTTGCAGTTGTAATGAACATGAACATGTAAATCCTTTAATGCCCGAAATAGTTGAAATAGTTGACATTAGGGAGGACACACATGATGTAACTACTTTTAGAGTTACAAAACCTGGTGGTGGAAAACCATTTGAACATAAACCAGGTCAATGTGCGATGATTTCAGTTCCTCCACTTGGAGAAGCTATTTTCTCAATCACTTCTTCTCCAACACAAAAAGATTACATGGAATTTAGTGTAAAAAGATGTGGAGTAGTTACAGAATATCTACATGGTTTAGAAGTAGGCAGTGAAATCGGAATAAGGGGACCCTATGGAAACAATTTTCCAGTAGAGGATGAACTAAAAGGAAAAGACCTTCTTTTCATCGGTGGCGGAATAGGTCTAGCACCTATTCGTTCCGTAATAAACTACGTAATGGATAATAGAGAAAATTATGGAAAGGTAGATATTCTATATGGATCAAGAACACCAGGAGACCTTGTCTTTCAAAATGATATCTTTGAAAACTGGCCATCAAGCCCTAATACAGATGTTCATTTGACGGTTGATAGGCAGGATGATGGATGGGAAGGACATGTAGGATTTGTTCCATCTTATGTTAAAGAAATTGGATTTAGTACTGATAAAGTGGCTTTGCTATGTGGTCCACCTATTATGATTAAATATACGCTTCAAACACTTATGGAGATAGGATTTAAGAAGGATCAGGTATACACAACACTTGAATTAAAAATGAAATGTGGCGTAGGCAAATGTGGACGTTGCAACATTGGAGATAAATATGTGTGCAAAGATGGACCTGTATTTAGATGCGATGAAATAGATGAACTTCCCGATGAATATTAATGCTAATAATAAAACGGTTTAAACCATCCCATTAAAGATTTGGGATAAAGGAGGCATATAAAATGTCGAGTAAAGAAATGGTGGAAATATATATATTAAATAAAAGATATTCTGTACCTTCAAGCCTTACAATCATGGATTCCATGGAATATGCAGGATACCAATTAGTAAGAGGATGTGGGTGTAGGGGCGGCTTTTGCGGTGCTTGTTCCACAATATATAGAATTAAAGGCAAGAATGAATTAAAGGTATGTTTAGCATGTCAAACTAAGGTAGAAGATGGCATGTATCTTACTCAATTGCCATTCTTTCCAGGAGACAAAAGAGATTATGAAATGAATGAACTCGCGCCAACGGCTGATACAATGATGAATCTTTATCCTGAAATATATAGTTGCATTGGTTGTAACTCATGTACTAAAGGTTGCCCACAGGGTCTTAATGTTATGCAATATATTGCGTATGCTCAAAGAGGAGAGATTGAAAAATGTGCTCACGAATCATTTGACTGTGTTATGTGCGGAATATGTGCTTCTAGGTGTCCTGCAAATATTACTCATTATCAAGTAGCGATGCTTGCTCGAAGGCTTACAGGTAAATACATTGCACCTGAAACAAAAGATTTGACAAAAAGGGTAAAAGAAATTCAAGAAGGTACGTATGATGATTCGATAAAAGAATTAATGATTAAAAGTATAGATGAATTAAAGGAATTATATAACACAAGGGATATTACAAAGTAATCATAAACAATAAATCTCATAAAATATAGTTTTATAAGGGAGGTATTTTAATGTATACAGCAGAAATGAGGGTGCTAATAAAGAAGGTTGAGGCCACCCGTGAGGAAAGATTAGGAGTTCAGTTTCCAAGGATGAGTGCTAAGGAAAAGGAAGATATATTAAAGGAAAATTATCCTGATTATAAGGAGCATGAGTTCAAAAATCTAAGGGTTGGACCTAGCAAAGGATCTAAGGTTCCATTAGAACTTGCAGAACTTATTGAAGCAAAAAGTAGACTTAAAAATTTAGACATGGATTTAACTAAATTAGACTATGATGTTGATGTTTTGATAATAGGTGGAGGGGGATCCGGAGCCTCAGCAGCTCTAGAGGCCCACAAAAAAGGAGCCAATGTATTGATTGCCACAAAATTACGTTTTGGTGATGCCAATACGATGATGGCTGAAGGTGGAATCCAGGCTGCAGATAAGCCAGATGATTCTCCAGAAAAACACTTTTTAGATGTAATGGGCGGCGGACATTTTACAAATGTAAAGGAACTTGTTAGTGCTCTTGTAATGGATGCTCCGGGAGCAATCAAATGGTTAAATGAACTTGGAGTAATGTTTGACAAAGAAGAAGATGGCACGATGGTTACTACCCACGGAGGTGGAACCTCAAGAAAGAGAATGCACGCCGCAGCTGATTACTCAGGAGCTGAGATCATGCGTGTGCTTAGGGATGAAGTTATCAACAAAGGTATTGAAGTTGTGGAATTCTCACCTGCTGTGGAGATAATACTCGACAAAGATGGTAAAGCTGCTGGAGCTGTATTATTTAATATTGAAACAGAGGAATATTTAATAGCAAGGGCTAAAACCGTTATTATAACTACTGGTGGTGCGGGAAGACTTCACTATCAAGGATTTCCTACAACAAATCATTATGGAGCTACAGCAGATGGGCTAATCCTCGGATATAGAGCAGGAGCAGAACTTATTTTCGCAGATGCTGTTCAGTATCACCCTACAGGAGTAGCATATCCCCCTCAGATTTTTGGAGCACTTGTTACAGAAAAGGTCCGTAGTTTAGGGGCAACACCTCTAAATATTGATGGTGAACAATTTACTTATCATCTTGAAACAAGAGACGTAGAAACATCTGCATTAATTAGAGAATGTCATGTAAGAAATAAGGGTATTGAAACAGCTGCTGGGGAAAAGGGTGTGTGGCTTGATACGCCATTAATAGAGTTAATTAACGGAGAAGGAACCATTGAGAAGAGACTTCCTGCAATGCTTAGAATGTACCAAAAATTCGGGATTGATATGAGAATAGATCCTATAATTGTATATCCGACCCTCCATTATCAAAACGGAGGATTGTTAATTGATGAAAATGGTCAAACAAAAATAGAAAACCTTTATGTGGCAGGAGAGGCTTCAGGTGGAATTCACGGTCGTAACAGGTTAATGGGTAATTCACTATTAGATATTATTGTTTTTGGACGTAGAGCTGGAGCACATGCAGGTGTGAATTGCAAAAATGTTAATATGAAAGAACTAAGTCTTGAACATGTAAAAAAATACCACAAAAGTCTTGAAGAAAACGGAATAATTACAGATAAAATTTCTCCTATGTTACTTCCACATTATACTCATGGAAGAGAAAATGATAAATAATTACTAATACTATGAACGGTAATGATATAATAATAGAAAGTTTAAATTTAAAGAAAGATACTTAAAATAATCTTCACAAGATATAAATGGAAGGGGTTGTAGGTTCATGCGTAAAGTAGATGTAAAAGAAATTGAAAATGCTTTAAAAGATATGAGTATAAAGACCAATTTTTATGTGGGAGACGATGTTTTAGACGCGTTTCATAAAGCCGAAAAAGAAGAAACATCTCCTGTAGGAAGAGATATAATAAGTAATTTGCTTAAAAATGCTGAAATTGCTAAAACTGACCAAGTGCCAATTTGTCAGGATACAGGTATGGCTGTAGTATTTGTAGAAGTAGGTCAAGAAGTTGAGTTAATAGGTGGAAACATTACAGACGCTATTAACGAAGGCGTAAGACGCGGCTATAAAGAAGGATATTTAAGAAAATCTGTTGTTGCAGATCCACTTCAGCGAAAAAATACAGGGGATAATACTCCAGCAGTAATATATTATGATATTGTACCAGGAGATAAAGTTAAACTAACTATAGCGCCAAAAGGATTTGGCAGTGAAAACATGAGTAGATTAAAAATGCTTAAACCATCAGATGGGTTAGCTGGTGTACTTGATTTTGTTGTAGAGGCAGTTTCACTTGCAGGTCCAAATCCATGCCCACCAATAGTCGTAGGTGTTGGAATTGGTGGAACATCAGATAAAGCAATGTATCTTGCTAAGAAAGCATTAACAAGAAATATTGGTAGTCATAATGTTGCGGAGCATTTAAAAGAAATCGAGTTAACTTTACTAGAGAAAATTAATGCACTAGGAATAGGACCTCAAGGACTAGGTGGAAATACTACAGCCCTTGCCGTTAATGTGGAAGCTTTTGCAACACATATTGCTGGATTACCTGTTGCAGTAAATATTAACTGTCATGTGGCAAGACATGCAGTAACAATTATATAGGGAGGGATAAAGATGGAAATCAAACATATAACTACTCCGCTAACGCAGGAGAAATTAAAGGATTTAAAATCAGGGGATAGTGTTTTAATATCAGGAACTATGTATACAGGAAGAGATGCAGCCCATCAGAGGCTAGTTGATGCAATTAATAATGGCGAACAGTTACCTTTTGATCCAAAAGATGCCATTATATATTATGTAGGACCTGCTCCAACTAAACCTGGAAATGTAATAGGTTCTGCTGGACCAACTACTAGTTATAGAATGGATGATTTGACTGTTCCACTTCTTGAACTAGGTCTTACTGGAATGATTGGGAAAGGCCTTAGAAGCAAAACGGTAGTAGATTCAATGATGAAAAATGGTGCTATTTATTTTGCTGCAATAGGAGGCGCTGGAGCTCTCATTTCTAAATCAATAAAAGAATGCGAAATTATTGCTTTTGAAGATTTAGGTCCTGAAGCCGTTAGGAAACTTACGGTAGTAGATTTTCCAGCAGTTGTTGTAATAGACGCCGAAGGTAATAATCTTTATGAAACAGAAAGAAAAAAATATCAAAAATAAATACACTGTTAACATAAAATAATAAAATCTAAAGTCCGCTCATATCTTATTACAGATATGAGCGGACTTTTTGATTTCTAGTACATATAAAATCAATTATATATTTTTATATAAGAAACTTTTACAGTATAAATTAATAGTATATGAATAAAAGATTAGAAAACAAAAATATTATACTGTGCTTATAGTAATGAGGCTCATAAACATTAATATAAGTATAGTTATATTAATGAGTAGTAAATTATAAGGGGGAGATTCTTAATGAAAGTTCTATTATGTGTTAGGCAAGATTATTATAGAAATTTTGCAGTTGATTCTATCAAGGTAATTAAGACCGCGGAATATTTGCGCAAATTAGGGGTAATCGTAGATATAAATGATGGTAGTATATATGACTATTCAAAGTACGATTTAGTTCATTTGTTTAATATTGATACCACTGGAGAAACATATAAATATTATAAGATAGCACATTTTTATAAAAAGATTTTAGTAATATCACCTATGCATTGGGATATGAAAAAATATCAAATGTTAAATAATAAAACTGAAAGTATGGGTCTATATGAAAAGTGTAGTAGCTATAAGGAAGAAATTTTAAAAAAGAGTAAAGTTATAATTTGTAATAGTGAATTAGAAAAAGATATCATTAAGAAAGAATTTAATGTCAATACAAAGTGCACGGTTATCTATAATGGCGTACAAGTTGAAAACGATGATATACCTTTATATAATTTTACAGATAGGTATAATTTAAATAATTATGCCTTATGTGTGGGACGGATATGCGAGGATAAAAATCAACTTGCGTTATGTGGAATTTGCGAAGAACTTGGGAAACAATTAGTTTTGATAGGAAATGTTAATGACAATGAGTATCTTAAGAAATGTACAAACTTTAAAAATGTAATATATTTAGGTTTTATGGATAGCTATAATATATACAATGCATATAGATTTGCAAAAGTACATGTAAATCCTAGTTTTATAGCAATGCCAGGATTATCATCTCTTGAGGCAGCTTCAAGTGGTTGCAATATTGTATCAACAGAGGAAGGCTGTGCAAATGAATATTTTAAAGATATGGCCATATATTTTAATCCTTCTGAAAACAGTAGTTTGTTTGAAGCAGTAAAGAAAGGGTTTGAAAAAAAGAAGGATAATATTCTTAAAAATTATGTTAATGAAAATTATAACTTTGAAAAAACAACAAATGATTTATATAAAACTTATTTAGAAATTATTGGTTAAAGATTTTCTTATATTATGCTGTAACGAAAAGTATATATTGCTGGAATGCGTTCACTTCGGTAAGAAATTCTAAAATTTATTTTATATGCATTTGCTGAAAAATATAAACTCGCTGACGCTCAAACATATATTTTTTTTAACGCAATTGCAGATAAACTAAATTAAGAATTACTACACCTTGTTCAAACGCATTCTACGCAATATATACTTTTGTTAGCATAATGTAAGAAAAAACTTTAATATTAATTAAAATATAATTTTTGAGAGTTTAAGAAAATTTAATGTGTAAACAAAGTTCTTCCCTTAAGTCACATTTTAATAATATCCATATTGATTTATAAAAATCAATGTTATTTATAGTCTTTTGTTTTATTCGTATTTTTCTTCAATCTCGCCTTACTCAAATACATATTAGCAAAATGGAGTACAAAATAAACTATCAGTATATCTATTATAAGAGTAAAGATATCTATACTCTCTGTCATAAATAGTGTTTTATAAATTGGTGTATTATGAATAGTTAAAAATGATAATGGATAGCCCAAATAAGTTGAGTGAGCATCTACTGATTGTGAATTATATGGAAGAACATAAGCTATAAATAAAGTTATCCACGCTGACCTTGCTAAATTATAATTTTTTACAATGCATTCCTAACTGATAGTATAAATTTGGCTCTATCCAGAGGATTGACACCAATTCTTTCCCTCGAGGATCCTAATTCTAACGGGCAAGGCTCATATCCTGCAAATCCAGTTGTGATTATTGCTTTTCCGGAAGCAATTTTGCTTAAGTCCCCTGGATATTCAAGTGAGGTCGATACAGGCATTTTACCTTGTATAGTAAAAGTGTTGTTGTGGATTAAGGGAGTATCAAAACTTCCTCTCATTTTTATAATATCATTTAAAACTCTTCCGCCTACATTTTCAGGTACAGTTATTCTAAACTTAATTATAGGTTCTAGAAGTGTAGTTCCTATTTCATTTAGGCCTCTCATTATTCCCATGGCAGCAGAAGTTGCAAAGTCTCCTGAACGTGAATGCATTACATGATCTTCACCTTCTATAAAGGTTATTTTTAAATCTGTCACAGGCCAGCCATGAATGCCTTGACTTAATATTTTATCAAGATTATCTTCTATTTCTCTCTGATACTGTATCTTTACTTTTTCAGTTCTTACTAAAGATTCATAAACAACTCCACTTCCTTTTGGTAGTGGCTCTATTAAAAATTCAACTATAGCCCAACAGGGTTTGGGCATGGTGTAACGTGATTCACCATATACAGTTGCTATAGGAGTCTCTCTGTAGATGACCGATGGAATGCCAAAGGTAACTTCTAAGTTAAATCTTTCTATTAATATAGCTTCGATATATTCTATTTGGATTTTACCCATAATCCTAAGGTGGATTTCTTTTTTTTCTTTTACCCATAACATGTTAAGAAGAGGATCTTCCTCTTGCAGCACAGTTAAAGCGTCTACTAGTCCTATATAGTCTTCTTTAGCTTTAGCATAAATTCTTAAGGTAAGAAGTGGCGTTGTAATAGTTTTTAGTTTAGGAATATGAGTTTTGCTTCCGAGTATATCGTATGCGCTACAATTTAAACCACTAACCATAACTAAATCACTACTATAAGCAGATTTTACATCAATGGGTTTTTGGTTAACAACTTTTTTTATCATAGTAACTTTATCACTTTTATTACTAGTTACATTTAAAATATCATCTCTAGTTGATATTGATCCGCTAAATATTTTTATATGAGCTATTTTACCTAATGTTTTGTTATGAGAAATTTTATATACTAGTGCAGAGAGAGCGCTGTTATCTAAATCTTCCGGTCCGGGAAGATAATCAATAATTCCATCAAGCAAATCTTTAATTCCTTCACCTTTTAGAGCAGTACCATAAAGAACAGGGTAGATTTCGCATTTAGTAGCTTGCACCACTATCTCATCTTTTAACATTCCCAGAGTTAATGTACCTTCAAAGAATTGATTTAGAATATTTTCATTAGTATCACCTAACATATCTATTATATTCTCAAGTGATTTTCTAAAATGTTCATCGTTTATTTCTAATACTTTTCTTTCGTAATTTACTTCATCAAATATGTTATTTACAATAAACACATTGTTTTTTTCATAGACGAATTGCAAGGGCACAAGCCTACTTGTAAGAAGCTTTTCCATATCACTAATAACTTTAGTTGGAGAGGCCCCGATACGGTCAAGTTTATTAATAAAGAATATGGAAGGAGTATTCAATTCCTTTAATGCATTAAAATATACTTCTGTTTGGGGCTGCACTCCTTCTACACTTGATAATACCACTATAGCTCCATCTAGAACTCCAATACTTCTTTCTACCTCAGAACTAAAATCTATGTGCCCAGGGGTATCTATAACATGTACATTAATCCCTTTGTAAGTAAGATCAGTTTCAGCAGCTTTTACTGAAATCCCTCTTTGCTTTTCCATATCTAAAGAATCCGTATGGGTAGTGCCTTTATCTACGCTGCCAAGAATTCTACTAGAACCACTTTGAAAAAGCAATTGCTCAGTTAAGGTAGTTTTTCCAGCATCTACATGGGCAACTATTCCAATATTTCTAATACTATTTTTAATAGTCATATTTATATCTCCATTAGTTGATTTTTTAGGCAATGCTACCTAAGGTTAACAATCAGGAGGCAGCAAGTCTATTTTTTATTATATTGCATTAATTTCTTTGTGTCTATGGTTATAAAACACGAAAATTCAATAAAAAATTTTGTTTTATTAAGATAAAATCTTTTTATCTCTTAATTTATGACAACATTTATTGTATAATAAGATTTAGAAGACTTATTAGGAGCGATGCAAATGAAGAAGATTGAATTACTAGCACCTGCCGGCAGCATGGAGAGCGTATATGCTGCAGTGCAAATGGGGGCAGATGCAGTATATATTGGTGGAAGCAAATTCTCAGCAAGAGCTTATGCTTTTAACTTTGATGAAGAGAATATAACTATTGCAGTAGATTATTGCCATATTTATGGAGTAAAAGTATATGTTACATTAAATACATTGGTAAAGGATAACGAATTAAAAGAAATTATGGAGTATGTAGGATTTTTATATACCGTAGGAGTAGATGCGTTGATACTTCAAGATACGGGGTTAATATATTTAATAAGAAATAATTTTCCTGATTTTGAAATTCACGCATCAACGCAGATGACAATTCATAATGGTGAAGCTGCATTATTTTTAAAGGGGATGGGGTTCACAAGGATAGTTCTCTCAAGAGAACTTAGTATAAAAGAGATTAGTTATATATCTAATACTTTAAAAGTAGAAACAGAAGTTTTTATCCATGGAGCATTATGCATATGTTATTCTGGACAATGCCTTATGAGTAGTATTATTGGAGGCAGAAGTGGGAATAGAGGTAGGTGTGCACAACCATGTAGATTACCATATACACTTATAGATAAAACCTCAAAAAAAGAACATAAGGCATACATTTTAAGCCCTAAAGATATTTGTACAATAGATAACTTAAAAGATATAGTAGAAAGTGGAACATCTTCAATTAAGATTGAAGGAAGAATGAAAAGAGCAGAATATGTTTCAGGCACGGTAGAAATATATAGACGAGAGCTAGATAATATATACAATAACAAAACACAAAAATTAGATAGAGATACAAAAGTTTTAAAACAATTATTTAATAGGGAAGGGTTTTCAAAGGCTTATTTATATGGTAATAAAGGAAAAGACATGATGGCATATAAAGTTCCCAAAAATTCTGGATTACCGATAGGTATAGCAAACGATGAGTTGTCAGTAACCCTTTTAGAAAACATAGCACTAAAAGATGGTGTAATGTTTTTGGAGGATGGTTTTTCCGTATCTAAAATTATAAAAAATGGAATAGAGGTCGAAAATGCATTAGCAGGGGAAAAGGTTTTATTAAAACCGACTAAATATAAATCTGGAAATCTCTTATATAAAATATCCGATGCCAAGTTAATGGATGAGCTTTCTAAGAGTTATAACGATATATTTAAGAGGAAAATCGAAATAAATCTCTCCATTGAATTTAGTACAAACAAACCACTAAGTATAAGCACAACTTATATGGGCAAAAACTTTAATGTTAAGGGCGATGTGGTTCAAGAAGCATTAAATAAGCCACTAGAAAAAGAACGTATAATCAAAAGTTTATCTAAAACTGGAGATACTCCTTTTAAAATAAACGAAGTAGAGTTTAATAACTTTGATGAGGGTTTTGTGCCTATGGCATCATTGAATTTAGTACGTAGAGAATTAATGGATCTCGTTCAAAAATATATAATAGGTAAATATAAAAGAGACAACAATCAAACACAAGTTAATTATAACAAAGGGCTTAGCATATTGTTAGAGAAGGATTATTTTGAACCTAATGAGAATAAAGATAACATTATACCTGAAACGCTTATATATGTTACTAGGGAGGAGCAATTAAGGGCAGCTATTGAATTGGGGTTTAATGATATTGCTATAAATCCTTTTATGAGACAATGTGACATAGAGTTTGAGAAATATGATGTTAATATATACATTAAGGTTCCTAATATTATTAAAGGCGAATTTGAAGGTATTTGTGAATATATAGATAACAACATAGATAAAGTAAAAGGAATTGTTACTGCTAATTTAGGGATAATTAGTAGGTACAATAAAAAGATAGCAGTAATTGGAGATTATAAGTTAAATGTCTTTAATAGCTATGCTGGAGATTTTTACAAAGATTTCTTAATTGGAACTTGCATTAGTGCAGAACTAAATGCTATGGAAATTAAAAAGATTGCGTCTAAGAGTTCTTTGCCTCTTCAAATTATGGTTTATGGAAAGTATGAACTTATGGTTAGTGAGTACTGTGCAATTGGAAGTGTTTTTGGTAATAAGAGTGATAAAAAGGCTTGCAGCGAGAATTGCGTAAAAGGATCTTATAGTCTTAAAGATAGAAAAGGTGAAGAATTTAGAATAGATACAGACAAATATTGTAGAAGTTATATCTACAACAATGTTCCTGTCAATTTAATTCCTAACATAGAAGAAATAAAGAAAAATAATATTTCATCTTTTAGGTTAGATTTTATTCATGAAAGTTATGAAGAGACTATTGAGGTTCTTAGTAATTTTATAGAAAGAAGATGGCAAGGAGAATTTAAAAACTTTACAAGAGGGCATTATAAAAGAGGAGTCGAATAAATATTTATTATCAAGTTTAATAACAATTGAAAGATGGTGAAATAGTGAACATAAAATCATTAAAAGTTTTAGAATATTTTAAAATTAAAGATAAAATTAAAGAATATGCAAAAACGACCGCAGGTAAGGATATTATAGAAGGGTTAGAACCTTACACTAATATTTATGAAGTGAAAGAACATCTACAGGAAACCAACGAGGCACTACTGCTTTTATCTAAAAAAGGAAGTGCTCCATTTGAAGGCATATATGATGTTAGAAGTGCGTTAATCAGGGCATCTAAAGGAGCCTCACTAATGCCAACTGGGCTTTTGAGGATAGCTCAAATGCTAAGGTGTGCTAGGTTATTTAAGAATTATGTTGGAGAAGCTGGGGACAATGATAAATCTAGAGTTTTAGAAGATATATGTATTGGAATTGTCCCAATAAAAAACTTAGAAGATGAAATTTTTATAGCAATAATAAGCGATGATGAAATTTCCGATAGGGCTAGCAGTTTGCTTTTTAGTTTAAGAAAATCACTAAAAGAGAAAAATGCGTCTGTAAAGGAAAAGGTGATATCACTTGTTAGGTCTAATGCAAAATATCTTCAAGAGAGCATTTATACTATAAGAGGAGACAGGTACGTAATTCCTGTTAAGATAGAGCATAAAGGTAGTGTTCCAGGGCTTGTTCATGATCAGAGTTCATCTGGAGCTACATTATTTATTGAGCCAATGAGCTTAGTTAACTTAAACAATGAAATTAAGGAAATAATGCTCAAGGAAAAAGCTGAAGTTGAAAGAATTTTAGCTGAGTTATCCTATAAAATATACGAAAATATAAATATTGTTCAAAATAATGCAAATATAGTATGGGAATTAGATTTTATTTTTGCAAAGGCAGGATATGCAATAGAACTTAATGCTATTATTCCAACAGTTAACGAAGATGGTATAATTGATATAATTGAAGCAAGGCATCCTTTAATTGATCCAAAAGAAGTAGTTCCTAGCAATATTTATCTAGGAAAAGAATTTACATCACTAGTAATAACAGGACCAAACACTGGAGGTAAAACAGTAACTCTTAAAACAGTAGGATTAATTCAGTTAATGGCTATGAGTGGAATATTAATTCCTGCTAGAGAAGGTTCAATGGTAAGTTTTTTTAATGAAATTTTCGCAGATATAGGAGATGAGCAAAGCATAGAGCAAAGCTTATCTACTTTTTCTTCTCATATGACTAACATAGTAAATATAATTCAAAAAGCAGATAAAAAATCCTTAGCTTTATTTGATGAATTAGGAGCAGGAACAGATCCAACAGAGGGAGCTGCTCTTGCTGTTGCAATTCTTGAAAATTTAAGAGCAAGAGGCACTAAGGTAGTTGCAACAACTCATTACAGCGAATTGAAAGGTTATGCTTTAAAAACTACAGGAGTAGAGAATGCCTCCGTAGAATTTAATGTAGATACTCTTAGCCCAACATATAGACTGATAATCGGAGTTCCAGGTAAATCAAATGCTTTTGAGATTTCAAGAAGACTCGGTCTACCTGATTATATTATTAAAACTGCTAAAGAAAATATTTCAAAGGAGACTTTGGATTTTGAAGAATTAGTTCAAAGTTTACAGGAAAAAAGCATAAAGGCAGAACGGGATGCTAGGGACGCAGAAAGTCTTAAATTAGAAGCTAGTACGCTCAAAGAAAAGTATCAGGATAAATTATACAAATTACAAAATATTAGAGAAAATGCAATGTACGAAGCCCAAAGGGAAGCCAAGAGACTTATAAAAGATGCTAAGGAAGAATCGGATGTAATTCTTAAAAATATGAGGGAACTAGAAAAACTTGGATATTCATCAGAAGCAAGGCAAAAACTTGAAGAAGAAAGAATGAAAATTAAAAATAAACTTGAAGACTTAAATAAGCATGTAGAAAAAAGTAGTGATGAACTAGGAGAAAAGATAAAAAATGTAAAACAAGGTGAAGAGGTATATTTACCATCGCTTAACCAAAAGGTTATTGTTATTTCTAAACCTGATAAAAAAGGTGAAGTGCAGGTTCAAGCAGGTATAATGAAGATAAATGTTAAGGTAGAAGATCTTCGTGTATCAAAGCTTAGTGATGAAGACAAAAAAAAGGCAAAGATAATTAGAAGAGAGATGAACCTTAATTTAAGGAGTGTATCAAGTTCTGTAGATTTAAGAGGGATGGATTCAGAGGAAGCTACGTTTACTGTAGATAAATATTTAGATGAAGCTTATTTGGGTGGACTTAAAGAAACTACAATTATTCATGGCAAGGGTACAGGTGTTTTAAGAAAAACTATAACAGATATGTTAAAAAGACATGGTCATGTTAAAGCTTATAGATTAGGTAATTATGGTGAGGGCGGTAGTGGAGTTACTGTAGTAGAACTTAAATAAACAATAATTAAAAAGGACGGGTAGGTATGATTATTGTAAGTGCATGTTTGTGTGGTGTAAATTGTAAATGGGACGGTGGTAATAACCTAGATGCACGAGTCCTTAAACTTTTAAAAGAAGGTAAAGCTATTCCTGTATGTCCAGAACAACTAGGAGGGCTAGAAACTCCTAGGGAGCCTTGCGAAATTGTAAATGGAATTGGGGTTGATGTGCTGGGAGGAACAGCTAGAGTTAATGGATCTCGACAAAATAATGATGTAACGGCAAACTTTATAAAAGGTGCATATGAAACCTTGAAAATTGCAGAAGCAGTTGGAGCTAATATTGCAATTTTAAAGGCTCGAAGTCCATCATGTGGGGCTAATTTGATATATGATGGTACTTTTAGTGGTTGTAAAATAAATGGTAATGGAGTAACAACTCAGTTATTATTATCAAGAGGAATTAAAGTTTTTACAGAAGAAACTTTAGATGAATTAGAATTATAACTTAGGGGGGAAATAATATGAACTATAAGGATGTTTTAAAAGATGCTAGAGGAAATTTAAATAAAAGCTGTAGGGTTTGTCCTATATGTAATGGAATTGCTTGTGCTGGAGAGGTACCTGGAATGGGTGGCAAAGGAACTGGAGATGCTTTTAAAATAAATATAGAATCTTTGGAATCTTACAAATTAAATATGAGAACTATACATGATGCAAAAAATCCAGATACCACACTTGAATTGTTTGGTAGGAAAATGGATATTCCTGTATTTGCAGCTCCTGTATCTGGAACTACATTAAATATGGGAGGTAAATTTAGCGAGGAAGAGTACATATCCTGGGTAATTAGTGGATGCCTAAGTGGAGGTGTTTTCCCAATGGTTGGAGATACTGCTGTAGATTCTTTTTTAACAACAAATCTTTCAGAACTTGAAAAACAGGGTGGAAACGGTATTGCAATAATAAAACCTTGGGAAAATGCAAATGTTATAGGCAAAATTAAATTAGCTGAGGAAGCAGGTGTTTTTGCTATAGGTATGGATATCGATGCTTGTGGCCTTATTACTTTAGCACTTGCAGGTAAACCAGTTATGCCTAAAAATGTAGATGAAATTAAAGAAATTGTTAATTCTACGAAACTCCCATTTATTCTAAAGGGAATAATGACAACGGATGAAGCAAAACTTGCGGTAGAAGCAGGCGTCGCTGCCATTGTAGTGTCAAATCATGGAGGCAGAGTATTAGATCAAACCCCAGGAGTAGCGGATGTACTCCAAGATATTGCACAAGAAGTTAAAGGGAAAGTGATTATATTAGCTGATGGAGGAGTCCGAAGTGGTGCTGATATACTCAAGATGATAGCACTAGGTGCAGACGCTGTACTTATCGGTAGACCTTTTGTAACTGCATCATTTGGAGGCAAGGCGGAAGGCGTAAAATCTTACATTGACTACCTAAAGGGTGAGTTAAAGTCTGCGATGGTCCTTACAGGGTGTAAATCTATCAAAGATATAAATAGTAGGATTTTATATTAATCTAAATTAGGAGGAGGAATTATAAATGCCGACATACTCAGTAGTATCTAAGGAGATAAGAGAGTGTATAAAGCAATACATAAAGAGCGGTGAGGCAGTTGAGATATCCGACTCTTTAGAATATAATAATATATTATACAGAGAAATAATATTTTTTAAAAAATGGACTAAAAATAATTCGAAAGTATATTTAGGTTATCTTTACATTAATGAAAAAAATGAAATTATTTCACAAAAATCATTACAAGAAAGATTAGCAAAGTTAGCTTATTTTTCAGAAATATTTTATAATACAGCAAACAAAAGTTGTATAGTGAATGCATATCAAGATGAAGTTGCAATTCAAAATGATGATAAAAATTATAAACTAGTAACTGATGGATTAGATATATTAACTAAAGATGGGATAGTGCAGTCAAAGCAAGTAAAAGAAATGGTCTATAAATTGCCTGAAATTCGCGAAAAAAATAATGAAATTTTAAAAATTCTTATTTCTAAATCTGAGGAATGTAAGAATGAAAAAAAATACTTTAATATGAATATTATGGAAGAACTATTACCAACATATAAAGATGCGTTAAGTATAAATCTAAAGAAGATAAGATTAGTATATTCAGCAAGGGAATTTTATGAAAATATTAAAATAAGTTCTGAAAAGAAGAGAAAGCAAATTCCTATTAGGTTTAATCCTAAATTAACCAAACCCTTAATAAAAGTAAGTTATATGATGGAGTTTTTTATTAAAGTGGTTAATAGTTGTGAGACAATATGTGAAATGACGGACATAGAATATTTTAAATACTTAGAATCTATTGAAAAAGCAAATATTGATAATAGAGTAAAATTAAATAGAAGTAAAAAGAACTCCTAATTGGAGTTCTTTTTACTTCTATTCTACAGTTATGTAAACTGCATCTTCTTCTCTAACAACTTTTATATATTCAACTTCAGGATCTTCAGTTCCTTGAACGTATAATCCAGTGTTTTTTAATTTCTCAACATAATCTAAAATCTCTTGAGTTATTCTCTCACCAGGGCAAAGTATTGGAATACCTGGTGGATAAGCCATTAAGAATTCTCCACTTATCATACCAACACTTTTTTTGATTTCTACAGCAGTGTTTACGCTGTTAAAAGCCTCACGAGGAATTTGAACTTGCTCAGGAATACTAGGAATATCAATGAAATCGGATTTCTTTATGCCTTTACCATAATATTCGTTGCTTACTTCCCTTAAGGCTGTAAGTAATTTTTCCATGCCTCCCTCTGTATCACCAAAGGAACCAACTGCTAATATGTTATAAAGATCAGATAATTCCATTTGTATGTGATATTTATTAGAAAGTATCATATCCAAGTCATAACCTGTTATACCCAAATCTCTACATGTTATTGTTATTTTAGTTGGATCAATAGCGAAAGCGCCAAAGCCATTTAAAATTTCTTCTCCAAAACAATAAAATCCAGGGATTTTATTTACTTCACTTCTTACATAATTACATAAATCAATAGTTTTGTCTAAAAGCATCGTTCCATCTAATGCAATTTGACGCCTCGCACAATCAAGTGATGCCATTAGTATGTAGGAAGGTGATGTTGTGTGCATTAAGTTTATTAGCTGCTTAACTCTAGCTGGGCTCACGTATCTTGAATTAACATGTAGCATAGAGCTTTGAGTTAATGAACCTATAATTTTATGAGTGCTCTGACAACAGATGTCTGCACCCGATTCCATTGCAGATATTGGTAATCTATCATTAAATTTAAGATGAGGTCCATGAGCTTCATCAACTATCAAAGGAATGTCGTATTCATGTACAATGTCAACAATACTTTTAATATCAGTGGAAACTCCATAGTATGTAGGGTTAATTATAAGTACAGCTTTTGCATCAGGATTAGCCTTAAGGGTTTCTTCCACAGTCTCTGGAGAAACTCCGTGAGCAACACCAATTTTTTTATCTAATTCGGGTTGCATATAAACTGGTATAGCCCCTGATAAAATAATACCACCGGTTATTGATTTATGTACATTTCTTGGAACAATGATTTTCTCGCCAGATCCAACTACTGCCATAATCATAGCTTGAATAGCACCAGAGGTTCCGTGAACTGAGAAAAATGATGCATCAGCCCCATAAGCATCCGCAGCCAATTCTTGTGCTTTTTTGATAGGTCCAGTTGGGTGGTGAAAACTATCAACAAGTTTAAATACTGTAACATCAATTTTAAATGGGTTCTCCCCCATGAAATTTCTGAACTGTTCATCAGCTCCTATTCCTTTTTTATGTCCAGGAACGTGAAAAGGTAATGTTTCTCTGTCTACATATTCCATTAGAGCATCAAATAATGGAGTTTCATTTTGATTTAATCTATACAATTTATACACCCCTTTCAAAAGAATTTATATTAATCTTTATAAATTTCTATTTATATTATATTCATTGGCCAATTTATAATTATAAAGTATTAGATATGTAAATGCAATTATAATCATTTATAAATAATAAATATCACAAAAAAAGTCGTAACCGATAGGTAATTACGTATTATAAGGAAATAAAGTAATTAGAAATGTGTAAAAACAGGCTATTTGTAAAAAATGCCTTTTATTTGTAATGAATTGATAGTATAATATGATAGACTAAAGAGAGAGTAGAAACTTAGATAATAAATGAAAATAAATTTAAAAAAACCTAGGGGGTTAATATATGATGTACAAAGAGAAGTATAAAACTTGGGTTAACTCAAATTTTATAAATGTCGACTTAAAAAAAGAGCTTGAGCAATTAGTAGATGAAAAAGAAATTGAAGATAGATTTTATAAGGATTTAGAGTTTGGAACCGGGGGATTAAGAGGCGTAATGGGGGCAGGAACAAACAGGATGAATATACATACTATAGGTAAAGCTACTCAGGGGTTAGCTGACTATTTAAATTCAAAATACAAAGAAAATATATCAGTTACTATAGCATATGATTCAAGAAATATGTCAGTTGATTTTGCGAATGCCGCTGCCGAAACGCTTTGTGCCAATGATATTTATGTAAATTTATTTGAAGTTTTAACTCCAACGCCAATTTTATCATATGCTGTCCGTGAATTAAAAAGCAAAGCTGGAATTGTTATCACTGCATCCCATAATCCTAAACAATATAACGGTTATAAGGTCTATGGGGATGATGGTGGACAAGTTACTGATGAAGTTGCAAAAGATATTATAACTTGCGCTAACAGTATAGAAGATTATTCTAAAATCAAAACTATGAGTATCTGTGATGCGAAAACAAAAGGACTTTTAAAAATAATTGGAGAAAATATTTATTTGTCATATATGGATAAGATTAAAAAGTTAACTATTAGAAAAGACTTAGTTGAAAAATATGCTAATGATTTAAAAATAATTTATACCCCAATTCATGGATCTGGAAACATACCTGTGAGAAGAGTATTAAAAGAATTAGGTTATGGTAATGTTTTTGTTGTAGCAGAGCAGGAAATGCCAGATGGGAATTTTCCGACAGCACCATATCCTAACCCAGAAGACCCAAAAGTATTTGCATTAGCCCTAGAAATGGCAAAGGACATCAATCCAGACATTATTTTTGGTACAGATCCAGATAGTGATCGAATTGGGGTGGTAGTTAAGGGTAAAGAAGGGAAATATAAGGTGTTATCAGGCAATCAGACAGGTGTTTTATTAAGTGATTATATTTTAAAATCATTAAGTGAAACTAATAACTTACCTGAAAATGGTGTAGTAATAAAAACAATTGTTACCACTGATATGGTAGAAAGTATTGGAGAAAAATATAATGTCAACGTGATAGACGTGTTAACAGGCTTTAAATATATTGGCGAGAAAATTAAAGAGTTTGAAACTGAAGGAACTAAAGAGTTCATATTTGGATTTGAAGAAAGTTTTGGTTATTTAGCAGGAAATTTTGTTCGTGACAAAGATGCAGTAATAGCGGCAATGTTAATTTGTGAGATGACGCTTTTTTATAAGAATAAAGGCATGAGTTTGTATGATGCTTTGATTGAGCTATATAATGAACATGGATATTATGAAGAAAATCTAGTTTCAATTGAACTTGCTGGAAAAGATGGTGCAGAAAAAATAGGATATATCTTAGAACATTTAAGATCTTCAGTGAATGGATTCATAGGTGACAAGAAAATAGTAAAAAAAATAGACTATCGATCAGGCATTGAGGTAGATTTGAACAAAGCAAATGAAAAAATAATAAAATTGCCAAAATCAAATGTATTAAAATTTATTTTGGAGGATGGTTCTTGGTTCGTAGCTCGTCCATCTGGTACTGAACCAAAAATGAAAATATATCTATCCGTTAAAGGAAGTAGTTTAGCAAATGCTTCTGAAAAAATAATTGAACTTAAAAAGAATGTTATGTCCATTGTAGATGATGCATGTATAGATTAATTAACGAATTTATATAATGCCATAATTATCTTAGTATGATTTTATATGTTTACAAATTATACTCAATATATTAATATTAATAGAAACGCTTGAACCATAAATATATAAGGTTAGTAGGAGGTAGTAGGTATGGACAGTAAGACATATTTTTCTGAAAAATTATCAGCACTTCTTTTTTTAGAAATAAAAAAGAATAGCAAAATTAATGATTTCATAATTTCAGATGACATATATTTTCCGGTTAGAACTAATGAAATAATTCAAAAAGTAAAGAAAAAAGAAGATTTTGACAATATACCAGTTAATCTATTTATAGAAGGAATGTTCTATGTTTTAGGAGCAGATGAACTTTTTAAATATAATGAAACGTATAAAGAAATTATAAATTCTGTGCCCAATTCAATTGGATTTATTAAAGGAGTAATTTTTAAGGAGATTGAAAAAGAAAATTATGAAGAAGCATATATTATCTTAAAAGGATTATTGAGTATAGAAGAAACAAAAGAAAATTATGATAAGATTTTTCTAATAGTTGATAAATTAAGACTTACAAATATTATGTTTAAAGACGAGGAGTTAACCCTTATAGAAAAGGCTAAAAAAATTGCAATTTATAGTAATCCATATTTGTATGAAGCAATAGTTTTCGATAGTGAAAGTAAACATGATTTAGCTTTAATGGCAATAAGAAATTTTGTAGAGTTTGGTGGTGAACAAACCACAGAAGTTATTGAACTTAAAAATAATTTAGAAAACATAACAAATTTCCAAAAGGCAAAAGATTTAGTGCCAACTAATCCGAAAGAGGCACTCCAAATTTTAGTTCCTTTAATGGAACAATTAGGTGATAACGCCGATATATATTACCATAGTGCAGTAGCATATAGAATCTTGCAAAATCATGAGAAAGCTATCTACTATTTAAACGAAGCAGCTGCAATAGATAAGGATTTGATTGAAGTTGTAAATGAGTTTGGAATTAATTATGCTTGTCTTGAAAATTATGAGTTAGCTATACAGTACTTTAGGAAGGCATTTGAAGTTACAAAGTCTATTGAGATATGTACAAATCTTGTTATGTGTTATTTAAATATTAACAATATAGAGCAAGCAAGGTTACATTTAGATATAGCTAAAAAAATAGATCCAAAAGATGAAATTCTAGTTGAACTCGAAAATTTATTTACGGAGGGCAAATAATGGAAATAATTGAGTATTTTAATATTATAAAAAAGAGAATGCTATTAGTGATCCTTCTAACTTTAGGAGCAACGGTGCTTAGTGGAGTTTTAAGTTATTTTGTTATTACGCCTACTTACAAATCTGACATATCCGTTATAATCGGAAAAATAGAAAGTGATGCTTCAGTGTCACAAGATAGTTATAATGATGTAATAATGTATCAAAAATTGGTTAAAACTTATAGCGAATTTGCTGCTTCTAGAAGGGTTTCGGAACATGTTATTAAAGCACTTAGTTTAAAAATAGACCCAATTGAATTACAAAACATGGTGACAGTTGCACCTAAAGGAGATACTGAGTTTTTAACAATGACGGTTACTTCTAAATATCCTAAAGAAGCTATGGATATTGCTAATCAGTTAGCTAAGTCATTAAAATATATATCAAACGATGTTAAAAAAGTAGATAATGTTCAACTTTTAGATGAGGCGCTAGAACCTACATCACCAGCCAATCCTAATCCAAAGTTGAATATGGCAATTGCATTTTTCATTGGACTTATGGTTTCACTTGGAATAGCATTTTTATTAGAGTATTTAGATAACACAGTAAAAAGTCAAGAGGATATAGAAAAGTTAACTGGAATACCAGTTATAGGTATTATTCCCTTGAATTATGATAAACAATAGGAAGGTGAGAATATGCTAAAAAAATTAATAACATTAAAAAATCCGAAGTCTAGAACGGCGGAAGCTTTTAGAACATTAAGAACTAATATTCAATTCTCCTCCTTAGATAAGGTTCTTAAGTCAATAGTAGTTACATCGTCTGGTTCTGGAGAAGGTAAAAGTACTGTAATGTCAAATCTAGCTATAACAATGGCTGAAAGCGGCATGAAAGTTATTCTTGTAGATTGCGATTTAAGGAAGCCTTCAGTACATAAAAAAATGGGGATTACAAATTCTATAGGACTTACAAACATATTAGTTCAAGGAGTTAAGAAGGAGGACTGTGTGGTTAAGACAGAAGTTAACAACCTTAATGTGTTAACTAGTGGACCAGTGCCACCAAATCCAGCAGAGTTATTAGGCAGTAAAAAAATGAGGGATTTTATTGATGAGTTAAAAAAAGAATATGATTTAGTGCTCATTGATGCTCCACCAGTTCTTGCTGTAACGGATGCACAGATTTTGTCAACTATAGTAGATGGCGTGATTTTTGTTGCATCATATGGTGAAGCTCAAAAAAACGCATTAGTAGATGCTAAACATTTAATTGATAAAGTTGGTGGCAAGATACTTGGGATTGTATTTAATAAAGTACCTGAAGCTGTAACCGGATATCACGGTAAATATTACAAAGGCTATTATGGAAATGATAATTAGAATATTAGTAGGTGTAAATTTATGATAGATTTTCACAGTCATATAATCCATGGTGTTGATGATGGTTCAAAAACATTAACAATGTCTCTTGAAATGCTTAGAATTGCAGAAAATGAAGGTACTGAATATATTTGTGCTACCCCTCATTTTATTACAGAAGAATTTGAAATAAGCCGTGAGAAATATATTGATAAGTTAAATAAATTAATTTTGGCATCAAAAGAACAAAACATTAATATTAAAATTTTGTCTGGACTAGAGATTTATATGCACCCTAATTTGCCAAAACTATATAAAGAAAAAAGAATTTGGGGAATTAATGATACTGAGTACTTACTCATTGAACTTCCGATGGGCCAATTCCCAATGTATACAGAAGATGTATTTTATGAATTAATGCTACTGGGGGTCAAACCCATTTTAGCTCATCCAGAGAGAAATCTTAAAATTATGAAAGATCATGATTTGATTATCAATCTAATTAATCAAGGGGTGCTTATGCAAATCAATGCAGGAAGCCTATTTGGTGATTATGGTAAGGAAGTTAAGAAAACAGCTGTAGAATTTGTAAAAAGGAATATGATACATTTATTAGGCAGTGATGGGCATAATATTACTAGTAGAAAAACCAAAATAAAAGATGCTTATGATATTGTAAAAGATATAAACGAAGATGCTTATAATTGGATAAATAAAAATAAAACTATTATTATTAATAATGAACCTATGATGGAATTTTTAGAACTAAAACTTAAAAGAAAAAAAGGAAAAATTTCCTTCTTTAATATATTTAAATAAATTTACAAATAATGTTTAAACGCAAATATACATTATTTGATCGGAGTAGAATAATGAGAGTAAAAAAAGCTATAATACCAGCAGCGGGACTTGGTACAAGATTTTTGCCAGCGACAAAGGCACAACCAAAAGAGATGTTACCAATTGTTGATAAACCAACAATACAATATATTATAGAGGAAGCTGTTGCTTCTGGAATTGAGGAAATCTTAATTATAACGGGGAGAAATAAAAGAGCAATTGAAGACCATTTTGACAAGTCCATCGAACTTGAACATCAATTGGAGCAAAATGGCAAGGATGATGTATTAGAAATGGTAAGAGATATATCTAATTTGGCTAATATCTATTATATAAGGCAGAAAGAGCCTAAAGGGTTAGGTCATGCAATAAGTTGTGCAAAAACATTTGTAGGGGATGAACCGTTTGCTGTAATGCTTGGTGATGATGTAGTTGATAGTGACGTACCTTGTCTTAAACAACTTATAGACTGTTATGACGAATATGGAACTTCAATTTTGGGAGTTCAAAAAGTCCCAATGAGCGAAGTTAACAAATATGGTATAGTAGATGCATCGTCAGTAGGCGATAGAGTTTACAAGGTTAAAGATGTTGTGGAAAAACCTAAGACTTCTGAGGCTCCATCAAATATAGCTATACTTGGTAGATATATTATAACACCTAAAATATTTGATATTTTAGAAAATACCAAGCCCGGTAAGGGAGGAGAAATCCAACTTACAGATGCTTTAAAAACCTTAATATCAGAAGAAGATATGTATGCATATGATTTTAAAGGTCGAAGATATGATGTTGGAGATAAAGAGGGATTCTTAGAAGCTAATGTAGAATATGCACTCAAAAGAGATGATCTTAAAGAAGCTTTTATGAAGTATCTTTTATCTATTAAAGACAACGATATGTTCAAGGATCTTTATAATAAGTGCAATGATGAACAAAAATAGATAATATAGGTTATCTAAATATTAACAGGATAAATATATTATATATAATAAAAAAAGCCATATAGAACTCAATGTCATTAAGTTAAGAAATTAAACCAATAGTTTTAAAACAGAGTATGTTTAAAAATGCATACCTGTTTTTTTTATATAATTTTTTAAATAAATTCCAGAAAACTTTCAAAAAAGTGCTTGACAAATAGTAAAAAAAATGTGGCGAAGCCCCTTAATTACAAGAATTTTTAAG
>NZ_JAHLEB010000019.1 GCF_018861735.1 Clostridium lacusfryxellense | reverse complement strand
AAGTGGTAAACTTTTTCAGTAGCAAAAATAGTAAAGTGGTAAACTTTTTCATTGTCACTACTGGTAAACAAATTCAGTAGCAAGTGGTAAAGAAATTCGTTGACATTCACACATTGCAGCTATATGTGGAACTTCATCTCAAATGGATTCTACAATGGAGCATATTATAACTTTTATAGAATGTAATACCGATGCAGAAATAATTGATATTCAAAGCGAAGATATGCAAAGCATGTAGAGCACGTAAAAACACCAAATAAACAGTTGTTTAAACTATCTACTTGGCACCAGAATCTTTTGTGAATTAATATAGTTCGGGTACCTGACATTCAACAAACTGTACTTTGTATATTTTTAATAAACACTACAGAATCCTTTCAGAAACCCAATATAAAACTCCTGTGGAATATCAACTTCTGGAAATAATCTTGTTAGTCTTTCAAATTTTTTAACAGCGAGCACATTAATGTTTTTAATTACAACTGGCAATAACCCCTTTTCTAAAAGATTAAGGTATGAAATTAAACCTAATTCAAATCCATTTGTCTCATAAGGGTGTATATCTTCTTGTTTTTCATCTTTGTAATATGATTCAATGAATTGATGAATTACTTCCAAAGAATCCTCTTCAGTCATTTCATTGTCCTCAGGGCAACCTTCATATCCCTTTTTCCAGTCTATTATTTTACCCAATATTATTACCCCCTAATTTATATATTTTACATTCCTTTGATTTTATACTTTATCATCTTTAAATTGTCTATTTATTACTATCATTAATATTCAGCTAGTTTGATAATTGTTCTAACATTTTACCCAATCCCTAATTTTATTGCTACTAATGCAGTCATAGCTATAATAATATATCTAAATAGCTTTTCATTAAGCCTTTTAACAACTTTAATTCCTAAGAATGCTCCTAACGTAATTGCAGGGATCATCATGCAAGACAATATGGTTGTTTTAGCAGTAATATTATTCCAGAAAAAAATCTGCAATGGGAGTTTTGTCAAATTTATTATAAAAAAGAACCAAGACGCAGTCCCCATATAATTGTTTTTCTTTAGGCCTATTGTCAGTAAATAAATACTAAATACTGGACCAGCTGCGTTACCAATCATTGAAGTAAATCCACTTGCTACACCTATCAAAATATTAAACCAAACCCCTTTAGGTACATTAAGTTTGTCACCTTTTTTTTCTGTATATATAAGTATAACTACGCAAATCAAA
This sequence comes from Clostridium lacusfryxellense, assembly GCF_018861735.1. Classification (GTDB taxonomy): domain Bacteria; phylum Bacillota; class Clostridia; order Clostridiales; family Clostridiaceae; genus Clostridium_AD; species Clostridium_AD lacusfryxellense. The sequence continues at coordinate 87,616 of NZ_JAHLEB010000019.1, read as the reverse complement.
ACAGAAGTCGCTATAAAAGACTTGAATTGTTTATCATTTATATAATTTCCAACTATGCCACCAAGTAAGATTCCAACTATTGCCCATGGAAGTAGCTTTCTTATTTTGCCCCAATCAGCATGTTTCTTATAATAAGATACTGCAAAAACGTCACCCATAAGTAACATTGGTAGCAAAATCCCAGTAGACTCTTTACCACCAAATATAGTTGCTATAATAGGTATAATAAGCATTGTTAATCCACTTATTCCTGTTTTTGATAAACCAACTAAAAAAGCTGCAAATACTACCCAAAACCATTGCAGCGTAGTTAAATCAAACAAATTTATTATATGCATTTTAATCCCCCTATTTTAAAACAGACTCTCTACATTAATATTATTCTAAAATAATTTCTAAAATTTCAGGAACAGCAAAAAATCTTATAGGCAGCATACCATTACCTATACCACTTGTTAAAAGTATATCTCTGCTTTCCTCATGCACTCTCCCCTTTAAATACCTTTGACCATATTTAGAAGATGTATAGGGGGCCCACAATCCAAAAAAGGTTACTTGTCCTCTGTGGGTGTGACCTGATAGACCTAAGTCATAATTAATCACATTTTTATAATCACTGAAAAAATCCGGATTATGAGATATGGCAATAGTAAAATTATTGCTATCTTTTTTAAGCACATTGACATCTGGCTTTCCCTCAAGTAAATCATCCACTCCTACAAGGTCTATACTATCTTTTCCAAAATTGATTTTTTCCCTTGCATTTTTAAGTAGCTTAAAGGAACTTGAATTAATTTGCTTTAACAAATAATCCTTTCTCTTAAAATAATCATGATTTCCTAGCACTGTAAAAATTCCAAATTTTGATTTTAAATTTCTTAATGCCTCAATTTCACTATCTAAATACTTAAGTGCATCCCTCTTACTTTTCACCGAAATATCTAAATAATCCCCACCTATTATTATAATATTAGCATTTAACCTATTAATTTTATTAACAATGTTTATTAATCGCTTCAGCCTAAAAAATCTTCCAAAGTGAATATCTGCTATAAAAATAATTTTAAAATTTTTAAAACTTTTTGGTATCTTATTATGCTTAATTTTAATTCTTCGTACTCTATAAATTTGAGCTTCAATTAGCATCCAAAATACAAAAAAAAAGAAATAGATATGTTAAGACATGAGATGCATTAGTCATACATTTGCTCCTTCGCAACGAACTGTCCATGCATAATAAATTTGCACATAAAATCAATTATGCACACCATCTATTACTTTAGCACTATTATAGTTTATATGACTTGGTGACTGACGTCAATGGACATAATCTAATGTGAAGTTATCCTTACTTCCAAACATAAACATAATCTTTTATGAAATCTTCTATTGTTCTAGGTTTTCTTTTTAATAGTATTTCAGCAGTTTTTGTAACATGATTTGCCATGCCCAATTTTGTTGTAAGATATAATACCATCATTACTGTAGCAAATTCCGCTAATCTTAGCTTTTCCACAAGGGATAAAAAGGTCATCGCGTTCTTTGATATCTGTTGCATGTGTTGTAGATAAATTTTGCATGAAAAAGCTTGGCCTTATAAATGTATAAGGAATCCCAGAAGCTAAAATAGCTTTTTCAATCTTGTGATGGGGTGGGAAAGGATTTTTTTCTGCCCCTAGTAATGATAAAAATATAACTTGCTTTACGCCATTGACTTTGCATTTTTGAATAAACGGATTAAATATTCCCTTAACATCTGTAAGTTGTGGTGGTCTTACTAATAATATCTTACCAATCATCTTTAATCAATCCTTTCGGTTTTCCTAAATTCGTTCAATTTTACTCGGTACGTTCAATTAATCTTAGAATCATTTCTTTTAGTTTGATGCTTTCTTCTTTTGAGTATATCGAAAATGTATCTGTTGTTAATTCATCGCTTATGGTTATAATTTTATTAACTAGCTCCTTGGATTCTTTATGTATCTCCAAATAAGAAGATCTTTTATCATCTGGATTTGAAACTTTAAGCACAATGTTTTTTTTCTCTAATCTATTAATAATTCCTGAAATAGTGGGTCTATCAGATCCGATTTTTTGGGCTATTTCTGCTGCCGTAATTGGATGCTCTGATATATATATCTGAATTATAACTGAGAACTGTGCTGCAGTTATATCGTGCTTCTTTAATGCTTTATCTAATTTGTTTTTAAGTTGCTTGGATGCCATGTTTATCATGTAAGATAAATTTTGCATATCATTCCTCCTAATATAATTAGTACGCTATCTATATAATTAGCATACTAACTTGTTTTATCTTTGTCAATTATTTATATGCTAATTTTGTTGTATTTTAATCCATATATCCCAGTAATAAAAAAAGTACAAACCTAATTAAGATGATAGAATGATTGTATAGGTATACAGAGCGCATATAGCTTTGTATATTAAATTAAGAAGGTGAGGTACATAAGATGAAGAAATCATTAAAAGCATTAATATTAACTTTAAGCATTTTGGTAAGTGCAAGCATAAGCTCAGTAGCATATGCCCAAGATACAGTTAACTACACTGTTAAGTCAGGGGATAGCCTATGGAAAATATGTGTTCAGTATAAGGTAGGAGTTTCTGAGCTCTTAGCAGTAAACCCTCAAATAACTAATCCTGACAAGATTAATCCTAGTCAAATAATTAAAGTACCAAGTTCAACTGAAGCTACAACACTTGAGGACCAAGTTGTTGTTTTAGTTAATAAAGAGAGGGCAAAAATTGGACTAGCTCCATTAAAAGCTAACTGGGAACTTTCAAGAGTAGCAAGATATAAATCACAGGATATGATAGACAAAAATTACTTTTCACATACATCACCAACTTATGGCTCACCCTTTGATATGATGAAAAATTTTGGAATTACATATATGTCTGCCGGCGAAAATATCGCATACGGTCAACCAACTGCAGCATCTGTAATCACTGGTTGGATGAACTCTCCCGGACATAAAGCAAATATCTTAAGTAAGAACTACAGTGAAATAGGTGTCGGAGCAGCAAAAAAAGCAGATGGAACTATCTACTGGACTCAACAATTTATAGGTAAATAATTTAATGCTCTTCCTCTGTCTTAAAACAAAATGAGTCACATGATGAATAGAATATTCATCATGTGACTCATTTCATTTTATTAATGTATGTCAGTTATATATTAATTATTATATAGAATCATATATCTATTTACATGTCTAAGTTCCCAACATTTTGTTTTTCACTTTTCAACCAATTTTTACCTTCTACAAGTCTAGTTACAAGCATAGAACAAACTGTATTTCCAGTAGAATTTAGTAATGTTGCTGGCGCATCTATAATCACACTAACAACTGCAATAATTGGTAGTACTTCTGGTGGGAAGCCATATACACTTAATATTAGCATTTCTCCAATCATTCCACCACTTGGAATAGCACCCATAACGGCACCTACGAGGAGAGAAACCCCTATAATACCAAGAATAGAGCTCACGCTAGTCATATCCTTACCAAATAATCCCATCAAGAGTGTGATTTTCATAACTCCTCCAAATACAGATCCATCCTTATGCATGTTTGCTCCTAGTGGAATTACCGTTTCTGCAATATCTTGAGGTACTCCAATTTTCTTAACAGCATCTAAGTTAGCAGGTATGCAAGCGGCACTTGAACAGGTAGCTAAAGCTGTAACTGAAGGAGTAACGGCATTTTTCCAAAATATTTTTATAGCATTTTTCCCGCCTGCAATAAAAGCGTAAAGACTGAAAAAACCAAAATAATAAACTACAGAAAGGAATAAATATAACACGAATATTTTAAGATATCCATCTAAAATTTGACCTCCAAGTTGTCCAACAATGGAAGCAAAATAGCAACCAAGACCAATTGGCGCATAATACATTATAATTTTTACAACTTTCATCATAGTAAGAGAACCAGCCTCAAGTAAATTAGCAAGAGGTCTCGCTTTTTCTCCTGAAAGAGAAACAGACATACCAAACATAATTGAGAATACAACAAGTTGAAGCATATTCTTCCTTGATAGTAAATCAACAAAATCTGAAACAGTAAATGTATTTACAAGTTGATTTAAGAAAGAAATTTTTTCACTACTTTGAGTTTCTACAGCATTCTTCATTAAGCTTTTAAACATATCAATATTAAGGCCATTCGTTGGCTTCATAATAAGTGCTCCTACTGTTCCAATAATGGCTGCAATAAGTGCTGTAGATAAAAACACTAACATAATACTCCCCATAATTTTTCCTAGTCTTTTCATTCCACTTATATTAGCCATTGCAGAAGAAACACTGAAAAATACTAATGGAACTAAAATCATAAACATTAAATTTATAAATAATTTCCCGAAAGGTTCTAGAACTAACGATTTCGGTCCCATAACAGTACCTATGATACCTCCTATTAACACAGAACACAAAAGTATAATAGTAGATTTATAGTTTTTAAACAAATTTTTCATTATTCTCTCCTTTGAATTGAATTTAAAGATATCTTATAATTTTATAAACTTTTTATCTTCCCTAGGTATTATATCACCAAATTTCAACATTTATCTTTAAAATATTTTTTTAAAATTTAATTTTTAAATGTTGTGATTATATTGCCAATTTTATAACAGGATAATTTATTTGTTAAACGGACAATATATTAATAGAACAAAATATTTAATTAAATGGAGGTATTTATATATGGCTATATTTGAGGGAATGTTTAAAAATGGTGTTGAATCAAAGAATTCTGTTGAATCTAAAAAAGAAATTACTAAAGATGACGCAAATCTTAGTCTACGAAAAGAAGAACTTGATATCGCCAAAAGTAAAATACAAAAGGGCGACGTAGAAATTGGTAAAGAAATTATAGAAGAACACAAGCAAGTGGATGTTCCAGTAAAACGTGAAGAAGTTGTAATTGAAAGAAGATCACTACACAATGAAGCAAGTGATTCACCCATTACAGATGAAGCAACAATTAAAATCCCACTAAGCGAAGAAAAGGTCAATGTAGGTAAACACACAGTAATAACTGGAGAAATTTCAGCACACAAACGTGAAATAGAGAATACAGAGCATATAGATGAAACTCTAAAACATGAAGAAGCCCACATAACTAAAACAGGAGATGCAAATATAATTGATAATAAGGGCGATCACTAATTACAAATAAAAAAATTCCTTACGAATCTTATTATTCGTAAGGAATCTTTTTTCATTATTTTAGTCAACAAATCCTTCAATTCTTCCCTTAATTAGCCCATGTTCCAAATTTCAATCCGAACTTTTGTAAATTAGAATCAGGTTTTTTATTAAATAAAACTGATAACTTTTCAGATTTAATACTATTAAATTCTTGATTTTTTAATTTATCTGAAATATCATAAATATATTCTGCTGAAATAGCAAAATTTAATTCTCCTTCACCTTCTAACCCTGAACTATTAATTCCTACAACTTGACCAAATTTATTAAATAGTGGTCCCCCAGAATTACCATGGGTTATTGGAATTGAAATTTGAATTTGGTTGGTTTTTCCATCGTCCCAAAAATTTGATATTATCCCTGTTGATACAGTATTAAACAATCCTTTAGGACTACCTATAGCAACTGCATTCTCTCCTTTTTTAAGCTTTGAAACATCCCCTATTTCCACAGCTTGTCCAATATTCTTCTTTAATTTAACAATAGCAATATCTACTGTTTTATCCGCAGATATTATCCCGTCTACTTCATATAAAGCTCCAGTATTTGTCCTAACTATTGCATCAGAACCCCCATCAATTACATGGTAATTTGTAACTAATATTCCTGGTGACACAAAAAACCCACTTCCAATAGCATACTTGCCCGCTCCTATTGGTACCAATAACGCAACTGTTTTGGGATCATTCTCCTCTATTATTTGTTCTAATGGTTTCTCTGTTCCCGTCGGGGTGATATTATATTTTTTGTCCGCATCTTTGGGTGTAAAATCAGTTAATGTATCCTTAGTCTTTGTTTTTACATTATATCCATTTTCTTTTTTTGCAATTTTTTCTTCCTGTTGCTTTACATTATCTTTTGTGTCTAGATAGAAGTTTTTCACTTGATATGTATCGTTATATGGCTCAAGCTCTAGATCATATAAAAAATCAATATTCTTTCTAACTCCATCAGATTCAGGCACTATACTCATATTTAAATATAGCTTTGCAAGTACTGAAGTAACTTTGCCATCTTTTGTATTTATTTTGGCGATATTAAAATCATACTTATTCACCTTACCTTGATATTTTCCAACTAAATACTCATATGATATTGCAGCTGATACTACATCAGCATCCTTAGCATACAGATCAGCCAAAGTACTTGTATCCGCTTTTTTAAAGCCCCAGTCATCATATTTTTTAAAATAAGCGTCTAAAAACATCTTCACTTTTGGCTTCTTATCATCATAATTAGAGCTATTGTCTTTTTGGTTAATAGCCGGTGAATTTAAAAGAATTTCTTCCTTTGTATCAGTATTTGTTGTACTAGTTTTAGGAGTATTCGTTGCATTTGTTTTAGTCGTATCTGCTGCACTGGTTTTTACAGTATTAGAATTCATTTTTATATCCGATTTACTAGAACATCCCACCAACGTTAATATTAAACAGGCACATGTAACAATTGTTGCTATTTTTCTTTTTTGCATTTATAATTACTCCTTTGTTTCATTTAAGTCTATTTTCATTTAAGTCTATTTTCATTCATATCATCACAGAAAGTCAAACATAGTACATTAAATGTTACCTATTTATTTCTATCTTAATTGATTATGTATATATTTACAATATGCCATAAAGTTTCATATTTTTTTCAATATTTTTCAAACTAATAAATAGAAACATTTGAAAACTTCATGATAAAATACCAAATTTGAGACAAACAAAAACAAGAAGTTTATTATCCTTCTTGTTTTTATCATTTATCCTTTTTTAATATTAAGCTTCTACACTTTTAGTTTCAGAACTAAATATTTCTCTTTTCTTCCAAATAAAGATTCCCATAAGTCCAGGAATTATGAAGGAAACAAGTATCCAAGGAGTAAATCCATTACTAACAATTGTAAATACTATATTGCCCACTATAGCAATAAAATAAGTATATATACCTATTTCTTTTTTCATTAGAATTAAGATAACGCCTATTATTATCAATACTGCAATTACTAAACTAATAACTATTGTCGAAGTTGGTGTTTCTGGGACTCCTGCTTGTTTACTGATTTCCTTAATCTCATCTGTTAGAAAAAAACTACCAATAAGACCCATCACTGTAAAACCCATAAAAACTAATTCAATAATAGACATTGTTTTTATACCTGCTCCTACTCTTGGTTTTTGAATATTTTCCATAATATTGCCCCCTATAAAATTTTTTTTATATAATGGTTTTCACCAAAATCTAACAAACGATTTTTAATTGTAAATTGCCTTAATTGGATCCATTTTAGATGCATTAATTGCTGGTATAATTCCAAAAATTATCCCAATAATAACAGAAATTGCAGTTGCTCCAATTACGCTCGCACCACTCATAACTGGAGGGAATGGCATAAATATACCAATTATTTTACAAAAAATAAATCCGAATAATATACCTAGTAGACCACCAAGCCCCGTCACCATAATCGCTTCAATAAGAAATTGAAGCAATATACTTTTAGGTTTCGCTCCAATAGCGCGCCTAATACCAATTTCTCGTTTCCGCTCAGTTACAGAGACATACATTATATTCATTACCCCTATTCCCCCAACAAATAAAGAAATACCACTAATTAATGCTATAAAAGCAGTTAAATAACCAATAATCTGTTCAAAGATCTTAGTCGTTGCCTGAGGGTCCTGAAGCTTATACTCACCTTTTATATTAGAGTGTGACCCCATAAGTTCCTTTTTTATGTTTTCAAAAACCTTCTCTTTATCGTAACCAGCTTTAATATAAACATTTAAGCTTGAAATAGCGGTCTCCGAGTTCATATCATCACTTGAATCCTTTGAAATATAACTGGTACCACCGGTTAGAGAAAATGCGCCCGGTTTTTCTAAAACTCCTGCTACCTCATAGATAACACCATTTACCGTTATTCCGCAACCTATGGCTTTCTCTGGAGATTTAAAAAGGGTTTCTGCTGCCGCGTAATCCAGCATTATTAATTTTTTAGAATTTTCATCTTTATTAAGAGAACGACCATACTTTACTTTTGTTTCTTTATCATCATAATCTTGTAACATAATAAACGTTTTTTTATCAAAATATGAGCCTTCACCTGATGTAAACTCTATTCCTCCCATTCCCTGAGAGGCCTCTGCCTTCTCTACCCCTTCCACATTTTTAAGATAATATGGATCGGATTTACTAAAGGGTTCAATCAAATTCAAATCCGCTTCTAAATTCTCTGGCTCAAAAGTAATATTTATTTTGTTTGCATCGGTGTCAGCCATAGATTCATTCATTTTCACCTTTAGCCCATTACCAACTGACATAATTGATATTACAGAACTTATACCAATGATTATTCCTATCATTGTGAGGAAAACTCTTAATTTATGTGATTTTAGACTGTATACTGAAGTTTTGATTAAATTTATTATAGACATATCTAATCCACCTTTGTTATCACTCCATCTTTTAGATGGATTACTTTGCTAGCATACTTGGTTAAATCCTTATCATGAGTTACCATTATTATTGTTTTATTTTCTTCATTTAGTTTCTTTAGTATATTCATAATTTCCTCTCTTGTTTTACTGTCTAGAGCGCCAGTTGGCTCATCAGCTAAAATCACGAAAGGATTGTTAATGAGAGCTCTTGCTATTGCGATACGTTGTTGTTGCCCTCCAGATAATTGCGAAGGTGATTGCTTCTCTTTATGAAGAAGTCCTACAGTCTCTAAATATTTTTCTACCCTGTGTGCTCTTTCTTTTTTAGATATATCACTATTTTCTTTATAAAGCAAGGGAAGCTCAACGTTCTGACCAATTGACAATGAATCTATAAGGTGAAACTGTTGAAATATAAATCCCAGATTACTGTTTCTAACTTCTGATCTTTGATTTTCACTAAGGTGAGTAACATCCTTGCCATTAAATTCATATTTTCCATTATCAAAATGGTCAAGGAAACCAAGAAGGTTTAAAAGTGTAGTTTTTCCACTACCTGATTTTCCCATTATCATAACAAATTCACCTTGCTCTATTATTAAATTTATATCCTTAAGTACATGTAACTTAGAATCCTTCAGCTTATAATACTTATTAATATTTGTTAGCTCAATAAGACTACTCAACAGAAATACCTTCTTTCATGTCTTTAGAAGTTTTAGCTATACTATCATTTTCCTTTAATCCACTTAGAACAATTACCTCTGAGTCCGTACTCTTTTTAGTTGTAATTGCTAGTTTAGTTAACTTTTTATTAACAACCTTGAACACGTATTGCTTGCCAGCTTCTTCAAGCAATGAACTCTTAGGTATTTTCATATCTTCACCTTCAAGTCTTACTGTAGCTTGTACATGAAATCCGTTAACAATGTTCTCTTGGGAATCCAATGCCACATTTGCATCATAATAAGATATTGCAGCTCCACCTGTAGTCGCTTGCGCCGCTACATCTGCAGCTGCAGGACTTTTACCTACACTTTTAACCTTCCCAGTTAACGTTCTATTTGTAGCGAATATTAGTATATCAACTTGTTGATTTTCTTTTAGTTTTGTCTGATCTTTTTCATTGATACTGCCCTTTACATAAAATGTAGTAGCTTCAATTGTAATGTATGCTTTTGTCATATCATTAGTATCATTTAATATTATTTTACCAGCTATAGGTGCTTTTATATAATTAAATTCTTTAACTTTTAACTTCTTAACCTGATCATTAGATGTATCAATTTGAGTTTGCACAGTATCTATTTGATCCGGGTAACTGCTAATTAAAGCCTCAGTATTGGCTGTAAGCGACGCAACAATTGAGTTACTGTCAACAGAAGCGCTAGGTGCCCCAGCTAGTGTTGCTGCTTGTTGCTGCTTTGCTACTTGTTGTTTTGCCTCCTGTTTCTGTTTCGCTAAAAGCTTTTTTGCTTCTGATTGTTTATTAAGTAATTTTTTTTTCTGCTTGTTGCTAGTAGTAATCAGTTGGTTTGCCTGATCGATTTGCTCTGTAATCAATTCATTTTTATATGTAAAAAGAGCATCTCCTTTCTTTACTAATTGCCCATCTGTGACCGAGACCTTATTTATACTTCCTTTTGTTTCATCTCTATAGATGTTTTCAATTTTTTCTGGAACAATAATACCATTTACAAAAATTTTATCTTTTGCAGGTATTTTATAAACTGCTACTTGGCCGCTTTTATTAGACGTAGAAGTTTTATTATTCTTAAATACAAATGCAATGATTCCAACTAGTATTATCAAAACTATAATACTTATAAAAATAATATGTTTCTTTTTCATAGTTTCCCTCCCGTATCATAAATACTTTAACACTCTAAACTTTACTATTTTTATCAATAAAATACAATGTTAATTACGTGAAACGTACATTTCACTTCATAAACGGAACAATATTTTAAATACAGTATAATTATTTTCAAAAGATAGCTCAACATCACTCCTGTTTCGTTTAGCGATTTCACTAATATTGTAAAGGCCATATCCCCTATTCTCGCCTTTTTTAGTAGAAAAACCTCTCTGAAATATGTTTTGTATATTTTCTGGTTTTACTGTTATTCCACTATTTTTAACCTCAACAATGTTAGCATTTTCTTCAATATATATATTTAATATAACAACCTTATCTTTAGACCCATTTATAACAGCTTGAAAAGCATTGTCCAATAGATTATTTAGTATATCTGAGATTTCATAATCATTTAAACTTTTTTCCAATGAATTATTTGATACATTAAATAAAAATTTTATATCTAGTCTATCTGCTTCACATAGTTTGTTGTATATTATAGCTTTAATTATAATATTGTCTATATACATAATATCTTCTATAATATTATTTGAATATTTAAGTGACATAATATATTTCTTCAATTCAATCTTGACTTCTTTTTCGCTAGTTACTTCTACTATTGCATTTATAGTATTTAAATAATTTTTAAAATCGTGTTGTTTCCTTCTTGTCTCTTCTACTATATCAAGTAGTATAGGCTTGTACATATTCTGAATTACCAATACCTTTTTATCTTCACTTATTTTAACTATATAATAATATAAAAATATATTTAATGATAACATCGACAAAACTATCAAAATGTATACAAAAATATTATCTAATATTATATTTTTATTGTATTCCCATATAAATTTAGAAAATAAAACGTATAAAGCTAAATTAATTCCAAAATAATATAATATCTTGGATTCTAACTTAAGAATTTTTTTAACCTTTCCACTAAAATCACATTTTACAATAATGATAATGAAAACTAATTCAATCAAAAAAAGACTAATCCTCCATAAGAATTTATTAGCATAAGGAAATCCTACAGAATTTGCGCAACTAATTAGAATTATTTGCAAAATCATATTTATACAAGCAAATATAATAAATTCAAACGTTGTCTTCAGAAATTTCCTACCATAAACAAATTTCACTAAAAATATCATACTCATGTATCTAATAAATAAATCCACATAAAAATTTAAATTCCTTATTAACATTAATATTATTAATTCTATTAAAACTATAATTAAATTTTTAACCCAATTGTTTTTTTCTTTCAACGAAAACTTTGACCATAACAACATAAATATAGTCAGTTCAATAAAAGTAGTTAAAGCATATTGTAGCAGACCTATCATCCCACGCTCTCCTTCTCAACAAATTAATTTGATCAAGTTACTGAAATCGTTCTAATATTATATTTCTAAATTTAAAGCCTAGAAGAGCCTTCTTGTCATAATTTTCAAAATATATTTCACTTAATTTATTATCTACGTTCTCTATTCTCTTTATATATTTAATATTTACAGCATAGGATTTGTGACACCGGATTATATCTTTAGAATCTATGTACTTAAGAATTTTACTCAGCGCTAAATTACTAATTTTATAAACACCATTTATTGTATGTATCATACACACTCTGAGATTAACTTCTATAAAAATCATCTCATCAATATATATCTTAATATTAACACCTTTCCTTGTATCAATTACTACATATGTTTTCTCTTTAGTTTCTTCTATCGTTTTTTCGTTTAAATTCTCAATATGTAATTTAAAACGTTTTGTCATATTTACAACATCATCGATATTATAAGGCTTAAGTATAAAATCATAACAATGTACCTCTTTAAATGCTTGATTTATATATTCAACATGAGTTGTTAAGAAAACTATAAAACTAAATTCATATTTGGGTATTCGCCTAAGTTCAATTGCAAAATCTATTCCCGAGGAATTGTTTAAGCAAATATCCACATAAAAAACATCTATATTATTCTTACTTGCAATTACTAACGCCTCATCTTTATCAATAGACTCATATATCTCTATATTTTGATCTAATTGTTGCAACATATTCTTTAAACTCTCTCTCTGCAATCTATCATCTTCTACTATAAGTACATTCATTTGTATCCCCTTTAATGTGGCGCATTTAAAATTTCTGCATTTTATTATTTAAAATGTCTTTTAACACATTATATCATAGAATCTTTGCTAAATTAGAGATATTTTGTCACAAGTAAAATTTAGCATAGTATACCTAAGTACTATAACACCAGTTCCATTATTAACATGATAGTTTAAATATATCAGTTAATTTAATGTTAGAATAAGAATAAGAATAAGAATAAGAATAAAATATTAGTAAATCCAAATACTAAAATATATTCAAATATGAGGAGGTCAATTATGGATGCACTTGATGTCAAGCGTAGAGAAATAGAGCATATTTATGGTAAGGTAAGTCCATTTGAGCTTAAAAATGTATTAATAAACCTTGCAGAAGAATCAAAGGAAAAAGGTACCCACGCATTATTAGATGCAGGAAGAGGTAATCCTAACTGGACAGCAGCAACACCTCGTGAAGCTTTTTTTACCTTTGGTCTTTTTTCAGTTAAAGAAACGCGGAGAGTTTGGAACAATAACGATCTTGCTGGGATGCCAGAAAAATTTGGAATCTCAGGTCGCTTTAATAATTTTATTAAGGAAAATTCTAATTACCCCGGAACAGAACTTCTTAAAAATATAATTGATTATGGAATAATAACAAAAGGATTTAATTCGGATGATTGGGTACATGAACTCACAGACGGGATTATCGGAGATAACTATCCGCAACCTGATAGAATGCTAACACATGTTGAAAAAGTCGTTTGCGATTACCTCGTTCAAGAATTGTGCTACAATGTGCCACCAACGGGAAAATTTAATTTATTCGCTGTAGAGGGAGCTACTGCGGGAATGTGTTATATATTTGATAGCTTGATTGCTAATAATATACTATCTATCGGTGATAAAGTTGCTCTTATGGCACCTATTTTTACACCTTATCTTGAAATTCCACATTTACCTCGATATAATTTTGATGTAGTGGAGGTTTTAGCTGAAGAAATGACCACTGACGGCACTCACACGTGGCAATATCCTAACTCCGAAATTGAGAAACTAAGGGATCCAGCTATAAAAGCATTGTTCATTGTTAATCCTAGTAATCCACCCACTGTTGCAATGAAACCTGAAACAATTAGTCTCATAAAAAGTATAGTTAAAAAAGATAACCCTAATTTAATGATTATTTCAGATGACGTTTATGGTACCTTTGTTGATAATTTTCGTTCAATAGTAGCAGATCTACCATATAACTCAATAGGAGTTTATTCATTTTCTAAGTATTTTGGTGTAACCGGATGGAGACTTGGAACTATTGCTCTATATGAAGATAATGTATTTGACAAATTACTAAGGGAATTACCCCAAGATAAAAAAGAAAGAGCAAAGATACGTTATTCATCATTATCCACAAGTCCAGAAAAAATTCCTTTTATAGATAGAATAGTAGCAGATAGCAGACAAGTAGCACTTAACCACACTGCCGGCTTATCAACACCCCAACAAATTCAAATGGCTTTTTTCTCAGTATTTTCACTACTAGATAAAGACAATAAATACAAGCAACTTACAAAAGATATTTGCCACGGAAGGCAAAAACTCTTATTTGAAGGTCTAGGTTTAGATCTAAGAAAAGATCCATTTGATGCTGCATATTATACTGAGTTTGACTTACTTGAGTGGGCGTGTCACTATTATGGTGATGAGTTTGCAGACTATTTCCAGAAAAACTTTAAACCCGTAGATATTCTTTTTAGATTAGCACAAGAATCTTCTATAGTTTTATTAAGTGGCGGAGGATTTCACGGTCCAGAATGGTCAATTAGAATATCGCTTGCAAACCTAGATGATGAACACTATTCAGAAATCGGAAAAGTACTTCACAAAGTACTTGAGGAATGTGTAACCTCTTGGAAAAACCAATAACCACATGTGTTATATAATAATTAAATGCAATTAAAGTTTAGTCAAATAGATACGCTAATTTATTAAGAACTATATTACTAATAAGTTTAATATACCCATGTAATATTTGTTCTAATAAACAATTCTAAGGAGATGACAACTTTGAATCAATTAATTATGAAAGAACATGTTCGGGATGTGAACAAAAAAATGGCATTTGTAATGATATTACTGATGTTAATATCACTTGTTTCAGCAATACTTTATAAAATGCCTACAATGTTTGTACTATCAGGCGTTGATGTTGCAATCGCTATTTTAGCAATTTTCTCTAGTTACAAAAGAAAATATGAAATTTCCACTTCTTTTATTATTTGTATTTACATAAGTTTATCAATAATCGGTACTTTAACTGGTTCTGAGAGTATTTATTTAATACTTCTTCCCCTTAGTATTTCGGCATTGTATTTAAATATGAGATTGTTTTTATCTTGCATCGCACTTTTAGATTGCCACACTGGAAGATCATAATACAAATATTGATAACATTTTTAATTTAATGAAGGAAATTACTGTTTCTAGTGATAATCTCAGAGGCGTTATTCAAAATAACTAACTTAATCAGTATGTATTTCATTCATAAAATTTAGTAGACATATATATAAAGTATGTGCACTAAAAACAGTAGGGAGGTGATCACACTTTATGATCACCTCCTTACTGTTCTATTCAATTCCCTTTAATTGACTACACTAATCACATATCTAAAGTTAAAATATTTCATCTAAATCAGTTACAATTTTATCTGCAAGTCCTAGCGAAATAATTTCATCAGACATTAGCCACCAATCTTTTCGATAATTCTTTGTGTAAAGTTTTTCTGTAATATTAGTATTAGCTACTATAAAATCTTTAACTCTTTTTTCTTGTCTTTGAGTAAACTCAAAATTATCTAAAACTTTATCAGTATTACCTACAGCACCTGTACTACCTGAATGAACTAGAGCTGTTGTGTCTTGAAACACATATCTGTGCCCTTTAGCCCCAGCGAGTAACATTAACCCACCCGAACTGTATGTTTTCCCAAATCCAATAGTGTAAACTGGTGTTTTAGAAAGCTGAATAACGTTTATAAAATTCAGCACTGCGGGTAATTCACCCCCATTAGAATTAATTAAAATCTTGATAGGAACTCTTTCGTTAGACGGTTTACCTTTATCCTGTTTATTCCATTTTATAATCATTAACGAATACTCAACCAAGCTATCATCGATATCGAAATTCCAAAATATTTCTCTATTTATAGCTCTCTCATAATAATCTAAAGTTTCTGGGTCTGGTAGATTTAATTTCGTTAATTCCTTAACCTCATCATCAAAGAATATATCCCAGTTTTTATTGACAGTCATTATTCACCTTGCTTCCTTTATATTATTATATTATAGTATATGTATGCAAATAATATTTTCCACATTCACACTGAAATAAATTTATTATAATAATAAGTTTTAATTGGAGGCAACAAACATGAAGATATTCGGTAATTTATTCTCTATTCTACCTAAATCTATTTATAAATCTATTGATGAAGGCAACATTGAAGAGATAAATAATTATTTAAATACTCCTAAAGATTTAAATTCTGAACTTAAACTTGAAAGTATATTTTATTATGCTATTGATAATTGTCAAAATAATTATTTTGAAACAATTAAGCTTTTAATAAATAATGGTGCCGATATTAACAGTCATCATAGTAAACTCTTAGAAACTCCTCTTCATAAACTATGTGCAAGAATAAAACCTCATATAGATGTAATAACTATGCTTCTAGAAAAAGGTGCTAAAGTTAATGCTATCAACATATCTGGTAAAACCCCTATATTTTACTGCAGCTTTAATTATTCTGTGGAACTTCTGAATCTTCTCGTAAAATATGGAGCAGATATAAATATAATGGATAAATATAAAAATACACTTCTTCATGATGATTACATCAATTGTTTTGATGAACATTTTGAAGACTTCCTAAAAGCGCTAATAAGTTTAGGCTTTAACATAAATTCAACAAATTCCACTGGATATACTCCCTTAGATTTTTGTGAAAATAAAAAAATTAAAGATATCTTAATAAAATATAATGGAAACAACAAAAGGATCTAATGTTCCTTCAACCTCTTTTCCACTTCAACAAGAACTTCTTTATCTATTTCTGTTTTACCTAATTTTTCAAGGGCTTCAAGTAAACATTTCTCCATTACGCTGGAAATCACTGTAGTCCCTTCACCTAGATTAATTTCTTTATCTTCATTATCACCTATTGCTTTACCGTGTCTTTGAAGTATATCTTGTATGAATTTTCCTGTAATCGTAGTCAAATTAATTCCCTCCGTTTCTTCTATAAGTCACATCACACTATATTATTCAATCTACTAATTTAAGTTACCTTAATTTTACAATAACTATTTTTGTCTGTAATGGTAATAATCAATTGTCTCTAATCATATATATTTTATATTAATATATTACAAATCTATATAAAAATTAAAAAGAATAGTGGTGATATTAATGTATATTGACATTTTTAAATTAGGGCAAATCATATTGATTTTACTTGGTATAATACTTTTAGTTTTACTTATAGTCATATTGTTTAAATTTATAAAAACCATCTCAAGTGTAAATTCTATTATCAGAAAGAATGAAATAAACATTGATGATTTGTTATCTACCTTGCCAAAAACAATTAAAAATTTGTGTGACATAACGGACAATGTAAAAGATGTAACTGCAGTAGTAGTTAAGACAACAACCTCAAGTAATCTTAAGCCAACTGCACCTTTTCAAAGATATATAGTAGATATAGTAGATATTTTAACTACTATTATAAAAAATATTTCTTCAAATGAAAAGAAAACAAAATAAACTAGCACCTATGGTCCATCACTTTAAAAAGTGTTAGTCCGTAGGTGCTATTTGGTTATTCATATTTTTAAAGTACTTCTATTCCCATAAATCTTTTGTTAATTTTTTAATCTCTCTACGTCTTTTCTCAGTTCCCTCTACATCAATAGTAATTAGACCATCATTAATACTTAGCACATCCCCCTCTTTAGCCACAGAAGGTATACTATCTCTTTTAATATCCATCATAGTTCTGTCTTTTTTTTCACACACAACATAATTCCCTTCAAATCTATCAATTATTACATCCATCTATTTACCTCCCGCACATACATTACAAGGATCGTTATGCGAAGAACTTAGTGCATCACCTAATGTTCCCGTTAATATAGTATTACTTCTTGATAGTGTACTGCAACTTTTATCATAGTGATATGATTTCCCTTTTGGAGTATAGTATACAGTTTTGCTAATATTTGATACTTTAGGTACAGTAATTGGTTGCGGTGATATTGAAGTATTAGCGCTACTACTTTTATTAGTAGAAGGCACACTATCACTAGAAACCCCTGATCCTGTTCCTGCAAAATTATAGCTACCAACTTTAGTATTGAATGTTATGTTTTTGCCATCTGATGTTGCAATAATTGTTCCATTTTCATCTGTCCTATAGACTTTAATATTTTTTTCTTTGAGTTTTTCCATTGTGGTTTTATGCGGGTGACCATAACTATTACCAATGCCTACTGAAATAACCGCATATTTGGGATTTACTTTATCTAAAAACTCTTGAGAGCTTGATGAGTTAGACCCATGGTGTCCTACTTTAAGAACATCAGCACTTATATCAAACTTCTTTGATATAATTTCCTTCTCAGATATATCCTCAGCATCGCCATCGAACATAAAGCTATTATTACCAAATGTTAACCTAATTACAATTGAAGTATTATTTATATCTTTATAGTCACCGCTACTAGGGGCTAAAATTGTAGCTGTAGCATCACCTACTTTGAAAGTTTCCAAAACTTTAGGTACAGTAGCTTTCATTCCCTTTGCCTTAATCGCACTTACTACGTCTTCGAAGGTCTTAGTGTTTGATGTAGCTCGAGGCATATAAATCTTACCCACCTCAAAACTATTTATAACGTAATCCATTCCCCCTATATGGTCTTCATGAGGATGAGTACCTACAATGTAATCAAGCTTTGTAATTCCTTGCTCAGCTATATAATTCTTCACAGTATTTGCATCTTCATTATTCCCTGCGTCTATTAACATTGAGCTTGAGCCTTGCTCTATTAAAATACTATCTGCTTGTCCTACATTTATAAAATGAACTTTTAGATTACCCTTTGTTACATTCTGCTTTGACTCTACCTTACTTGCTAAAACTGTTGTTGTATTTTTCTCAGATATACTTGAGCAGCCAATCAAACTGAACATAAGCATTAATATCAAAAGAGAAATTAGATTCTTTTTCATATTTTTCATTTTTATCCCCTTGTAATATATTTAATACACGTTATGTCAATATTCAACACTCATCTACAATTATCCTTCATTTTTTGCAAAATAATATACTCCGAGGCATATCTCCCGGAGTTTATATAATGTAATAAAAAAATCGCACCCCCATTATTAATAGGAGTGCGACCTTAATTTAATTAATTAACTTCTTGCAAATATTTCTTGGAATTCAACGCCCTCAAGCTTCTCTCTTATCAAGAGTTCTTCAGCAACAGCATTAAGTTTACTTCTATTTTCAGTTAGAAGAGTCAATGCTTTGTTATATGCTATATCTATAAGTTTTTTTATCTCAATATCTATTTTGTTTAGTGTTTCTTCACTAAAGTTTTTACCTTTACCCATGTCTCTTCCAAGGAATACCTCGTCACTACCTGAACCAAAAGCTATCGGTCCAAGGGTATCACTCATTCCATAATCCATTATCATTTTTCTTGCAATTGAAGTTGCTCTTTCAATATCATTGCTTGCACCAGTACTTATATCTCCAATAACTAGTTTTTCTGCAACTCTACCACCTAAGAGACCTACAATTTCTTCTTCAAGTCTTGACTTAGACATATATGATCTGTCCTCATCA
Source organism: Clostridium lacusfryxellense (assembly GCF_018861735.1). Lineage (GTDB taxonomy): Bacteria > Bacillota > Clostridia > Clostridiales > Clostridiaceae > Clostridium_AD > Clostridium_AD lacusfryxellense. The sequence continues at coordinate 68,072 of NZ_JAHLEB010000019.1, read as the reverse complement.
GGAAGACGCATAGTATATCCACCAGCCATTCCTCTTGGAACTATACTTATCTGATGAACAGGATCTGACATCGGAAGTAAATTCATTACAATTGCATGGCCTGCTTCATGATATGCTGTAAGTCTTCTATCAGCCTCAATTACAACTCTACTTTTCTTTTCAGGTCCAGCAATTATTCTTGTAACTGCTTCTTCAAGTTCAGCCATTCCTATAAGTTTTTTATCTTTTCTAACTGCTAAAAGTGCTGATTCATTCATTAAGTTTTCAATGTCTGCACCTGTAAATCCAGGTGTTCTGCTTGCAAGTACACTAAGTTTAACTTCTGGTTCAAGATGTTTATTTTTAGAATGAACTGCCAATATTTCTTCTCTACCTTTTCTATCAGGTACTCCAACAAGTATTTGTCTGTCAAATCTACCTGGTCTTAGTAGTGCTGGATCCAGTACATCCGATCTGTTGGTAGCTGCAATCATTATAATTCCTTCATTTTCTCCAAAACCATCCATCTCAACTAATAGTTGGTTTAATGTCTGTTCACGTTCATCATTTCCACCACCGACACCTGCTCCTCTTTGTCTTCCAACAGCATCGATTTCATCTATAAATATTATACATGGTGCGTTCTTTTTAGCTTGCTCAAATAAATCTCGTACTCTAGAAGCTCCAACACCTACAAACATTTCTACAAAATCTGAACCTGAGATACTGAAAAATGGAACTCCAGCCTCTCCTGAAATAGCTCTTGCAAGAAGTGTTTTACCAGTTCCTGGTGGTCCTATAAGTAGAACACCCTTTGGTATACGAGCACCCATTTCCATATATCTTTTAGGTTGTTTTAGGAAATCAACTATCTCTGCAAGTTCAGCTTTTTCTTCATCTGCTCCTGCAACGTCATCAAAACTAACTTTTTTCGCAGTAGGATCAGCAAGTTTTGCTTTACTTTTTCCAAATTTCATTACACCGCCGCCACCTGCTCCGCCCTTAGATTGCTTCATTAATATTAAACCATAACCTACAAACATTAATATCAATAGCAAATTAGGTAAAAACTGTAACCACATTGGAATAGTGGCTGGTTTTACATATGTTTCTTGAATAGCTGGATTCTTTGGGTTATCTTTTATAAATTGAAATAGTCTAGCTGCTGGAACAATAGTTTTAAATGAAGTTCCATTTTTTAAAGTTCCTGTAACTGACATCTGGTCTACCTGCACCACAAAACTCTTTATAGTATTACTGGTCCAATTAGTTTGAAACTGATTAAAATTAATAATTGTTGAAGTCTGACTTGATTTAGGAATCATAAATACTGCAATAATAATAAAAATTATTATCCAAACAGCGATACCTGATCTCTTTTTCATCAGAAAACCACCTCTCTTTCTCATTGTGTGCTTAATTTATATCCTTATTTTCCTAGAAGCTAAGAATAAATTTTTTTTCTAGTTTTAGAGGATAATAAGACATTTTAGATTTTCTAAGTCCATCAATGCCTAGGTCTTGTTCTCTATTTATTATTTCTGCATTACTAAAACACTTATCTATCAAGGTTTTTGCAATAAAACTGTAAACACCATTTATATTTTTATCACCTTTTTCAATATGAATTATAGCAAGTTTTTCATTCAAACTTTCACCGATACTAAATGCCGCTACTTTTCCGTCAACATATACTGCCACTCCATTAAGATTTAATAAATTCATATTACTAATTATACCCTTAATTGACTGAAGTTCATAATAAAGTTTAATATCTTTTTCATTTGTTTCATCATACCACTTTTGAGCAGCAATTTTAACATCTTCAATTACTATTTTATCATTAATCTCAACTACTTCATAGTCATAGTTCTTAATAAAAGCATTGTAGTGATTCTTTTTTGAATGAAGTTTTTTACCTGATAAAGTCATAAGTTTTTTAGCTTCATATAAATAGTCAAAATTATCTCTATCTTCCTTTATACAAAATTCATTTTCTTTGTTAATTAAAAGATTAAATTCCTCTATAAAGCTCTCCTCTAGATCTTTAAATAAATATTTCATATTAGATTCTTGTCTATATGCTTTTAACTTCTCTATAATCTCACCAAGGTCTTCTTTAGCATACCCTAAAGGTTGCATAAAATGATAGTTTCCATCAAAATCCTTCTTTTTTATTATTAGAGCCTGCTTGTATATAGTGTATTGAATATCACAAGCGTCTTTCCAAATATATAAACTTGTAAAAGAATATTCACAACTTAAAAATTTGTATGGAGAAATATATTTGTCTATTTCGATTTTGTCTTCTAAGCATAATTTTTTAAATACCATAATAGTTCCACCCTTCGATTCCTATAGTTTATAAATGAGAGTATATCATAGCAATTAATAAAACGCAACAGTTTCAAAACTATTTTGTTCAGTTATGTTGAAAAACTTCTTACACTATGTTATATTTATAGAAAACAGAGAATAGAGGTTAGGATATGGATATAATAAAAAAATCCGATTTCATTGAAACCATTGAAGAAAAAGTCCCCGGCAAACTTGGAAGACCTGTAGATAAAATGCGTGATCTAGCTATTCTCCGTGCTGCTTTGGAGCTTGTAGCAGAGAATGGTTACGACTGTGTCACCATGGATTCTATTGCACTCCGGGCTCATGCCGGGAAAGCTACCTTATACCGCAGATGGAAATCTAAACCGTATCTTATAGCAGAAGCTATTACCTTAATGATGCCATGTGAGCAGAAGATTGATTCTGAGCGTTGCGCGGACAATTTAAGAGATTATTTATGTGAATTACTTAGCATATATTTTGGGATAAAAGACGAGATAAGGCAAAAGGTAATGTTATCAATTGCAACAGCAATAAGCAGAGATAAATTATTAGCCGAGGTGCTTCATTTAGATTGTATAACCAATCAAACATGTATATTTAGCGATGCAATAGAGTGCTGCATAAATAAGAAATTAGACAAAGATCAATTGAAACTTCTTGCAGATGTTGGCCCTGCGTTATTATTTTATCAACTAATCATTACAGGCGAACCTATTAAAATGAGTTATGTAGAACATATTGTTGATCATTTAATAATTCCACTTATAGAAATTAACGAACTATAATTAAATTTACTAAAATAAAATGCGTTGGTCAAAGAATTTAATTCTTTGACCAACGCATTAAATATTTTATGACCTAACTTATACATGAACTACTTATTCTGATTCTGTCGTAGCCACCTTTTTCTTTTTGAAAAATAGGTTAAATACTATAAACCCAAGAATCACGAGTCCAGTTGCCACAAGTGTTCCATAAAACAATGGTTTTGTTGCATAAAATTTTACAAACAAGTTATTTGATATTTCGAATTTAGTTTCATTGTAGTCACTTATATTCCCTGCCTCATCAATTGATTCAACAGCTAAAGTATATTTTTTAAAACCAGTAAGTGTAAGTTTAACAGATCCATCTGCATTCTTAATGTAATTTGATTCCTTTAAATTTTCACCATTAAGTACTAAGTTTTTAACTTTATCTTTTGAATTCTCTTGTTTAATTACAACATCCAAGGTGTCAAAATAAATTTCACCATCTTTTACTCCTGAAATTATATTTTGGGGTTTAGTTGAATCAAAGAAAAATTCAATTGGTTTCATTGATGTAGTATTCCCCGCAGTATCTTTAACATCAAGTGCAATAATATATTTATTATCCTTGTTTATTTCTTCATTTAAGCTAATTGTTCCATTTTTAAAATCATAATCTACATTCTTTCCGTTTAATGAGAAAGAAATAATACTAACTTCATCAACATCATATACTTTAATTGAAGGTTTAAATGGTGTATTTACATATTTTCCTTCTACAGTTTTCTTTTGATTGAATATAAATGTTGCTCCATTTTGATTAACTGAAAAAGAAACAGATTGTTTTGTTATGTTTCCAGATTTATCAGTAATAATTACTGTTAAAACATAATTATCATCAACATCTAATTTATCAAGTTTTAAGGTACTTCCATTTGGAATATCCTTTTTCACACCTTTAGCTGCTACATTTCCAGCAAGATTACCATTCAAGACAATCTGAACCTTACTAATATCAATGTTTTTGTCAGAATAAGTAATCATTGGTGCTATTGGATCTTTATTAGCTGATAAATCTTTCACTTCTGAGATACTTAATGTTGGTTTCGTCTGATCAACGAAAAATGTTTGTGTTTCAAATTTGCTAGCAGAATTTCCAGCAATATCTTTATATTCAATATTAATTGAATACTTTGCATCTGCAGTAAACTTTATTACCGCTATATGGGTGTCATTGGGACCATCGGACCAATTACCTATAGTAGGTGTTGCTACTGGTTGTCCATTCTCCGTAACCGTCACCACAGCTTTTACCTCTATAGCGTTAAAATTAACCTCATCAATTGTCAATGTTGCTGTACGACTATTTTTATAGTAGTTTACATTACTCACACTATTATTATCATAAGCTACAGCAATCTTCGGAAGGGTTTTATCAATAACAAACGTATGCTGGGCAAATTTAATCGCTGAATTTCCCGCAAGATCTGTATACTCAATATCAAATGTGTAATCTCCATCCATATCATAGTTTATTGAAGATGTATTCACATCACCATTCCTAGACCATGAGTTGGTTGACGGAACTAACTGATTTTGTAGTACTCCATCTTTCTTTACAACAATTCTAATATCTGCTGAATTAAAGTTTAATTCATTAATACTAATTATTGCCCTACGGCTTGCTTTAAAATATTTTTCTTTTAAAGAACTATTATTATCATATTTAACTTCAATTACTGGCACTGTAATATCTATTTTCATAGAAATAGTTTGAGTCTTTATATTACCTGAATTATCTTCTGCCGTTAGTGTAATATCCACGTTATTGTTATTGTTTTCTGGAGCTTGCACTGTTACATTTTGTTGCCATGTTTTAGTTAGATAATCCTTGCTTGTATTTGGCGCAGTATATGTTTTCTCTTCTCCAGATCCAACAGTATATTTAATCTTATTTATTCCTGAATAATTGTCACTAACTTTAAGGCTTACCTCTACATCGCCCTTGTAAAATCCATTTGCATTAGGCTTTGTTATTGGCACTATTTCAATGTTAGCCGCACTAGGCTCTTTATTCTTATCCTCAATAATAACACCATCTGATGTTACAAAATCAGGTATCTCATTTCCTCCCACATCTACAACTTTTGCAAATACATACCCTTTGAAATTTGAGTTTATATCAAAAGTTACACTTTGAGATGTTTTGTTAGAAGAAGAATTATTTACTTTAGTATCTGTAATAATCTTTGTTGTTTTATCTTCTTGCGTTGCGTAGTAAGTAATAGCTGCTACACCGCTAGTAGCATCAGTTGCTGTAATCGTAGCGGAGATTTTCTCATTAAAGAAATGTCCAAAACTAGCAAAATTCATAAATCTTTCAAATGATCCTGTATTCTTCTTATGAAATGATATATTTCCATTCGTTAGTATTGGTAATGTATTATCAATATTAACCTTGTATTCAATCTCTTTGCTAGTATTCCCAGCAATATCTACTGTTTTCACGACAAGAGAATGTGATAAATCGCCACTTATAACTACTGAAGCGCCTTGAATCCACTCACCATTATCAAGCTTATACCAGGTGTTATTCGTAGCTCTATCATCTTCTTGTGCTATGGCTAATACTACTGTTTTATCAGTTGCACTATACCATCTATCATTACTAAGCCCAGCCCCATCAATAGATACATTTGGATTAAGAGGCTTAACTTTGTCAATTAAAGCAATATACTTGTCTGTAGCATTTTCTGTGCCGTTAACTTCTGCATATGACACTGACCGAAACTGAACATTGTTTTTACCCTCACGTTTAATTGTAACTTGATTTTTTAGAGCTTCTGTTCCCTCTGAGACAGTTGTCCAATCGGTAACTATTTTTGAATTTTCATCCAATACCTTATATTCATATCTTAGAATCTTTGACACTGTTGATTCTCCATTAATGGTATAAAGTACGTCTTGTTTAGTCCAAGTATTATTTCCATAAGATGTTTTTACATCTAATTCACCTGGCTTATTTGTATCAATGTTTACTTTAGTATCAACTGTTTCAACATTACCAGCATTATCAGTTACTTCAATCCAAACTGGAAGATCTTTCCCATCCTCTTCTGACCATGTAATATCTTTGTTCCAAACTAGTGGTATATCTACTGCTGGCGCTAATGGTAAAGGATTTGAATTTGTTATTGTCTCTTCCACTTGAGCTTGTGATCCAATTTTATAAACTATTTTTGATATACCAGATTTATCCTCTTTTACATTAAGATTAATATTAACTTGTCCATTATACCAGCCATTATTTAATGAACCTGTTTTAGCTGATGGTGTAATTATAATATTAGGTTTAACATTCTCAAGCATTAAACTAAAATCTGATACAGTTGGACTGCCCATTACATTTCCAGCTTTATCTTTAGCTATAGCAAACACATAACCCTCAAATCCTATTGGGAGTTCAAATGTTATAGCATTTGAAACTAAAGGAACATCTTTTATAAAGGTTCCTAAAGCATCTTTAGTTTTAGCAGTATAATAGGAAATTGATTCTACTCCTGAGGTAACTTCGCCAGGATCATAAGCTTTTATTGTAACATTAACCTTCTCCTTAAAGAAATATCCAAAGGAAAGGAAATTACCTATCCTAGATAGTTTGGGTTGATCTATTGGTTTATAAACTATATCATTTTCATTAATAGTTGGGAGTGTTTTTTCGATATTAATATTATATGTTTTTTCATCACTCTTATTTCCTGCCGTATTTTCAGTCATAACTACAAGAGAATGGTTTTTATCACCACTTACCGTTACATTTACCGGTTTTACATCTTTCCCTTTAATCCATTCACCACCGTCAAGCTTATATGATATATAATTCTCAGCTCTATCTACTTCTTGTGCTACGTTTAACACTACTGTTTTAGCATCTGCACTATACCATTTATTGTTATCAATTTGAACAGTATCAATAGTTGCAGTTGGATCAAGAGGTTTTCCTATGTCAACTTGAACAGTATATTTTTCAGTTTCCACTCCATTAATTGCTGCCTTTGACACTGTCCTAAACTGTATATTCTTATGCCCTTTATCCTTGATTGTAACTTGATTTTTTATAGTCTCGTTACCTTCTGTAACATCTGTCCAATCCTGAATCATGGTTGTCCCTATTTTATCCCATACCTTATATTGATATTTCAATACCCTTGAATCTGTTGTTGGTGTTCCTTCTGTAATAGTATATACTACGTCTTTTCTTGTCCAAATTTTACTATCATATTCTGTAGTTACTGTTGGTTTCACTGGTGTTTTTTTATCAATATTTACTGTAGTACTTTCTTCTTTATAATTTCCAGCATTATCAGTTACTTTTACTGTAACTAGATTTTTACCGTCTTTATTTAAAAGTATAACTGCTGGATCCCACGAGGTTGGTAAAGTAGTTGTTGATGAGTTTGTTAATATTACTTCCTCCTCAACTTGATTTGTAGTATCATGGTCATTTTTAATTGTGTAATTTATTTTTGCAATACCAGCTTTAACGTTTTTCACATCAAATTTAATATTAACCTGCTCATTAAACCACCCATTAAATGGACCTGTTGTAGCACCTGGCGTGATTTTAATTTCTGGTTTATTTATATTGTTATTCTCAATCATTAGTCCATTTGAGGATCCTATTGGTGTTACCATTTCATTCCCTGCTTTATCCTTAGCAGTTGCTAACACATAACCTTCAAAGTCTGGTTTTAAGGTAAATGATACCTCGTTTTTTGATTTCACTCCAACATTTTTTGTCATTTCCTTGTCAGAAGTTGGTTGTGCGCCCGCTTTATCTTTAGCTGTGAAGTAGGAAATTGAAGCTACTTCACCCCCTAAACCTGCTACATCAGAAGCTGTAATTGTAACCGTAACATCACTTTTTGAAAAATATCCAAAAGTAATAAAACTACCTATTTTAGTTAGTAGCCCACCTTTATCACTAAAAACTATATCTTCTGGCTTAATAGTTGGTAGTGTTGTATCTGTATTCATAATAACCTTTTTAACATCTGATATATTCCCTAATTTATCATATGCCCATATATAATAAGTACCATTAAACTCTGTAGTGGGTGTTGTAAAGTCATATTTACCGTCTTTTTCATCTTTAAGTTTTGCCACTCCTGTTGCTTCTGAACTAACCGCAGATGTGCCATACATTACTTTTTCAATTCCACAACCGGCATCTGCTACCTCAAAAGTAACAGTCTCAGCAACATTAGACCACTCAGCATTTTTACTTTTAGTAACATTTTTTATTGTTGGTTTTTCAGAATCAACATTATCAATATCAATTGATTTTTTTGTTGTGTTTCCTGCTTCATCTACCGCGTATACATAATACTTCCCTTTTTCCGCAACATTAAATTGATAACTTCCAGGTGTGCTTGTTATAGTTAAATCCGTACCAGCAGTTGCATTATCTTCGTTACTCCAATATACCCTATCTAATTTTATTAAGTCACTTGCAGTAAATGATACCTTTTTACTAGTCTTCCAAACAGTATTGTCAAAATCAGCTATTGGTTCTGATACCGTCGGGCTGACTTTATCAATACTAATTAGAACATTAGCAACTGATTCAGTTCCACCATTTTTTAATTTAATTACTACCTTTTGATCCTCACCCTCAGTGGACACAATATATTTATCTGACCACTCAATACCATTCCATATTTGCTTTCCCGATTTAGCTTTCAATGTAACTTCACTAGTGTACCAATTCTCCACACCAGCTGTCCCCGTAACTGTATAATCATCTGTGACATGTAAAGTTAAATCAACAGCAACTGATATTGAGTTCGAAATATTTACTGCTTTTGATTCTACTTTATAACCCAATTTACTAGCGGATATAGTATACTCACCATAAACCACCCCTGTAAAAGAATAAGCTCCATTAGTAGCTGCTGTCATTGTTTGTACTAAAGCTGAACTAGAATTAATAAGCTCAACTGTCACTCCTAAATTTCCACCACTTATTACCCCGGAAATTGTACCTGTTGTAACCTCTGCCTTTACTTCCAATAACGGCGCCCCAAACATACCAATTGGTAGCATGGTGAAAATCATCATACATACCATGAAAATTGCAATCATCCTTTTCGAAATTTTTTCCCCAATATTTATTTTCATTTTGTTCCCCCCCCAACCAATTCTTCTCTCTTTGATAAACTAATATACAAATAATTTTTACCGTTAAATACACAATGCATTTCAAATGAAAAGACAAGTAAAAATAAAACAGTAATAGTTAATAATTGATTTGTACTTTTTAAAACTAAAATCGTTATTTCTGAAATTATTGATATTATAAAAATCCAATCAAAGAAAGTTGCTGGTTTGTTACTGAAAAATTTTATTATTGCAACTGCTTTGTTTTTTCTGTTTTTATTGCCAGCTTTTTTCTTATTTATCCTATTTCTCCTATGAGAATCCAAAATCGTCATAAATATTAAACTTATCAGTAATCCTAACCAAAATCCACCACCAATAACGTAAGCTAATACGAACGATACGCCACTTCCTTTAAATGAAGCAAAAGGTATTAAGAAAACCATTGTCGATGATACTAAAAACCCTATTATTATCATTACAAAACATCCATTTTGAAATGATCTTTTTCTTTCCATTTTACAATCCCCCATTAAATAGATTCATTAGTATTTATCAGCATAAGGTCGAAATCTATATCAAAGTAATACTCAGAATTCAGTTCCTTCTCCTTCTCCTGCTCCTGTTGCTGTTCCTCTTTATGTTGGTGTTGCTGAGCCAACAATGACGTTTCACCGCTAATCTTTCCAGGTTGTCCTAATTTTCTTAAAACCCTACTTATAGGTGACATTTTATCTGTTAGTCTACCTCTTTCTTTATTCATAGCCCCTGTATGATAAATTTTTTCATTTGTTTGCATATTATATTCTCGCTTATTTTTAATAGCCTTTTTAGCTGTACTTCCTGTTAAGTCCCCTATTACTTTATATATCTTAAGTTTTATAAATAATAATACCGAAACAATAAACATAAGTATTACCATAGCCATACCTACATAATACATTATCTCATATCTCATCTACTTTCCTCCTTATATCGCTCCTGCATTCTTAAGCTTTTGCTCAAGAGATTTAAAGTTAAAATCATTCTTGGAACTTGGAAACGCATTTGCTTTATTATAAAGCTCTACAGCCTTTGCTTTATTATTCATATCAATGAGAGCCATCAATCCAAAACTAGAATATGACCCAGAGTAAGTTGGATATTTTAATATTAAACTTTCAAAATTTATTGCTGCGGTTGCAAAATCGCCCTTTGCTTTATACATTTCTGCTATTAACTGTTCTAATTTTATTTTTGTATCTTCTTTTGTAATTATTGGTATTAATTCTAAATATTTTGCTATTGCTATATCATAATCAAGGTTAGCCTGAATTTTATTACTATCATTAAAAGCCGCTTTTAAATAGTAAGCATCACCTAAACGCCGCATTATATCAGTTTGATAAACATTTGTAGTATTTTGATCTTTTAAAAATTCAACTGATTTTTGTGCCTTTCCTATTACTTTAATAGCTGCCGTAAACGGATCTGCTTCTACCTGCCTTATATAACTTTTATTTGCAATATAAACGCTTGAAAGTGATAAATAATTTTCTATTTGTGTATTATCAATATTCTGGCTATCATTATATACCTCAAACTTTTTAAGATTGTTTAATACTGATTTCCAGTCAACTCTTGCACTAAATTCTGATAACGATACTGAAATTGATTTATAATAAGTGGCCTCTGGTAGTACTTTATCATCCACCATCCCAAAATATTTTGCTGCACTCTCATAGTCCACATCAAAAGAAGAATCATTGGGGTTCCCATTAAAAAATAGTCTTGCTACATACATTAATACATCATTGTTTTTCTTTAATCCACCATCATTGCTAGCAATCATTGATGTCAACGTGTCCAATCCATTCTTTGTTTGTCCCATTCTTGTATAATAATCAAGGAGTTTAATATATGCATCCTTTTTTGAGGGATCTATATCTATAGCCAAATTATATTTATCTACGGCATCTTTAGTGAACTCACCCTTAGCTACAGAATCTGCTACTGATGTAATAGCATCGTTAATTCTACTGTTATAATCAGACATTCTTTTATTAATTATTCCGTAATAACCAAATAGAAATACAACCATTCCTATAATACATAAAAATGATGATATAGAAAATGTAATGAGTTTTTTTACTTGCTTCCTTTTATATGTATCATCTATCTCATCATAATGTTCAAATGCATACATAAGCTCAGCACAAGATTGGTATCTATCATCTGGATTACGCTCAGTACATTTTAGAATGATTTTTTCAAGTCCAGTTGATAATGATTGATTCCATTGTCTTATTGGATATATCTCATAAGGTGGTTCACAGGGATTATGCCCTGTAACTAGGTGATAGAGCGTGGCACCTAAACAATATATATCTGTCCTTTGGTCTGTTTGCCCCTGCCCTCCAAACTGTTCTGGCGCAGCATATCCTTGTGTTCCTAAACACGTCGTATCCGCAAGATTTTGCTTGTGATACTCTCTTGCAATTCCAAAATCAATTAAAATTAGATCACCATCTGGTTTGAGCATTACATTAGCAGGTTTCATATCACGATATATAATTGGTGGATTTCTTGTATGTAGATATTCAAGTACATCACAAAGTTGTTTTGCCCATTCGATGACATATTCCTGTGGTTGAGCTCCATATTCATTTAGCATAGTGGCAAGAGGTTGACCTTCAATATAGTCCATGACAATATAAAAATTTCCATCCACGTCAATAATATCTACGATCCTTGGAAGATTATGGTGACTAAATTTTTTCAGCATATTAGTTTCTACCATTAATCCCTGTTTTACAATCTCAAAATCTTTAACTCCGTCTTTTCGAACCTCTTTAATCGCCCACTGCTTATTTAACCTGTTATCCATTGCAAGGTAAACAACACTCATGCCGCCTTGACCTATTTTTTTAAGTAATTCATATTTTCCATCAATAATTGTTCCAATCTTAGTCATACTACACCTCCAAACTAAAAGGTTCTAATTAATGCAACAGATATATTATCTTGCTCTAGTCTTTGCTTATTTAATTCAACTAGATAAATAGCTTTAGTTTTCATGATATCTTCATTAGTAAGAATATCTGCATTAAAGCTTGTGAAAATTTCCTTTTGCGTTATCTCGTGCCTAAATCCATCTGAACAAAGCATGTAAACAGCATTTTCTTTAACCTCACCTGCAAAGAAATCCGGTTCAATAATTTTTGATGCACCAACACATTGAAGTAACACATTTCTACCAGGGTCAACCTTTGCTTGAGCAGGTGTCATATTACCTCTTTCAATTTCTCTAGCCACAACTGTCTGATCCTTTGTTATTTGGAATATAGTATCACTTATTTCATATGCCCTACTATCACCAATGTTAAGAACATAATATCTGTTTTTTGCCATAAGAAGCACTGTTAAAGTAGTTCCTAAATTCACTCTTTGACTTTCTCCGTACCTCATTATTCTTTCATTTTGAGTAAACGCGATGTTTTCCCATTCAGATTTTAATATATCATCTGATAATCCATTGTATAGAAGTTGAGGAAAGGAATCCTTAAACCAGTCTGAATAGGCTTTTACTAAAGTTGCACTAGCAAGCTCGCCCTTTGATAATCCACCCATCCCATCACAAATAACTGCAAGGACTACTTTTCCCAAATTGGTGTTTGCCGTTTTAATACACAAGGAATCCTGATTAGTATTTTTCTTTATTCCCACATCTGTATGTGCTGCTACTAAAAAATTAATATCAATCACTTCCTCACTACGACAATTTGAATTCAAATTCCTCATTTGCAAACTTCAACTTTGAACCATTTGTAATTTTTATTTCAATATTACTTTGAACCATTTCATTGTCTACATATGTGTGATTGGTAGAATTGTTATCAAGGACAAAATATTCACCATCTCTTGCAATTATGTCAGCATGGCTCCTACTTACCGCTGTATTATCAGCTATAAAGTAATCAACATAACTCTTTTCTTTCCCAATTCTAAATACAGGTTTGTTTAGGGAGATTTTTTCTCCACCTATTGTTCTTATGATAAATGGGACATTTGATTTTTGTATGTCTAATTCAGAAAGTACTGTAGTTTCTCCAGCATTACTAACTCCGAGCACTGTAGTTTCACCAAAATTCTGTTGTGAATTTTGATTGACTTTCAAAGATGGTTCTAAATTTGGACTTTCTGTGATTTCATTTGAGTTAACCGATTTTAGACCAGGAACTGCATATATCGGTTGTTGTTTTGGTAAAGGTGTAGGAATTTCTTTCTTTTTTCCTTTTCCCCAACAGAAAAACCCTTTTTTCTCTTTTTTAATCTTAACATCTTTCTTAGACTCTTTTTTAAGCTGTACCACTTGTGGTACTTGTGGAGTTGACACTTTAGGTATCTGAGTAGGACGAGGCGTAGATAACGGCGCCTGCTTAACTATAATAGGCTTTTTCTCAACTAAAACGCTTGATGCTATTTGTGAATGCGTTATATTTTCACTTATTAGACCATCTACAATTTTTTTAAAATCAAGCAAAGAGAAATTAGTATTACTATTTAAAAAGCTAATAATCCTAGCAACATAATCGCAATTCTCACTTTGATCAAACTGTATGCTATAAACTATATCCTTAAAAAACTTACCCATATCAATATTTATTTCTTTTTCATTAATAATAGGTAAACATATAAGCGCCGCCTCCGCTGTGCTTACATCCACGTATATATATTCAATATCAATCATAAACTTATTAGGTTCCACCATATATTCTTCTGAATTAAATATAGATGCAGCTATACTTGAAAAAACATTGAGCAAAGATCTCTTTTTAACTTGTCCAGAAAAATACTGTTTCAAATTTATTTTTGAAGATATATTATATTTAAAAACTCTTTCACTATCATTTTGTGAATAAGAAAATGGTATAACACCAAATATTTTATTATTTGATATCATTCCCATACTCATTGTATCAACTACTTCTTGTGGATCTAATTTACATACCAGAAATGAATTTGTACCTTGGTTTTCATAAGCTAAATCTATCACTCGCTACATCCTCCTAATATTATCTATATTTAATAAGCTCTATAAATCTATATACACTCTCGACTTTCACAGAAGCCACCCCAGACTTATAAAATGGTTTCGCTCCATCGAATTCATTTGGAATTACAATCTCACCCTTTAAATTAATATATCCCCATTTTCCATTTATTGATACAGGGGCAATGCCCAAACTAAAAGAATCAGCATCGTCATATTTGAAATCAATTATGACCTTACCTTTACTATTAACAAATCCCCATTTACTATTCTTCTTAAGAGCTGCCGGCTCAGCCGATGCAAACATTTTTACTGCTTCATAAGTATCCTTTGTTATACTAGTCCCAGTTAAATCTAGCATACTGTATTTCCCATCTTTTTTCGCAAAAATAATTCCATTTCTACTACAAATATTAGAGTCATCAAAAACAATATCTTCATAAATATAGCCAGTTACAGCTTTAAAATCTTTACTTATAATTGACCATTTATCACCTTTTTTAACTGCAGCTACTCCATTGTAGAAATTTGTTGTATAATCATAATCAATTTTTACTTTATTGAATTTTTCATCAACAAATCCATACTTTCCATTTATCTTTACTGATGCATATCCCTCGCTTATAGAATGTAAATCTTCTACTTTTTCTGAAGTTGCTAGAATTTTATCTCCTTCTTTGTCAATAAAGTACCATTCATTTTTATTGAAAACCGCTGCTTTATCCTCTATAAAGGCTTTAGCGCTAGTAAATTTCGGATCAATTACCTCTGAGGTGCCTTTATCAACATAACCATATAGATCCTTTTGTTCAACAACTGCAAAATCATTAGTAAATTGGCTAATATCTTGATAAGAACGAGACAAATATATAAATTTATATTCGCTATTTTTATAAATATCAATAAATTCCTTATTGTTAATTAAACTTTCGGGCAACCTATTATGAAGTTCAATTACTACATCGTGACGTTCGTCTTTTGCATAATATTTTGCTAGTTCAAGATACCCGCGAATATTATTCGGAAACTTTTTTATTATTACATTACAGGTTTCTTCATAATTTTTATTTTGTTCAACATTTTTATATGAATTTGCCAATTTAGAATATAGTTCAATATTTTTATCATCTAATGTAATTAGTTCTTTATACAGTGATATAACACGCTTGTAAACACCCAATTTCTCATTTGTTTTTATTTCTTGCTTAATCGCGCTTAATCTCTCTGCTTTTTTATGCTGATTATTAAAAGAAATTCCCCAAGAAGCTATTATAACTATTACAATTAAAGCTATTACGCTCACTTTACTTTTCATTTATTCCCCCCCTATACACCTATCAGCACAGCCAAAATCACGCCTACCAGCGTAAAAGGTGCAAGTGCCAAACTATCTTTAGAATTTTTCTTTTTTAAAATCATTAATACTATACCAGTAACTGCACCGATTATCATTGAGTATAACAATATATTGAAGATTGGAACAAAACCAACCATAAGTCCTAAGACTAGGTACATTTTTGTATCTCCTGCACCAATACCATTTTTTACGATTAATGACGTACTAAAGAAAATTCCTCCCCCAAGTAAAGCTCCCGCAATACTAGATCTAAGAATTGTAAATATCATATCCGGAAAAAAAGTGCCTTGCAATATAAGTAAAGGCAAGGTAAAAGCAAGAGCAATAATTAAAAGTTTGTTAGGAATTATCTTTTCTTTTAAATCAATATATCCAATTGGAAACATCATCATTATTGTAAGTTGCCACCTGAAACATAAAATTATATTTTTTTTATAAACAAAATATTCTATGCAAAAACTTATGATTCCAATTATTATTGGAAATATTATTACTAATATTGTTTTTGTATCCAACTTGAAAATAGTTTGCAATTTTCCCTTAAGATATAGCTGCTGATTAACCTCTTGAGCTTTAAAATATATAATAAAACATATACCAACCAAAACTGCAAATAATACTGATACTAACACTATTACATATTTCATTTTCGTGCTTCCTCCTACGGTAGTTTCAAATCTCCCCCAAGCCATGCTGTCGCTGAGGCTCTTTGGCACATTGTAATTTTTAAATCAACTGGTAATACTCCTTGCAACAATACTAAATCATCTATTATAACTTTGCTTTTGACACAATTCTACTATAAAATTCTTCACAAGCATCTTCCTCAGTATTAAAAGTAGCAAGAGCTAATTTATCCCCTCTCTCACTATAAAAAACAATCCATCTATTATTTTCATTTTTTAAACATAATTTTTGATCAGTAATCCCATAGTTTCCAACCTGGTACAAATGTTTTGGGACTTGTTTAGCTTCTAATTTTTGTACTAAATCTATAATTTTCATGCTGTCTCCTCCTGGTTTTAATTAAATATTTCTTCTAAATATTTATTATCTGTTTTCAAAAGATTATCAACTATATCTGGAAGTTTATATTGAATACCTCCTCCTGGTTGATTAAATACCGACGCAATTTTACCATATTTCACATTATCGATTTGTTTAATAACTCTATATTTATGATATGCATTAGGATTCTCTATGTAAGGTAATGCACGTTCACCATAAGGTGTTCCGACTGGTGACATATATGAACCTAATGGATCACCATACCTGTCTATAATTGTCCCCACCATTAATGACTTTGAAGGTGGATTATTAATTGCGAATCCGCCTGGAGGATTTGATGGCCATTTAATATCTCCCGTAATAACATCAATGTAAGTAGAATCAGCAACAACCATAGCATTAGATTTAGCTCCCTGAGACAAGATTTTTCTAAAAAGTGTTGCTTTTTCAGTAACTTTATCTGATTTCGACATTGATGATTCATCAATAGTGCTGAATAATGTCTTTATTTTTACATCCTCCACTCCTGCAAAATCCACTTTACTAATTAGACTAAGTGCCTCGCTAAGCCCAGATGCAGACTTAAGCATAATCCCCAATTTATCAACTTCAGTCCCAATTTTAACTGCCTCATCCCCTGGTTTAACTACTTCAACTGCCTCATTCTGCGGTTTATCTGCTTCAACTACAACATTTTTGGGTTCTAAATCTCCCCCAAGCCATGCTCTCGCGGAAGCTCTTTGACACATTGTAATCTTTAAATCAACTGGGAATATTGATGACATACCTATATTATAATAAACTATAATTTGAATATCCTGTGGATTACCAGAAACTAACATGGTAGACATATCAAAATTTACTCCATCGTAACCTCCAACTACCCCAAGATTTTCAAGGTACGTGTTAGCCTCTGCTGAAGTTTCTCCAAAATGCCTCTGCGAAAGTCCCTTAGCTATTGGTGCTGCAATAAGATGAGATTTAACTTTATCAATAACTACAGATGCACCAAGTGCGCCTATGCTTTTCACAAATGCAGCTGGATCCTTAACAGCTCCCGAGATTGCCGATTGTGCCTCTTGCATTTTAGCAAGTTCTCCATCAACAGGTATTTTTTTATCATCTATAACTTTAGCTAAATCGCCGGTACCATCACCAGTTCCAGCTTTAGCCTCAACATCTGGATTTTCAATTAATGCAGATATTGCATCATATGCATCTAACGCCTGCTTCTTACCCTCTGTTACTTTTGTGTCTAACTCCTGTACACCTAACGCATGGTACATATATGAATACTGAGATATCTCCTTTGCAGTGCTATTTATTGCAGTGGCCATCTTCGCCTGAACTATGCAAAAATTAACAATTGCATAGATAGCCATAATTACAAATATAAATGCTGTTAAGGATACCGTCGCCTCTATACTTGCTGATCCTCTTTGTGTTTTTAGTCTTTTCATACTATCACCACACTTTCAATATTAACGTTTATACTATATAAATAATCACCCCCTTTTAAAAGTGGGTGACTTTCCATGTGAATGTCATTAAATCATTACCCTATAATATCATACTCCAAACTACGAATGCTCCTATTGATATCCCAATACCTATTTTACCTATATATCTAGTTTCCTTTTCAGAGCTTTTCAACTTAAAGAGAGATAGTACGAGTCCTACTGGCGGTAATATAATACACACACCCATAAAAACATTTGTGAAAAATCCTGTAATCATATTTTTAGGCTTGTAGCTGTCTATACTGCCTTGAAGCATATCTTTACCCATATGTTTAAAAGTTTCTCGACTCACTCCATTTTTCTTATAAAATTCAACTTCTTCTTCCTCGTTTAATTCCACTGATTCATTAATATTCAAGTTAAATTTGTCAGTACTTTTTACTTTATCCGTATTTAAATCCATTTTTATCGACTTCCTTATTTTTTATTTAATATTTATTAAAATATTATCAAAATTAAGATTTATTCCTTGTCAAGGTCTCTAAAAGTTTTAGCTATCTTATCTGCTAGCACACCTATTTCTTTAATATTATCATGATTGTCTGATTCATCAACAACTATAAAGTAAACAGGATGTGCATCTTTTATAACTCCATAAGCCACAAAAGGTGCCTTTTTGTCTTTTAAAGTAATTATTGCTGTATCTTTTAATGTAAACTCTCCTTCATACCTACACATATCCCAATCATTTATTGTAACATTCTCTTTTTTAGTTATTTTATAGCTCTCGGCTTTAGATAAAGGCAATTTAGATGCTGCAGTATTTTTGAACTGATCCTTCATTCCCTCTATAACTTGATCTGCTTTAGTAATTTTAGTAGGATCAACCCCATAATCTACATCTGAGAGATTTGGTACAAATTGATCATAAATAACATACATACCCTCAGTATCAGAAAAAGCCCCACTTCTAGCACTTGCTATACCCCATGGATAATCTACACTATATTTTTGTGTATCTAATTCTACAGATAATGTGAGTGGTAAAGATGGATCCTTCTGGAAATCATGTTTATCATCTGTTGTTTTGGTATCTGCTTTCGTTGACTGCTCAGTTGTTGTGTCCCCACTCTTTGTTTCTGCATTATCCTTACCACAACCTATTAAAGACATAGATAGTCCTGTAATTAAAATTGCTGATATAATTATTTTTACTTTTTTCATAAAACTTCACTCCTCTGAATTTATATTAATAACCTAATGCACTTTTATATTTTATAGGAAAATATTCTACTGCTTTTTTTTCTGAATCTTTTGTTGATTTTGTTAACATAGGTAGTGCCATAAACATAGTTGATAGCTTGACTGTAGCATTAATCTCAATATAGGTATTTGCCTTATTCATTCTAAACCCAGCACCTTTTTTATGGGTATATAATGGCGTAGTATCCGTGAAACCATTACCTACATTTATTTGAATAACGTCAGCTATTCTTCGAACAACTAAATCATCGTTTGAAGTAATATTACCAAACATAAACATTTTCAAATAATCGCTATATCCAAATTTAAGCATAGTTATTATGGAACTATTTTTACCTTTTTTATCTGGTTTAGCTAGATCAACTTTTCCTGAAACATCAGGCAACTTATCAGTATATTTAGCAAATGTTTTGTCAAAAAATTCATTTGTTGCTTCTATTGCCTTATCCGCCGTTTTATCTATATTTCCCTCTCCATATCCAATTATTTTATTTTCATATTCTGTCATAGTACTCTCCAACTTACCACCAATTTTATCTGTTAAAATTTTTATACCAGCCTCAACCTGAGTTGCAACCTTTTTTTCAACGTTCATAAGTAAATCTGCTGACGAATTATTATATAAATCACCAATTGCTGCTTCTAACTCTTTGTTAATGTCTGTGGCTATCTTCTCAATACTTATAAAATATTCTTGCATTATAGTTTTAATAATACCATCTGCTTGTCCGTCGATATAAGTTTGAACTTCAGCCAAGGCAGCATCGGTGATTTGTTTGGCAGCTTGCGGTGGGGTTTTACCATCTTTAACGTCTTTCACCGTTTGGTCTAAGGATGTTAACATTTTTTCCGAAAAAATACTAAATAACTCCCCCACTGCTTCCGTTGCTTTTGCAGTGGTAGCTATTCTTACATCCTCAATTAAATCCGTTGCTTTTACGGTTACCTTCTTCCCTGTATTATCAATTAAATCGCTTAATGCACCTTTTACCCTTCCAGCCGCAGTATTTATAGTTGTTGCCGATTTATCTTTAACAATATCTCTAGCCAAATTCATGCCACCTTTGGGAGACATTACCCAGGTTTCATTTGACTTTAAAATAGCTATTTTATTTCCTGCTTCCATTGCAGAAAGATCTGCAGCAGATTCTGCTAAAGCAAGGCATAACTGCATAACTACTTGTGGCAACTTATAGGGTATAAACCCAGCTGATGCTGTTTGTATTGCTAAAGCTGGTGGCAATGTGATACCTCTTATTTCTGCATTTGTTAGAGCATACCCTGAATTTGCAATGAATCTTAAAGCAAAAATATTTCCTCTTGCTTTATCCACATTTTGTTTTGGGGTTCCCATTCCGTAAAGAAGATATTCTACTTCTGCACCATACATTGCATTATTTGATGAATTTATTTTAATATTTGATAATGTTTTTATATCCTCTGGGTTAGTTGATTCCTTATTATCTTTAGTATATTCAGCTTTCTGTGTATGAAAGGAAAACATATTAAATGCATAATCCATTACATAAAGATTATCTCTTCCAGTTGTTAAAACATTTTCAAACCCGCCAGGACTTAAAAGATTTTTAACCGTATCATTCATGGTTCCAAGTAAATCAAAAAAACCCTTATTTTTACCTACTTGATAATCAACTTTTGTACTATTGGCACCACCCTCTACAGGCCCAGATGGCAAATTTTTATATGAACTTGCCGGAATGCCAGTCACTTCCCCCTCATTTATATTATTGGAGTCCGTTTTAGCCATGTTACCTATCTCATCCTTTATTTTTGTTTCTTCATCCGCTTTAGTTTCATTAGCAGAAAATGCAGCTACAAGATACTTCCAAAATCCACCCTCTAGCTCACCTATAGTTAGTGATGTTTGTGCTGGATAGATTTCCTGTTTAAATGCATTTTTGTATATTCCATCTATAAATGCTTGATTAACATTTGATGGAGTTGCCTCTTCTATCTTTTGCTTATAGGTTTTTCCTGAAGGATCTTTGGCACCTGCTAATACCTTTTTTGCATCCTCAAAGCTACCAATATCTTTTATTGATGTCCCACCATATGTAACGCTTGCTAATATTGGTTTTAAAGTGTCTAAAAATTTCTTGTGAGCTTCAAGCTGCTTTTTAAGTTCTTCAACTGATTTTTCATCAAAGGCTTTCTCATTATATTTAGTTTCTTGACCCATTGCGGAACTAAAAGCATCTTCACCTCCACCAGTATTGTAAGTATCAACAGAACCTTTAAATGTCTTATTGGCAGCACCAACAACTTTCGCAGCATCTAACGCTTTTCCCATTTTGTCTATAGAATCATTTATTAAAGTTTCAGTATCAGTTATGAATGTGATTTTTTTTGTTATATCCGCTTGAGCTTGCTTGCATAAAATGTCACTTTCATTCTTTGCTTTAACAATTTCACCATTAATAGACTTAGCCATTTCTGAAATAGCCACTGCATCTTTTAATTTATTATTGCTTTTAGGATCTAGAACACTCTGAGTCCCAGAAACTTCTTTGCATTTTTCATCATATCTTATTAACAATGCAATTTTTTCTATATATTTCTCGTACAATATTAGATATTGTGATTTTTCACCTAAGGTCAAACTACTTTTGCTATTCACAACATCCATAAGTTTTTTAATATAATTCATATTAAAATCAGTAGTATCTACTTCTGCCATTATCTGTTTTCTCTTTGCTATTAGAGCCTCGATGGTTACTTCATTTATAATTACAGGGAAAAGTCCTTCTATGTAATACGGATAGTCCGCATTTTCATTCTTTTTTACAAAAACATCCGCTACAGGTATATCACTCATCAAAATTATAACAGTTTTATTAATAGTTTCATAACTTGTCCCATACTTATCATAACTTGCTTTCCATAAGTTTGGATTATCAGTCTTAATCTTTTCATTATATTCGTTTAGTTTTTTATATAATTTACCACAGGCATCGTTAAAATCAGCTGCCTTTTCATCCACATTCACCTTTTGTTTAGTTACATCTGCCTGCTTAGAAAGCCTGCTAAAAGCTGACATTGAATCAAGAAAACTAAGTCCCACATTTACAGGGGCACGATATTTCATAAATTCCACTATTTGATTTTTAAGAATGTTAGGACTTGCAAGGTCACTCCCTGGTACTTTTGTTGCAGTAAAGTCTTCCACTTCCATTTTTAACAGGTTAGACGACTTCCCTGAAAATTCATCACTAATACTTTTTAAGATCGGTTGAGCGTCAATTTCCTCTGCTGATCCAACCACTTTATTCGCTATCAGTGTATCTGTAAAGTATTTTTCCAGATTTGCAGACAAATCATCTTCATTTTGGGAAACCGCAAATAGCCCATATACATCCTTTAACACCGTGTCATAATTAGCTAACCCAGAATTCATTGTTAAATCTCCAGCACTTGCTACCATAGATTTGCCAAGTTGCACTCTTGATGCATCAACAATCAGCCCAGATAAACATATCATAGGTACAAGAATAATAACCAAGAAAATAGATATTGAGCCTTCTATTCGTTTTTTAGTCTTTCTGCTCACTGTTCATTACACCTCTATCTTTACTATTTTACTTATTGAAAAATGAAACTTCTTTGAATATAGTGTTGATTTCTGTAACCACGTTATCAACTAAAGGTTGAACTAAATCAATTGCAAAATCTGCATTTCTAATAAATTCTGCTGGTTGATTAACATACACTGTACTTTCTGATTCTAATGTTAAAAAACTAGGTATATCAAACCCAGGCAGTAGAACAGGAACTTTATAGTCCTGTTTTGCAGTTACAATTACTTTTCTAAAAATACCTGGTACCTCTTTAGCTTCAACCACAGGTACTCCATCAGGAAATAATGAATTAATTCTAATAATATTATCAACATCATTTTCAGCTCTAGGAATAACCCCACCTGATCTAAACAGATACCTATATGGTTTTGTCTTGTTGTAAGTTGCATCATTTATCAATATTGCTGTTATATCATTTCCATCTTTTCCTGAATTCGTAGTTACTATTGAATCATAATTCGGGTCAGTGATAGACCTACTTGCAAGTATTGCACCTCTATTAGTTGCAGACTGCAGCACAGTCTTTTGGTGTTGAATATGCCCAGTGAAAACTAGCATAAACACAACTCCCATAACCAAAGGTAACACTATTGTATATTCCAAAATCGTTGCTGATGCTTTTTCCTGCTTAACAAATCTCTTGAAATTTTCCCTCATAACAACACCCCTTAATATGCACACTCTGTGGTATGCATATTTAATGACCTAATTTGATAAATTAATTTTTATTTCTTAATATCTCCAGTTGGATCGTTGGCTATAACATTTGCCCATAACTTATCGAAGAATTCTGAAAGCTTGTCCCAAAATATTCCTGCTAAAACAAGTACCATTGCTATAATTAGTACCATTGCTATAATCTCAGAACTACCTTTCTCCTTTTTCATAAAATCCTCTAATTTAAATTTTGCGCTAAAATAACATTCATTTACTCTCATTAACATTTTTATTTCTCCCCCGTTTTTAATATTTTTTTATTTTCATCTATATAACATCTCAATTTACATTGAGAAATTAGCAAATATAGGCACAACTATCATAATTAATATTCCAATAAAAGTGATTGATATTGGAATAAGTAATTTACTTGAAGCTTTTTCACCTTGCCGTCTAACATTATGTTTCTTTTCTTCCCAACTTATTTTAGTTTGGTCTTTAAGGTAAGTTACCAGTTCTTTATTTCCCTTAGTGATATTCTGAACTAAAGTTGAAATAAACTTTGTTACTTCCATTTTCATACATCTATCTGAAAAATTCATATATGCCTCTATTTCAGAAGTTCCATTTTGAATTTCCATTGTAGTTTTTCTCATTTCTTCATAAATGGTGCTATTTCCTGTAGTGCTCACTTTTATCCAAGCCTCTGATAAAATCATTCCTGCATTTACAAGCAGTGTGAGTTTTGAGATTATGTTTGGTAAATCTCTATCTATATCGCTATTTCTTTTAGAGATTATATCTGTAATTAACATGTCGTAATACCAAAAGGCACAAGCCATAAATACAAAATCCAAAATGAAAATCACTCCATTATTTACCAACGAATAAAATAAAAATCCAAATGGTAATATAAATAAACCTACAGATACTTTTTGTGCATAGTTTAAGTTCAAGTAATATCTTGCATATTTCTCTCCAAATATTACAGTGGTTTCTTTTAGCCTTTTTCTATCCAATTTTGAAGAATATCTATACTTTATTTTGTCTAAAACATAAAATCCAACTGGGTACATACCTTTTAAAAAATGTTCTTTATCAGGTAAATTATCAATATACTCTGAATATTTACTACTTCCTATATTCAAAATAATTATGTATAAAACAAATAAAATCGTTCCGATGCTAAGCATAATAATAGATAATAAATTCAAATAAACCACCTCATAATTTTATAGCCATAATTTTTGTACCAACAAAATATGCTAGTGCAAAGAGGCATAATGCTATTGTTGTTGTTACAATACTTATTGGAGTTCCTTGCCCACTTAATCCTCCACCCATAGATTTCATAATAAATACGAATAATATGGGCATTACAAGCATCATCTTTTGTTCTGTTTTTGCAGAGGTAACCATTGTTTCTATCTCCATATCAATTTGCATCTTATCATCAATAATTTCATATGTATTCTTGATTATCTCCTTAATATTACCGCCTTTACGATAACAAATTTCGAATACATCCGCGAAACTAATAATGTCCTCAACACCACTACGCTCTGCTAAATCAAGTAGCAAATCTTCAATATTAACGTTATTATTAACTCCACTTACGATATTTTTAACTTCTAATACCATGTCTGCTGACTCCGAATATTGTCCTTTCAAATCATCATATGAAGCAATAAATGAATCTATAATGTTTTTACCTGCACTAATAGATGTGGAGAGTGTTTCTAACAAATCTCTAAATTGAATTCTTAATTTTTTAATTTGATTATTAATAATTTGCTTTCTTCTTATTGGTATAAAAGCATACCCAGCTACCAAACCTGCAATTATTGCTATGACAATTTTTGAATAGAATATGTATCCAACTATACTTCCAACACAAAAAGCAATTAAAAAATATAATATTTTTTCTTTTATACTCAAATTATATTCAAAGTACACCTTAGCATCAGGAAATAAATAATGTTTAGGTTCAATTTTAATCTTTTTTTTGAATAGTGCCATTACCTCACCCCCCTATATCTCTGATTTCATACCAGACAATTTAAGTTTTAAATTGTTTTGAAGTGGATTTTTTGTTCTTACCAATTTTCCAGAAACTTTTTCCATAGTACTATTATCGTCTTCTTCAAATATATAAAGAGGGTTTAATTGTATTTTACCATTTTCATATTTTAGAACTTCAGTTATCTCCATGGTTTTTCTTGAATGGTCTCTAAGTCTTGATAAATGTATTATTATATCAACTGCAGAAGCTATTTGCTGCCTAACTGCATCAAGAGGCAACCCAGAAGCGCCTGTTAACACCATTGTTTCTAAACGACTAAGCATATCCTCTGTGGAATTGGCATGTCCAGTTGAAAGTGAACCATCATGACCCGTATTCATGGCTTGTAACATATCAAGTGCTTCCCCACCTCTGACTTCTCCAACAACAATTCTTTCTGGCCTCATACGGAGTGAAGATTTAATTAAATCCCTAATTGTAACTTCCCCTGTGCCTGATGTATTGGCATTTCGCGTTTCTAGGCTAACTAAATTATCAATTCCAGTTATTTGTAATTCAGCAGAATCCTCTATTGTTATAATACGTTCTCCCCTTGGTATATAATTTGTCAGTGCATTAAGGAAGGTTGTTTTACCAGATCCTGTACCGCCACTAATAAAAATATTATATTTTGCTTCAACAAACATTTGGAGTGTCTGTGCTACCTCCGGAGTTAAAGATTCGTACTTTAAAAGTTTTTCCATTGTCATTGGAGTTTTTGAAAACTTACGAATAGTGACTATTGGTCCACTCAAAGATATCGGAGGCAAAACAACATTTACTCGGGATCCATCTGGTAATCTCGTATCTACAATAGGACTAGCTTGATTAATTTCTCTACCGGCAAGCCCAACTATCCTTTGTATAATGTCTTCAAGTCGACGTTGACTTTCAAACTTTTTGTCTAGCTTTATCAGCTTTCCGCTTTTCTCAATGAAGATATTATCAGCCCCATTAATCATTACTTCAGTTATACTATCATCACTAATAATAGTATCTAATAATCCAAACCCACGTATAGAACTATAAATATCCTCAACAATTGCAATTTTCTGCTCCATAGGCAAATATTGTCCGCCTATTCTTTCTAGAACAATCTTTTCTATCTGATTTTCAAGTTCTTCATCTGTAAGATTCATAATTGATACATCATCAATTATGTGTTTTTTAATCCCTAATATGAATTCCGGTAATTTTTCTTCATTCATCTAACTCACCTCTTTAAATAGTTATATTATTTAATATTAT
Organism: Clostridium lacusfryxellense; assembly: GCF_018861735.1. GTDB lineage: Bacteria > Bacillota > Clostridia > Clostridiales > Clostridiaceae > Clostridium_AD > Clostridium_AD lacusfryxellense. The sequence goes on along the minus strand of NZ_JAHLEB010000019.1, from coordinate 41,159 downwards.
TAAAGATACCCATTTCAGATATTTGTTGAGCTATCTGAACCGTTGTAGCATTCTTATATCTAGGAGTACCTCCAAGTACATTTATGCTTTCATCATCTATATATTTTCCATTCTCACTACTAAACTTGTTATAAATAAGAGATATCTTTGAGAATAAACTTATCTTCTGTTCTTCCTCTAAAACCTTTAATGCTTCATAGGACATTTTAAATTTTGCTATTGCAACTTCTGTACCATCTGAAACAAAAACCAGTGAATTAGAATATTGTATAATTAAGTTCATCTTTTTATTTAATGTAAAATCTGTGTCTATAATTATGTAATCATATATTCCGGCAATTTTCAGTTCGTCTAACAATTTTTTTATATCTTCTTTACTCATTTCCATAACATCAAAGGGCATCTTGCAAGCATCATAGAAAAATACACCTGTAGGATCTTTTTTAACAGTACTCTCAAGCTTTAATATTAAATTTGACTTTTTACTTTTAATTGCATAAATAACATCACTGAAATTAAAAAGCCCCTCTGCATTAAAAAATGCATTTGTAGATCCTAGCAATTCAAAATTAAGATAAAGTACTTTTTTCTCCTTACGGGCCATGTTTATCGCATAAGCAGCAGCTACAGTTGAAGTTCCTGTGCCCCCACTACAAGACAAAAACGTATGTATTTTAGTGATTTCTCCATTTTCCGATTTATATCCAATAACATTTGTTGTCTTCTCAGAATATAAGCTAAGAATTTCTTTATAAATTAAATCCACCTTTTGATATTTACATACTGTTCTAACTCCACTTATTGTATCTATGGATACTGAATCAGAAAAATAAGCAAAAGCAATTTTTTCAGGTATCTCCTTAATATTGATTCCAAATGATTCAGTTGCAATTAATACATCAACTTTATTGTTTGATATAAAATCATTTAATGTGTCCATGTTAGTAAATGAATACATTTCTAATTCATCATTATAACTACCGCTAAAAAAATTAATTAGCCTATTTACATATATCTCGTCAGTATCCGCAATAACAAGTTTTATTTTTACCAAAACAACCACTCCTTTTAGAAAAATTAGCATTTAAATTTTCTAGTTTGTTCATAAATTCTTCATATATAATTCATGTATTTAACATACTTCTATGCAAATTATAAATTTCCTTTATTTCCCCTTTTTTTTCATTCATCAAATTACTCTCTTTTATGCAAAGCTTCCACCTAAATCATAAAATTATAGTTGTTATATAATAAATGGCTTTGCTTATTTGTACTCTTTAATTGTAAATTGATTCATATTAGTTTTTTACGAAAAATAGACTTAATTTAATATATTATTGTCGAAATGTTTTTAAATTATATGTACCGTTATTTATTTAATATAAAAAATGATTTCTGTCAATATTACAGAAATCATCATCTTACTCCAGTATACATTTTTTATATTAATTTATTGGTGCATTTTTATTATTAGAAATAATGCCGCTAACTGTATCTTTTTTTAAATACTAAGTAACCAATTCCTCCAAAAACAAGAAGGTCCATAAGCGAACTAAAATCAACAATTCTAAACTTTATTACATATAGTAGAACTGTATACACATGTAATCCTGCATATGCAAAAAGACCACGATACATTATTTTTTTATTATCATTAGCAAAACTAAGAAGTAATCCAATTATAAAACCATAAAAAGCAATTGAACCAAGTAAAGAACCTAAGCTAATAAATCTATTTATAATCATTACTCCCGCGCAACCATAAACAACGAACATATCGAATGGTAATGCTAATCTAAAAAAAGTATTGGTTGAAAAGTATGATCTTAATTCTTTACTTATATTTTCGTATGTATTCATTAATAAATCCCCCCTAGCTATTCAATATTTTCTTTGTTTTCCTCAAACTCAATATCTACCTTAGGTGTAGACGCCTCTTGAGTAACATGCCTTTCACCACAATTAGGGCAAAAATCAGTATCTAAAGCAATCTCTTGTCCACATTTCTCGCAGCTGATCACATTTTTTAATTTAGAAATCTTAAGTTGTATGTCCAATATATCACTCTTAACTTGATTTATTGAGTTGCAGTACTGCAAAATATCAGGATCTACAGCTTCTCCTTCTTCGAATTTCGAAAAAATAGTAGCCCCTATTTCATTTTTAGCAATCTTTATTTTGTCCTCTTGTGATTGAATAGCTATGTTCAATTTTGTAATTTCAATCATTTCTCCAGATTTCTTTGCCATATTGCTTGCGTTATCGCCTACAGATTTAGCAATTCTTGATAAATTATTCATAAAAGACATAAGTTCTCCCCTTTTTTTACATTTAAATATATAATTTGTTATTAAATCCAATTATATCATAAAAGCTCAACATATTCTATTCATTCTACTAATATGACTAAATAGGACTGCATAACAACTATTACTACCGATGTTATACAATCCCATTTACATATTTAAATATTAATTAGAATTAAAAAGTAAATTCTTTTGTATTTTCTGATGGCGTGCCATATAAATCATCAACGGAATCCACTAGCCATTTTTTCGATGTTTCATCATAAATCAATACATACTTAAATTCACATTGTTTCTCTACAGCCGTAGGTACCGTGCCTGCTTCTTTATACTCTATATAATCAGCTTTTCCGAAATCGTCCACTTCAGCATAATATTTATTATCCTTCTGATATACAATAATACTATCCAAATCAAAAAGTGATGTTTTCATTTTAAAAATAGTTAAATCCTTGTTTTTAATCATATCTTCTATAGCCTCAATAGAGATTTTCTTTCTCTTTTCACTTACATTTAGAATTTTTGATACATCACGTGATGTTCTTGATTCAGCCCAACCTTTTTTATACACATTTATTGTATCCATTAATGTTGCTGTTACTTTATCATTCGCTCCAGCTATATTCAAAGTAATCGTGTTCTCTCCAGTAACTTTTACTTCTTTACTTTTTTCTATGCCCCAAGGGAATTCTTTCTGTGCGTATAGTTTGACTGATCCATCCTTAGAAACAGGACCAAATTGTTTTGCATCCTTGACTAATATCCCTGTATCCTTAGCATTTACAAAAAGCTTTGAATCTTCAAAATCAGACTCAACTGATATTTCATATGCATCCATATTTAAATCCACTGATGCAACCCTTTGATTTCCATCGCTTGAACTGCCTGCTTTTACTAAATCCACATCTTCGGTTTTTTCAATATTTGAGTATTTCCCTTTAAGTGAAGTTTTCATTTTATATAAACCCGGCATATAAGGTCCTACTTCTTTTTCATATTTTTCTTTGTCTGCAGTAGCAATCAGCTTATCATCTAAAAAAATCTGCGTATCTTTATAATTTGTTTCCAACTTAATATAAACAGGTTTGAATTCGAGAACATATTTATCGTAAAAAAGCCAAGTCTTGCCTTTCTTCTTCAATGTAAATAAATCATCTGTTGTATCAAAATCTAAAGCCAACTGCTCCAAAAGCTCCTGCGCACTCTCTTTTGATTTAGAAGCCGTGTCAATTTTTGATGATTGATCCTCTATTGATGTTTTAATTTCATTTTCATAGGATGGATTTTTTTTAATATAACTTAATAACCCATCAACACCTTTACCATCAATCTTTTGATTTACATCTGTAGAATCTATGTATTTAGCTAATTTCGAAGAGTTTTTGGAAGCTAAAGCCTGATTAAACTTTTCAACAACCTTTTCCCTGCTTGTTAACGATTTCCCTACATTACCGGCAATTATTAATAAAACAACAGTAATTACTGTAACAATTGCAATGATTTTATTCTTTTTAGTAAGATTAAAATTAACTTTTGGCAACTTAACCTTTTGGGTTTGATCTGCATGATTTTCATCTACACTTTGACTTTGTGAAGATTGATCTTGGTTCTGTACTCCTATATTTTCTACACTAACCTTTGCGCCACATTTTATACAAAATTTCTGTCCCCCTAAAATTTCCGCTCCACAACTTGAACATTTAACCATTATAATTTCCCGCCTTCCTATATTCTTACCCTAAATTTACCTATACAATTTCATTATTCTACATTTGTTGTTATATTCCTCTTTTACTGTTATAAATTTACTGACGTTAAATATTAATTATTAAGTATAAAACTAAATTTAGGTTAAGATATGAATAATACAAAAGATATAAAATATATTATAAATTATTTAAATTTGATTATAAAAGGTGGGTAATTATGAATACTAATTTATACAAACCCAAAGTAAGAATTATATTAGCCTGCGTAGTTATTTTACTATCTACAGTCTATTTTATTAAAAACAATATATTAGATAACTCTAAACAAATTGGTTATATATCTATGGTATATGAAGAAAGTGGCAAGAGATATTTAAGATTTGACGATGTTAAATTTCTAAAAGGAAATGCTGCTATAAAAGCAGCAAAAAAAAATGGGACTGCTATATATGAAAATGGCGAATATTATGTTGATGATGATTACTATATAATTAATAATAATAAAGTGAAAAAAAACTATGTTATAGATCCTAATGCCTCACTAAACCTTTTGGGATTTTTGATTGACCCTATTAAAAATGATATTAATAACCATTCTGCTTCCTATAATACTTTAAAAAGTGTCTCAAATAAGTATCCACAAATCTTATGCTATATCTATACCAAACATGATGTAATTGTTAAAGTAGTAGGACAATATACCCCTTAGATACCTAAGAAAAAATAATATTATACATTATAATAGAGAGCCAGCAGATAAATAAATATCCACTGGCTCTCAATTAATTATAACTATATTCTATTTTTTTCTAAAGATATATTAACCTCAATAATCATTCCATCTACGCTCATTTCAACGCACAAAATTTTATCAGCATTACTACTCGCAGTAAAATCACCTTCAATAAGGGTAGGTGTAGATATGTCTACATCTATATTATCTTTTGAGAAATTCATTGCAACATTTGCTGTTAACATATTAACCAGTTCAGAGATTGCACTTTGCGGTAACTCATCAAAGTTATCTACAGGCATACCCATCATCATTACTGAAGCTATTTTTTTTGCAGTATCTACACTCATTCCATAGATAATATTACCTTTAACATCACCAATAATTCCAATAATAATGACAACACCAATGCTTTTTATATATTTACCCTTTACGCTAACTCCATTTTTCTGAATATTATTTAACCCTAGTTGTGGCATTATAATATTAAATGCCTCCAAAACTGGATTTATATGATTGACATCCATTCCCCATCACCTCTATTAAACCCTATATTTATTGACAAATTTCCGAATTGAGATTCAACAATAGCCGAGAAAGTATTCTCAAGTTCTGCTTTTGATATATTTATTGACTCGCCATGAAATATAGTTGGTGGTGCAACCCTTAGGCCAAACAACTTATTTTTCTTGTTTATCATTGAGCATGCATTTCCAGCAAACATGTTAGCTATTTCTGACATAACATTTAGTAATTCTTCATTAGTTTTAGGTTCTCTTTTTAATAAAACGGTTGCAAGGCTCGTTGCAGTATCTGATGACATATCCAAAATTAGTCTACCTGAATATTTACCTGTAATCCCCATAACTATTGATATACCTTCACTATGTATAGCAAGATTATCATTACTTTCATTTGTAATTTCCGGCACTGTTTTTGTAAGCTTATTGAAAATATTTAATAAAGCCTCTTTAAATACATCTGGATATAATTTTTCTAGCTCTAAATATAGTTCTTCATCTGCCATAACTCTATTTATTAATAATGATAACTCTTCTGAATCAACAGGTTTCTGAATGTATCCACATACATGAGTTTTCTTTGCTTTTCTTATAAGTTCATCATCCATCATCGAACTAACAATTATCACTTTAATATCTTTATCAATTTTATGTATTGCTCTTGTACATTCAAATCCATCTGTTCCTGGAAGAGTCATATCCATAGTTACTAAATTGGGTCTTATTCTGCTAACTTCCTCAATAACTTCTTCTAAGCATTTTGCCTCACCAACTACATCAAATCCACTTTCGGTTAGAATATCTGCTAATAATGCTATTTGAAAAGGTGAATCATCAACAATCAAAACTCTTACATCTTTCATAATTCCATCTACTCCTTCAGTCTATTTCTATATTAATTATCTATATAGTTATCGACTGAATTAAACTTTTCTGTATACCTAATTTCTTTATTTCTATTCAGAACTAATTTCATTTAGTAATACAAATAAATAAGTGTTATTTAATTCACTATAACTTTAGTTTTACAAATAAGAGCTATAATGTTATTCTGTAAAGGATATCAAAAATAGTATCATTTAAATCACCAAAACGATAAAAAGATGATGGAGGTTATTATTATGAAGAAAATACTAGTTGCAACTGGAACTTCGCAACATAAATTAGAGGCTGCAGTAAACTATATTAAGGAATATTGTGAGAAAAAAGCCATTGATGTAGATGTAGAAGGGGCTAATGTTTACACCGCTAATATAGAAGCTATAAACCCAGATGTTATTGTTTTGATAGGACCTAATAACATTAAGTTAGACATACCTGTTGTATCAGGTTTAGCATTTGTAACTCAAATGGGAATGGATGCCACTTGCGATAAAGTTATTAATGCTTTAAATCTATAAAATAGAATATACACTTTAACAAATGAGAGCCAGCAGATAAATATCTGCTGGCTCTCTAAATTTTATTCATAATAAATTTGTATAACAAAAGCATTATTTATTTTCTATCTGTTAATAATAACTTCTTTTCCTTCTTTGCGACGCTTAGCATATTCAGCAGTTGCTGTAAAAAGTGCATCTGTTGACGAGTTAAGTGCGGTTTCGCAAGAGTCTTGTAATACTCCTACTATAAAGCCTACTCCTACTACCTGCATTGCAATCTCATTTGGAATTCCAAATAAGCTAGCTGCTAGAGGAACTAACAGTATTGAACCACCTGCTACTCCTGAAGTACCACAAGCGCTTACTGCAGCTAGTATGCTAAGAATAAATGCAGTAGGGATGTCCACTTTAATTCCTAGTGTGTGAACTGCTGCAAGCGTCAAAACTGTAATAGTAATAGCAGCTCCTGCCATATTTATCGTAGCTCCTAGAGGTATGGACACCGAATAGGTATCTTTATCTAAAGCTAATTCTTCACATAAGCTCATATTTACAGGAATGTTTGCAGCAGAACTACGTGTAAAGAATGCAGTAATACCACTTTCCCTTAAACACTTAAATACAAGTGGATATGGATTTTGGCGAATATTTATATACACAATGATCGGATTTACAACAAGTGCCACAAAAATCATACACCCAATTAAAAGTGCAAGTAATTGTCCATAACTGAGTAATGCCTCAACTCCATTTGTAGCAATAGCGTCAAATACGAGACCCATAATACCCAGTGGCGCAAAGTTTATTACCCATCTAACCAATTGGGTTACTGCTTCTGAAACATTGTCGATCATAGTTTTTGTAGTATCAGGCGCATTTTTTAGTGCAACGCCCAGAAGTAATGCCCATGACAATATGCCTATATAATTGGCATTATAAAGTGCTTTTACTGGATTATCAACAACATTAAGAAGTAATGCGCGAAGAACCTCCACAACGCCTCCAGGTGGGGTCGCATTCTTAACTCCCTCTGCAAGTGTTAAAGTTACAGGGAACATAAAGCTTGCAACAACCGCAACAAGTCCAGCTACAAATGTTCCTAAAAGATAAAGTCCGATAACTGATTTTAAATTAGTTTGATGACCACTCTTGTGTTGAGAGATGGCAGACATAACAAGGAAGAATACTAGCATTGGTGCAATTGCTTTCAAAGCACCCACAAATAAAGAACCGAAGATGACGATTGGTTTTGCTTGCTGTGGAATTGTTACGGCCAGGATAATACCAATAATTAGTCCTATAATTATTTGTTTTACAAGGCTCATCTGGTTCCATTTATTCATTAGTTTTTTCATAAGTTGTTTTCCTCCTAAAGTTTTGATAAAACGAAACATCCATAGTCATTTTACCACGATTTATAGAATATGTAAACGTTAAAATGAATTTAATCTTTCATCTAATTTTCACCATGACTTATATTAATTTATTATTAAATATACTAATCAACAGTTGAGTCTTTTTTATCTTCTTTAACCATATTTTTTATAAAATCCACATAGTCGTTAATAAATATATGATTGACTTTCCTAACATCAAAATCAAATATTTTAAAAGCAAATTGTACAAAGTAACCTCCACAAACTACCATAATTAGTGTTCCGAAACCTACAGCTCCTCCTAAAAAATAACCAATAACTAATACTACAAACTCTATACAATTCCTAACTAATCTAACTGATTTTCCAGTTTTCTTTGTAATAGCTACCATTAATCCATCTCTTGGACCAGAACCTAAACCAACACCAATATAAAAATAGCTAGCAACTCCTATAATAAACATGCCTATAAGCATCATTATTACTCTTATTATCATGCTATTAAAAACAGGAACCAGATGGTTTAGCATAAGCAAATCCATAAATATACCTATAAACAACATATTACATATTGTTGCTATACCAACTCTCTCGCCTAGTACCCAATCTAGTATTACAATAAATAATCCTGCTATGATACTTGCTTGACCCATTGTAATTCCCGTAAGTTTGGATATACCTTGGTGAAAAACATCCCAAGGAGATAATCCCAAATTTGCATTAATAGTAAATACTATACCAAGTGAGTAGATAAAAAGACCTACAAATAATCTTATTAAAACCAATAGGGATTTTTTCATTTAATCAACCTCCAATATTCAATAATATTCCTCACTATAACTCCTTTTATCTTGTAAATATGAATTCCTCCTTTGAGGATAGCTTTTCATTAAAACTATATCCCTCTTCATTAAATTCTTTTAACCCACTTGGCTCAATAATACTATTTTCTAGAATAAACTTGCTCATAAGTCCTCTTGCCCTTTTTGTGTAAATTGTTATTCCCTTGTAAATTCCATGTTTATAATCCTTAAATACTGGCGTTATTACATCTACATTAATTTTACTCATATCAATTACTGTAGAATACTCCTTTGAGGCTAAATCTATTATTATATTATCATTTTGGCTTTTTAATTCTTTCTTGATATATGTAGTAAGCTTATGATTCCAAAAACTATATAAATTATTACCTCTCCTATTTTTAATTTTAGTTCCCATCTCTAATCTGTAGGGTTGAATCAAATCAAGCGGCCTAAGTACACCATATAACCCGGAAAATATTCTTAAATGGTCATTAGCAAAATCTAACTGCTGCTGAGTTAAATCCCCTGCACTTATTCCTTGATATACAGCGCCATCATATGCTAATAACGCTTGCTTACCATTAGACAAATCATGATTTTTTTCCCACATAATATGCCTTTTGAAATTCTGCTCTGCAAGTTTACTATTTATCTTCATTAATCCTTCCAAGTCTTCCGGGGAATATTTTATAAGTTCTTTAATTAAGCTACTTGCTTCCTTAACAAATGTAGGCAACGTATATAATTTAGTATTAAGCGCCTTTTCCATTTTCAAAGTTTTCGCTGGTGATAATATAGTAATCATCCGTAATCCACCTCATTATAATTATAGCATAATATGATTTGAATTTTAAGCAGAATTCTCTTGTTCAGTTACTATTTAGTTACTATAGGATAAATAAGTGCGTACTTGTATTAATAATACTTATATACTAAAATAGATCCGTACAATAAAAAACATCTACTGAACTATAAATAATTCTTATTATATATAAATATTATCAAGATAAAATAAAATTAAAGTGAGGTATTACAATGAAAGTTTTACTTATTAATGGAAGTCCAAAAGTTAACGGATGTACTTATACTGCTCTATGCGAGGTGGCAAAGCAGCTAGAAAAAGCAAATATTGAAACAGAAATTTTTCATGTTGGAACTAAACCTATTCGTGGTTGCATGGCCTGTGGTGGTTGTTCTAAAGACGATTCTCACAAATGCGTATTTAATGATGATACTGTAAATATTGCTTTAGAAAAAGCTAAATCAGTTGATGGTTTTATTTTTGGCTCACCTGTACATTATGCAAGTGCATCTGGTCAAATAACTTCTTTTTTAGATAGATTTTTCTATGCTGGAGACGGTTTTCAATATAAGCCTGGTGCTGCAATTGTAAGTTGCCGCCGCGGTGGTTCAACAGCAGCCTTTGAACAATTAAATAAATATTTCACTATATCAAATATGCCTGTTGTATCGTCTCAATATTGGAATATGGTACATGGAAATACGCCTGATGAAGTAAAACAAGATTTAGAAGGAATGCAAACAATGAGAGTATTAGGTAACAATATGGCATGGCTTTTAAACTGCATAAACGCAGGTAAAAAGTCAGGTGTTACATTACCAGAAGCAGAACAGAGAATTGGAACCAATTTCATACGTTAATATCTTACTCCAAAATGCTGCCTAATTTATTAGGCAGCATTTTGGATTTTATAACCATAATAATTTCATAGATATACCTCTACCAAATTGAAACAGAAGAGTTATTGTGCAAATGAACTATAGAAAATGTTAAGTAACCAATATCAATGGATTTATAAATATACTATCATTAATATATAAGCTACGAAAACTTTATTTAGTAATAAACAATAACAACAACTACAGTATACGACAAGGAGGAATTAAATGGCTGTTATTAATTGGGGTGGCGCAATATTTGGTTTGATAATTGCAATAATTTTGATATTTAAAAAGTTAAGTCCTGTATATGCACTTTTCTTTGGTGCAATAATCGGTGGATTGGTTGGCGGCGCTAGTTTGGCAGAAACAACACAAATTGTTATTAATGGTACCAATAGCGTAATGGGAGCAGTGGTTCGAGTTCTTGCAGCAGGTATACTCGCTGGTATTTTAATTGATTCTGGTGCAGCTGAGAAAATTGCAGAAACTATAGTGGAAAAACTAGGCGAACAAAAGGCTCTTTTAGCAATAGCCATATCAACGATGGTCATAACTGCTGTAGGTGTATTTATTGCAGTTTCAGTTATTATAGTTGCACCAATAGCATTATCAGTAGGTAGAAAAGCTGGACTTACTAAATCGTCAATACTTTTAGCGATGATAGGCGGAGGGAAGGCTGGAAACATAATTTCCCCTAATCCAAATACAATAGCAATAGCTAAAGGTTTTAATTTAGATTTAGCACAAGTAATGATCAATGGTTTTATTCCCGCAATAGTAGGGCTCATAGTAACATATTTCGTTGCTACATTTCTAAGTAAAAAAGGTGAATTAATTAAAGAGTCAGATATAATTGTAACTAGCACAAAAGAAAAGCCGACTTTTGTAAAATCAATGGTGGCACCAATTGTAGCAATCCTATTGTTATCACTAAGTCCAATAGGAAATATACTTCATATACAATTTTTAGCGAATATTAAAATTGATTCTATGATCATACTTCCAGTTGCTGGATTAATAGGATTAATCGCAATGGGTCAATTTAATAAAATTATCCCATACACTACTTCTGGCTTAAATAAAATGACAGGTACTGCTATAATACTAATCGGTGCAGGTGCAATAGCAGGTATAATTTCTAACTCTAACTTAAGTGAAGTAGTTGTAAAATTTATTCAATCAGTAGGCATTTCAGGAGTATTTTTAGCTCCAATTTCCGGAATACTCATGGCAGGAGCTACTTCATCTACAGCTACCGGAGCAATTCTAGCAACTGGAAGCTTTGGAAAAGCAATATTATCTATGGGCGTACCCCCATTAAATGCAGCAATTATGGTTCATACAGGGGCTACAGTTATTGACCACTTACCACATGGAAATTTCTTTCATGCTACAAGTGAATCTGTAAAAATGAAAATTAAAAACCGTATGAAACTTATTCCATATGAATCTATAGTAGGTGGATCTATGGCAATTACTGCAACTATAATATATGGTTTATTATAAGTTACATTCTTAACTGTGTTTTTGTGATTATATAGGTTAAACTATATTATATATTAAGCAGTTAAAGGGTGTGAGTAATATTAAATTATCTAAAGATATAGCACAAAAGATTGTATCGGAAATGATGGATGTTATTCCTTATAATATAAATGTTATGGATGAAAATGGAATTATTATTGGTAGTGGAGATGTTAATCGTATTGGCAACATTCATGAAGGAGCTAGAATAGCAATAAATGATCAACTTAGAAATGAAATTCATGAAAATGGAGAGAAAATTAAATCTGGGATAAATGAACCTATTATAATAAATGATAAAATAATAGGTGTAATAGGTATTACAGGAAATACTGATGAGGTAATAAAATTTAGTAAGTTGGTTCGTGTAACCGCAGTTCTCTTAATCGAACAATCTATAATTAATGAAGAAATGCAGAATAAACTGTTAAATTCACAGAAGTTTTATCAAGATTTGGCGCATAGAACATCGGAGTATGATGATGAATTTCATGAGAGAGCTAAAAGTTATGGTCTTGATCTCACAAAGAAGTGTCAGGCTATTCTTGTATATACCAATGTGAATTCAAGTGCTTTTAGACTATTATGTAATAAATTCTCTCATTATTATGATGTAGATGATAATAAAGTAGTTTTTTTTAGTACAAGTGATTATAATACTATATTTATTTTAAACGATATAGAAAAAAGTGCAGACATAAATAAAATTTGTTTGGGCGGCGAAGAACATTTCGCTGCTGTTTCACTAAAAAATGCGGAGTTATCAATGGAATTCGGTATTAAGATAAAGCCATCAGCTTTAATCTATAACTATGATGATCTAAAATTCTTTATTCATTTATCTTATGATAATAAAGAATCATTAATTTCTATATTTTTGAATCTTGATAAATCTGGCCATAAACTAGAACTCATTAAAACTATACAATCATATGTTGAACAAAATGGCGATATTAATAAAGTAGCCAGCAGCCTGAATATACATAGAAACACCTTAAATTACAGGCTAGATAGAATAAAACAATTGACAGGAAAAAATCCAAAAATTTTGTTAGAACTCTTTGAATTATTATGTGGGTTAATTTGGAGGTAACATTTGTTCCATCTTATGTTAACAGTGAATATACTATTAATAAGAGGTGATAAGCTATGCCATGGCAAATGAGTCTAAAATCAGAAAACAGAGCTGTTAAAAAACAACTCTGTTTTATATTTACAATCGTCTCATTAATTATTATGGCAATTACGACGATGATGATTACAGCAACATGGATCACACCAAGGTTCACACCAAGGATCACTGACATTATTAGAATTATTGTTTCTACCATTGTTACAACATCTATTGCGATCATTATCAAAATCATTGTTACAACAACAACCATTATTAAAATTATTATCACAACAATTGTTATTGTCAAATATCAATAATAATATTATCCACCAACAACACATACGTATTTCACCTCGCTTAAGGTAAAAATTATTGAATTTATCTTTCTTAAGTTTGTCCCATTAATACTTCATTTGTTAGTATATAATATACTGGTTATCATTAAAATGTTACAACTAAAATAGCCCTCCTAAATATATTTTCTAATATTGGGTAAACTATATTATACACTGAATACATAAAGTGTAATATATTTAGTTGAAGGGAGAAACTTATGAATAAAAACAATAAAAATTCAAGCACTAATTCAACTGCTAATGTAAAGAGCAGCATTACTGGTGCTCCTTTACAAGCAAGTAATGAATCCCCTGGTTTTACTGTTGGTTCAAAAAAAGAGCAAAGTAATGAACAAGCTACTGCAGCCAAACCCTATAATTTGAGTAATCTATCTAGTAACATTAATTATGGTTCACCTGAAGAAACTAAAAAATTTAATGAGCGTTCAGCAAGGATTACAGATCAAGATTAATTTTACTATATTCTATTTTCATAATTTACATGTTTTGAGAAAAAAATAACACAATGTATAAGATGCTTATACATTGTGTTATTTTAATATTTATAATTATGATAAGCTAATACTCATTTCTTATATTATTAACTAAATATATCGCCTTCTTTAGTTTTCGAGCGATTAATCGTTGAAAAATCCACCCTTGAGAAAACATAAGTTGATAATAGTAAAAATATAAGTCCGAAGATGATTACAATTACCATGCTGATAACCGGCGTAATTACAAAACTTCCTATTTTAAAAGCAAGCTGCTCTGCTATCAATTGATCTGTTGTTAAAGATGTCTTTTCCAGTATAATAGTTCTAAAAAATGCTGTTGTATATGTCATGGGATTGAGATAAGCAATATATTGCAATACCTTTGGTAACAATGAAAGCGGAATATATGCACCACAAAGAAATGTAAGTGGCATTGTTATCGCAGTTATTACAACTTGAAACGTTTGTGAATTCTTAACCAGAGTCGCTATATACAATCCCAGTCCGGAAAATACAAGTCCAACCATAATCATCACAGCAATTACCTCAAATGGAGTTACCCATGATGTAAACTTAAGCCCTATAAAATAGCCAATGAATAAAATAATAATACCCTGCAAAGTTGCTATAGTTGCTGCTGATAATAGCTGACCTGCTGCAATCTGGATTCGTTTAACTGGGCTTACAAGAACTTCCTTCATGAATCCCGAAACAATATCTTCAATTGTACTTGTGGCAACGGTAAGAGCGGTTTGAAATACGGTGGTTATTACAATACCGGCCAGCATATAGTTTACTGGGTTTTCAATATTTTCATTTTTAAATATCGAACTGAACACAAATAAAAAGAAGAATGGCATGATAATCGTGAAAATAAGTTGAACACGATTCCTTACAAAAATTTTTATATTTCTAAACCATAAAGCTAATATAATATCCATAAATTCCTCACTTTCTTATATCTTTTCCGGTAATTTCTAAGAATACGTCATTTAATGTGCCTTTTTTAATTTCCAAATCTGTTATCGCAGCTTTATGCTCGCTTATTATCTCCATAAGTTTTGATAAATCATTAACTTCAACTGAGTAATAACCTGTTTTTTTCTTATAAATAAACCCTGAGTCATCTAACAGTGTCTCCAGACCTTGCTCGTCTGTGGTTGTAATATTCGCCTTATCCTTTGTATATTGCTGTTTCAAATGGTAAGGTGTATCTAATGCAATGATTTTGCCACCATCCATAATTGCAACTTTACTGCAAATCTCTGCCTCTTCCATATAATGCGTTGTTAAAAAAATGGTGATATTCTTCTCCTTTTGTAGCTTTACAATGTATTCCCACATGTGGGCCCTTGTTTGAGGGTCAAGGCCTGTGGTTGGTTCATCTAAGAACAATACTTTTGGGTAATGCAGTAATGCTCTTGCTATTTCCACACGCCGTTTCATACCACCGGACAAACTACTTACCATTGCTTTTTTCCATTCTAGTAAATCCACTAAATTTAAAACAAATTGAATACGCTCATCAGCCTCATTTTTGGGAATACTATAAAAATGACAATGCATAATTAGATTTTCCAGAACGGTCATTTTATTATCAAGTGTTGGTTCCTGAAAAACAACTCCAATGACACCTCTAACTGCATCCTTTTCTTTTGAAACGTCTTTTCCGTCAATAGTCAGTGTTCCTGATGTCTTGTCAAATATGGTACACAATGTATTGATGGTTGTGCTTTTACCTGCTCCATTTGGGCCTAAGAATGCAAAGATGCTTCCTTCTTCTACCTCAAAAGAAACATTATCAACTGCTGTAAATTTATCGTATTTCTTTACAAAATCCTTAACTTCTATTATGTTTCTCATTAGATCACTCCTCTCAACGGTTTTATAGATTTACGAGGTCACGACTTAAAACGATATTTGCTTCGCTTACATTATCGACCTTCCTATATAAAATTATACTGATAATTTTGCTAAATACAACATATTTTACATTGCTACATTTCTATATCCTTCCATTCCACCTTAAAACTAACTCTCCAAATAATTACATTAGCTATTAAAAGCGCCATAGCATAAAGGAAAACAAATATAATATTACTTCTAATTGCTATATGAATCACAGCAAATACTCCAACCACGGCTATTGCAATAAATGTTGGTTCTACAAGTTTACCACTATCTGCTGTAACAAACTTTATGCTAAATGGCATTGCCTTATTTGATATATTAAAATACATTAGCGTTACTATTAAAAGCACTAAAAACATTACTATTAAATCTGGAATTATAGATGTTCCTTTTAATATTAAAAATACTCCACCCTCTGATATATATAATGGTATTATTAGCTTAAATATAGTTCCCTTTATTGCCCCTTTTAATAGTACTCCAGGATTTTTTATTGGTAATACCTTATATATATAAGCTCCCTTATAAGAATCACTATTACTAATAAAGCCTGTACAAAAACATAACAAAACTATACTAATATACATTAACAAATGAATTTTTCCACCAAATCCTGATTGAATATTATCCATAAACGATTTACCATCTGTATCCATAAATATAAACAGAACTGGCATAAATACTGCCATTGCAAGTGTTGGATATACCTTGATCTTCAAATTCCTTTCCGTACCAATCATACTCTGAGTGAATTTGAACATGCTTCTTTCAATCTTATCCTTACACACAAGTCTTGCAATAAATTCTTTTCTCTTTTCATTTTTCCTGCTTATCGTTCCACCATTTTCATTTAATTTTTGTAGATTTTTTTCAAAATAAGGTACTACACTTTTAATATAGAGTGTAATTAACAAAATAGGACCTACTATTGCAAGTAATGATAAATCCAACAGAAAAGGTTCTTTACCCCCATCTATTAATATTCCAAAAATTGATGCAAACCACATAGATGGAAATAGTGCATGCCAAAATTTAGGTATGTACTCCGTATTCATATTTGTAACATTAGAAATTCTAATAGCCAATTGATATCCAAAAGCAAATACAAAGGCCAAGAATATCTGAAAATAGTTGATAATATCCTTTAATTTCTCTCCATCAAAAAACTTTAAAACTAAAGTATATAATAAAGATGTTATAGTTATAACTATTAATACTGAAAATACTATTTCTATAAAGAATATCACCGAAAACAAAACCCCATATTTTATTGTGCCAATAACTAATGGGATTAAATTTATTGACAATGATAAACCAGCTAAATATAAACATATATGAGTGGTTTTCGCTGCATTAAATGTCTTACTGTCAATAGGTTTTGGCATTAATATATTTTTCTCTTTAACATCTAGTAAAACTGCTGAGAAATCCGATATCATAAGTGATATCATCATAAAAAGATTTATACCTATTACAATATTGACAGATTTCATTGATGACATGCTACCTGTCATTATTAATCCAATAAAAATACTCATAAAAGCATTTAACATAAGTAGACCTAGATAATTGTTTTTTTCCTTATTGTCATCTGTTTTTTTACCGCCTTTCATAACATTACTTCTTCTGCGACCATCCATAATTAGTTTTAACTGGAGTATCATTCTCATATTCTTGTAATTAACACCTGACTTTTCATATAAAACTTTAAATTTATCGAGTATCCTAAGTACGGCGAAATCCTTCATCATTACACCTCTTGAACCAAAGAAACAAATTCTTTAGCAATTTCGGCATGTTCATTAAAGCCTGTTAGCTGATTGAATATTTCTTCAAGTGATCCTTTCTTATCATTGTTGCTAAGCTCCTCAAAACTTCCGTCAGCCACTACTTTTCCATCATTTAAAAGTAATATTCTATCACTTACCTTTTCAACAACGTCCATTATATGTGAAGAATAAAATATAGTTTTCCCACTTTTTGCAAGGCTCCGCATAACCTCTTTAAACACCATTACACTATTAGCATCTAGTCCACTTAGAGGTTCATCAAAAAATAATATATCTGGATTATGAATTAAACTACATATTATAAGAAGCTTTTGCTTCATTCCTTTTGAATATGAGGATATTCTAGAATTTATAACCGCTTCCATTCCAAATAAACCCATCAATTTCTCAACTCGCTCTATAAGTTTTTCCTCTTCTAGTTCATATATTTCACCTAAAAAAGTTATATATTCATATGCAGTTAGATTTTCATATATGTCTGCAAGTTCTGGAACATAACCTATTTTCTTTTTATACTCTATGCTTCCATTACTTATATCTTGTCCCAATATTTCTACTTTTCCTTCATATCCTTCTAATATTCCTAGCATTATTTTTATAGTTGTACTTTTACCAGCACCATTGGTCCCAATATATCCAATTATTTGGCCTCTAGGAATTTCTAAATTTATTCCATTAAGCACATTCGTGCTCCCATAACTCATATATAAATCCTTAATCGATATTATACTTTCTGAATTTCCCATAAGAACTCCTCCCAAATTTATTCTTTATCTTTTATTCCTTATTCAAGTATACAACATATTAATGTAATTATTCTAATATTTAACATAGTTAAGTATAAATTACTTTCCTACTTTAAAACTTTAATATCACAACAAAAAAGCAATGGTTCCGCCATGTAATTATCTATATCTTTTGATCTATTAGGAGGACAAATTCTCTTGTAAGACTCATAAGCTAATTCTGCATCACCCATTAATGCGTAAGCCCAAACTGACCAAGTAGCAGCATGAGTATAAACCCCGCCATTTTCTCTTAATCCCGGAGCATACCTTGTAATGTAACCAATATCTGTCCTAACCTTTGTATAAGCAGGATATAAAAGTAAAGTTCCATGTTCCTTTAAAAGATATTTTGATACCGAGTCCATAGCCTTTTTTGACCTATCTTCATTTGAAATACCACTTATAACTGACCAAATCTGAGGATTTAAAAACACCTTACCTTCTTCATTTTCTTTTGAACCAACTTTTAATCCATCATCAGTAGTTGCTTGGAGATACCATTCACCATCCCAACCATATTCATTTACAGCATATTTAAGATTTTCCATAACATCAGAGGACTTCTTTGCAAAATTAAAATCACTATATCTCTTTGCCAAAGGGATAAAATCTTTTAATATCATATAAAGAAATTCTCCTACCCAAAAACTTTCTCCCTTCAAGTCATTTCCAACTGCACTTAATCCATCATTCCAATCATGATCTCCCATTAGTGGAATTCCTCTAGGGATAAAATTTGAAAAGGACCTCTCTAAAGCTCTCTTGCAGTGTTCATATAATGTAGCTTCTTCACCATCAAGAAATGGTATAACCTCATCATAAATCGAGTAATCCTTAGTCTCTTTAATATAAGCATCCGTTATATACGGCAACCACAAAAGATATAACGCTTTAAAGAAATATGTAATCAAATTGTAATAACTCTGTAATCTCTAAAATTTAAATCTGTAGTATTATAAATGTATAGATATGACAGCATTCTACATAGGAGATGATAATATTACAAAATATGGACAAGCCGCAAAAAAAAAGAGAATCAAAAGAAGAAATGTAAAAATAAAATTATTGTCTATCTTTATTTTTTTAATTTTAATTGGTACAATAATTATAGGTAAATGTCTTACAAAAGAAGAAGAAGTTAAAGCTGAACCAGTAACTATACCAACTACTACTACCACTATAATTAATGATGTTTTGCAGACCAATAATGAAATTAGTAAGGGATCAACGAAAAATCATGCAGTAAGTGAAGAATGCAAAAAGTATACTTATAATGCTGAAAAAGTAAGTGCCATTGTAAATTACAAAGAAAAAAATGACGGTCAGAAAATAGCATTTCTTACTTTTGATGATGGTCCATCTACTACTGTTACCCCAAAAATACTGGATGTTCTAAAAGATTATAATGTTAAAGCAACATTTTTTTTGATTGGAAAAAATATAGTGCAGAATGAAAAAAGCAAAGGACTTGTAAAACGTGAATTTAATGAAGGACATGCCATAGGTAATCATACCTATTCTCACAAATGGAATATGTTGTTTCCTAACAACAAAATTAATGTGCCTACTTTCATGGATGATGTGAAGAAAAACGATAATGTATTAAAAACTGTTCTTGGTCAGGATTTTAATACAAGGATTCTAAGAGTTCCAGGAGGATATGTATCAAGAATATATTATAAAGATCCAAATCTACCAGAGCTTGATGTTATATTAAAAGAAAAAAATATGATTAGTGTAGATTGGAATGTTGAAATTAGAGATGCAGCAGGTAAGCCTAATAAAAGTTCAGATGAATTATTTACTATATTAAAAAAACAGGTTGGAACAAAATCTAAAGTAATTATATTGATGCATGATACTTATGGTAAAATACAAACTGCTAATGCATTACCTCAAATTATAGAATATTTAAAATATCAAGGATATGAATTTAGAACAATAAAATAAGTGCTAATGCGGATAGTCGCATTAGCACTTATTTCACTTTCTTTTGCCAATCATCCACATAATTACCTGTAGCCCAATGAGACATTATTGGTATTTCTCCTGCTTTAAACTTCAAAGTTAATAAATTTTCTCCAAGGTTATATCCTTCTATAGCAAAAACCCTTAATTCTGTAGTGGTTATAACCACTACAAAGTCTCGATTAGGAGAGGAATAAGCGTCAATAGCACTAGGCACCTTTGTTTTTATTACATTAAAAGAGGGAAATAAATCATCATACATAGTTAATGCTTTAGGCGATGCATAAGGGATATCAAAATCTACGAATGAATGTTTACTATTCATTTTAGTTTCCATTCTTCCTCTTAGTATCCATCGTCCACTCCTTCTTATCACACCCCAATTAGTATCCACTTTTTTTAGCTTTTCATCTTGAATGTTATCAGGTATATTTAAAAGTGTACCTGGCAAAGTAGACTTTTCCATTTCTATTCCCAGCAGACTTGTAAGTTTTATGGAATGTCCCATTAGATTATCCATCGGAAGTATTTTAAGCTGATTATCAGAGTAAGTCTTTTCTAAATCAATATTATTTGCATTCTCTGCGGTATCAATGGAAATATAATTACTGCCTACAAAATTAATAGCCATACTAGCTTCTGTTTTAGTATACTTTATTTGTTTTGACTTTGTATTTATGGGTTTAGTAGGAGTAATTAAATTAATTGGATATGACCAAATTACATCCTTATCATACCCATTTTCTATTTTCTTACATGTCCCTACCTTCCAAAATCCATCTTGCCTTGGAAGTAGCAAATCCTTAGTTTCCACAATGGGAAGAATTTTAGCATTTACTGAACTAATCCATAATGTTTTATATAAATATTTGCTCTGTCCAGCTTCTACTTCAGGATTTTCATACCTTATTCCAAGTAATAATCCTGATTTAGCTCTTATTTCTTTTTCTGCCTTGCTAATTAATACCTTTGTATTATTTTCCTTATCTTTATTATATAAATGCTTATCACTAGAATCTTTTGTTTTATGAAAATATAACAGAATACCATTGTAGTTTTTTATTAAAGTTGACTCATCAAGCTTTACGTACTCATCAAAAAAAATATCATTAGAATTAATGGTGATAATTTGTACATCATCATTTTGTATTCCTAAACTTTTAGCACTTATTTTTATAGTATCCCAAAAATAACTTTTAGTGTTCACAGATTTAACCTTATATTTTGCATCCTTAGCAGTATCTCCATTAAAATCGACCGTGGCTCCACTAAAATAAGCAATCTTTCCAATTAAT
This sequence comes from Clostridium lacusfryxellense, assembly GCF_018861735.1. Taxonomy (GTDB): domain Bacteria; phylum Bacillota; class Clostridia; order Clostridiales; family Clostridiaceae; genus Clostridium_AD; species Clostridium_AD lacusfryxellense. Next base: position 19,421 of record NZ_JAHLEB010000019.1, on the reverse strand, counting down.
TGTTTTGCCTTTTTATCATCTATCGTGGCGCCACCAATAGAAACATATTTTTCTACTATCCAGCACCCTTCTATAGGGACCACGGTTTGCTTTTTATCTACCACTTGAGAGTTTAAAGTTAATCCCACATATTGACTCCATATAAAAACTATAATAGAAAATAAAACTAAAGATAAACATATTGCTTTTTTCACTTGGAGTCACCTCTTATATATATTTACGCTTTATTGTTTTTCATGTCAAAGGTAATAATATTTTAACATTTGTACCTGCACCGTATTCACTTGTTATCTCAAGTTTACCATTATGCATTTCTATAATTTCTTTGCACAGAGAAAGCCCTATTCCATTTTGTGACATACTTGTTCTCCCTTTGAAAAATTTCTCTGTGACTTTAGGCAAATCATCCGGTGAAATTCCTATTCCATTATCCTTTACAATAATGCAAATATCATTACCAGCAATGAATGCCTGGAGTGTTACATTTCCGCCTTCTTTTGTAAAATTAAAGGCATTGTCTAAAATGTTAATAATAACTTGATTTACTCTTTTTTCATCCGCAAAAACCGGAGATAAATCCTCTTGTATTTTGCAAGTAAAATTAATATTGTGACGTATTGATTTTGGCATAAATTGTTTTTCTATATAGGCTATAATAGTTTGAATATTTACATATTCTTTTTTAAGTGGTGCTTTTCCAGATATGAATTTAGAAAAATCTAGTAGTTCTTCCACCATTCCTGTAAGTCTATCACTTTCCTTTTCTATGATGGTAAGTCCAACTAAAATTTCTTCCTTGTCTTCTAAACTACCAGATCTAATAGTTGATGCCCACCCTTTTATTGATGTCAGTGGAGTTCTAAGTTCATGTGAAACGGATGCTATAAATTCATTTTTTAATTTTTGACTTTTTTGAATTTCTTTTGCCATAAAATTAAATGTATCAGATAGTTCACCAATTTCATCATTTCTTCTTTTTTGAAGTCTTTCATTAAAATTCCCAGAAGCAAATTTTTTAGCAAGGCTTGTTACTTCCTCTAAAGGTTCCACAATAGTATTAGCGATAAAAATACTAGAAACACCTGAAATCAAAATTACAAGAGCTCCAACTCCTAATAAAAGAAATATTATCTTATGAATAACATCATCTACCTCAGTTAAAGGAGTAACAAACCGCAGTACACCCTCGATTTTATTAGAAGATTTTAAAGGGTAAGAAACGTACATAAAATTTTCTTTTGTATCCTTATCTTTCTTAATATAAGTTCCCAGTTCCCCTTGTAATGCTTTTTCTACATCATCGTCTTTAATAGGTTTCACTATGAAATTACCAACAGAATCCATTAGCATCATTCCTGAGTTATCAATAATTTGGACCTCAGCTGTGGTGTTTTTCCAAAAAACATCTGCATTATTCTCAACATTTTCCTTTAAGCTAGATGAAGAAAAGTAGCTATTATAAAAGTCAACAGACCCCTTAATTTGTTTCGTAAGCAAAGACTCGGTGTTTTTGTAGTAATATTTTTCTATAGAAACTGTAAGAAAAACTTCTAAGGTTATTACAGTAAAAACAATCACTAATAGATAACTCCAAACAAGTCTGGCTTTTATTCCTCTCAAAATATCACCTCTTTTTCCATCTATATCCGAACCCCCATACCGTTTCTATATATTTTGGTTTAGAGGGAGTATCTTCAATTTTTTCTCTAAGACGTCGTATATTAACATCTACAATTTTAGAGTCGCCAAAATAATCATAATTCCATACTAAGTTTAATAAATCATCTCTACTAAAAGCTTTTTCCTCGTTTTCCATAAAGGTCTTCAAAAGCAAATATTCTTTAGGCGTTAAATCTAGAAGTTGCTGATCTTTATATACCTTCATTGAAAGAATATCTATAGTAAAGCACCCAGAAATTAATTGCTCAAGATTTTTAGATTCATTATTATTCATTCTCCTAAGTAGAGAATTTGCTCTGGCAATAAGTTCTAAAGGATTAAATGGTTTCACCATGTAATCATCAGCACCATACTCAAGGCCCATGATTTTATCCATATCCTGTCCTCTAGCTGTAAGCATAATAATCCCCAGATTGGGAAAATCTTTTCGTAAGATTTCACAGGTTTTATATCCATCCATACCAGGAAGCGTTATATCTAAAATTATTAACTCTGGGCTCTCCTTGTTTACTTTTTCTAAACCTTCTTCTCCAGATACAGCTTCAAATACTAAAAAGTCATTTCTTTGGAAGTTAATTTTAATAAACCCTCTAATAGATTCCTCATCTTCTATAATGAGCACTCTTTTTTTCATAATCTCACCTCATGTATTGCAATCAATATTTAACACATTCTACTTTCCATAATATCCGATATGATTATAACATAATAAGACTATCAATTATTGTATCTAGTAATATTGTAACTATTTTGTAATACTTTTTCACACTTAGTAAAAGGGTTGAAAAGCTATTATGTATTGAAATTGTAATACTTCTGTAATTTCTTAAATGAAAATATGCAGTATTATAAATGTATAGAAGTTTAGGAGGGCGAAATGTTTAAAATAATTTTTGGAATCAATACTCTAATCCTAATTACCGCATTAATATTTTGGTTTATTGGCATAAGGTGTTTTAAAAATGATAAATACGATAATAAAGGTATTAAATATATACTATTGGGCACCAACATTACAGGTATATGTATTATTTTAATCAGCATACTTTTCTTACCAGTTTTCTTAGCAATATAAAAACATAAAAAATAGAGCCAGAAGATAAATATATATCTGCTGACCCTAAATATAAAGTTCCTTAACTGCCTTTCTTGTTTCAATTAGTTGTTCTTCTACTTCTTTTATATTATTTCTAGCCATTCCTATAAATAACATATCTATTATTGCTAGTTGTGATATTCTCGAGCTAATTGCACCTTCCCTTAAGGATTTTTCTACTGCTGGCACACGTAACACCACATCTGCGAGATCAGCTATTTTATTATTTATGCTAGCCTTAGTTATCGCTATTACTGGTATTTTCCTTTTTATTGCATTTTCAATGCATCTAATAACTTCATTTGTTTCACCCGAGTATGATATTGCTATGGCTACATCCCCTGGCTGCATTAATACAGATGATGTTATCTGCAAATGGGTATCTATATGTGATATACATCTCTTATTTATTCTACTTAACTTATAATAAAAATCCTGCCCTACTAAAGCTGATACTCCAACGCTATAGATATATATATCTTTTGCATTTATTAGTAGTTCTATTGCTTTATCAAGCTCTTCTTCTTCTAACAAGTTAACTGTCTGCTCCATGATAGAATCTATTGAATTCTTTATTGAATATATTATATTTCTCGTTCCTAAATCTCTATCTAAATATTGAAACTCAGTAGCTTGATCCATCTTATCTAAACTTATAGATAACTTAAGCTTCATTTCATTTAAGCTATTAAACCCTATTTTCTTAGCAAATCTAACAACTGTGGGAGCCGATGTTTTAGTAATACTTGCGAGCTTCTTAGCTGACATTGTTATAATGCTTTCCTTAGTTTCTAATAAATAATCTGCTATTAATTTTTCACTATCTGTAAAGCTATCATAATTTTGTTTTATATACTGTAATACATCCATAATCGCTCACCCTTTTATTCTCAATTATTAAAAAGACCCTTGCGGGTCTTTCTACACTCTTTAAAATTATTAATCCACTGGATCCTCGAAACCTAACATACTAGTAAAGAAATATCCACATGCATATGAAACCAATACGCCTATTAGGAATACTCCCATTTTACCATTTGCAATTAATAATGCAAGAGGTAATCCTGATACACCTATTGCAACTGCGCCAACCTTAAACATTGCCATAACCGCTCCACCTACTGCCGCTCCAAGGCAAGCTCCAAGAAATGGTTTTCCAAGTGGTAATGTTACTCCATATATTAAAGGTTCTCCTATTCCTAAAAATCCTGGTACTAATCCATTTTTAGCTACTTTCTTAAGTCGCTCGTTTTTTGTTTTTTTAAGAACTGCTATAGTAGCGCCTACCTGCGCCATTCCAGCTGTTGCTAGTATTGGAAGTAATACTGTAAATCCTACATTAGCTATTAAATCTGCATGGATTGGAGTTAAGGCCTGATGCATACCTGTCATAACAAGAGGTAAGAAAAATGCTCCTGATAAAGCTCCTGAAATAACTGATACTACTATATTATTTGATGCTATAGTTTGAGCAACTACTACTCCTATACTATCAGAAATAAATCCACCTGCTGGTTGAAGTATAAATAATGCTGCTAAAACTGAAATTGTAAGTGTAGCTAGTGGTGTAACAAATAAATCTAAAACATCCGGTACAAATTTTCTACAAGTTTTTTCAATATAGCAAGCTAAAACCACAACTATTATTACCGAAATGATTCCTCCACGTCCTGGAGTTAATGGATTTCCAAAAAGTGTTATTTTTTCAAGGGCTGGTGATGATAAAATACCACCTAATACTCCGCCCATCATTGGCATTTGTGAACCGAATTCCTTAGCTGCATTTACACCAACTAAAATTGATAATATAGAGAATACTCCACCACCTATAAGACCTATTATTTTAGCTGCTGTTGTTGCCTTATATACATCTCCAAAATACACTCCTGATATGTTATTCACTGCAAGGACTAATCCACAAGCTACGAATAATGGTATTAATGGAATAAATATGTTTCCTAAACTTTTAAGTACATTTTTAAATTTAGTATCATTTTTTTGTTTTAATTTACTTTTAGTTTCTGCTACTGCATCTTCGCCTATTAGTACATTTTTGCCCAGAATTTTATTTACTTCCTCTGTTACCTTATTTACCTTTCCAGGTCCATAAATCACTTGTAACTGTCCATCGGCCTCAACAACTCCAAGTGCTCCTTCTGATTTCTTTATTTCTGCTATTTTTGCCTTTGAGAAATCTTTAAGTTCTAATCTGCAACGAGTCATGCAATTTACAGCAGACTTTATATTACTTTTCCCTCCAACGAGCTCTACCAAATTTTCAGCAATTTCTTTATTTAACATAATATATTCCCCCTTTTCTATTTATCCTTTAATGCCTCTGCTATATATCCTCTATTATGATCTAATCTAATTTTTGCATCTTCTTTATTAAGCTTTGATAATATCATGAATATTGCTAGCTTAACATCAAAATCTGTTATATTTAATGCCTTTGTTGCTTCTTCAATCTCGATTCCTGTTGCCTGACATACTATTAACTTAGCTCGTTCAATTAATTTTTCGTTAGTTGATTTTACATCTACCATAAGGTTGCCATATACTTTACCGAGCTTTATCATAACTCCTGTTGATAACATGTTTAACACTAGTTTTTGAGCTGTTCCTGATTTAAGTCTTGTAGATCCTGTAACAACCTCAGCTCCAACTACTGGTGCTATTGATATTTTTGCAGCCTTTGAAACCTCTGAATTAGCATTACAAGTAACTGATATTGTTAATGCTCCTATTTCATTTGCATACTCTAGTCCCCCTATAACATATGGGGTTCTACCTGATGCTGCAAGTCCTACTATAGTATCATTTTTCGATATACATTTGTCTTTTAAATCGCGTACTGCAAGCTCTTTAGAATCCTCAGCTCCTTCTAGAGCTCTAAAAATTGCTTCCTTGCCTCCTGCTATAATCCCTTGTACAAGTTCTTCTGGTGTTCCAAATGTAGGTGGACATTCCGAAGCGTCTAAAATTCCAAGTCTTCCTGAAGTTCCTGCACCTATATAAATTAATCTGCCTCCCTTTTGCATTCTTAAAGTTATGTTATCTATAGCTTCTGCTATTTTAGGAAGTTCTTTTTCCACAGCCTGCGCTACCTTTTTATCTTCATTATTTATCATTTTTACCATTTCTAAAGTTGAAACTGAATCTATGTCCATGGTATTTTCATTTCTACTTTCTGTTGTTAATTTCTTTAAATTTAATTTATCCATATTTCCTCCAGTATTAATCGGTATTTTTTTCTTTTGAAAACGTTTCATCTTCTTCATATTAACATTTTTGAAATGATATTTCAAGTATTTTTACAAAATATTTTATTTTGTTTCAAACTAATTTATCCGCCTATCTTCTTTTAGATTTAATCTCTAGAGATTTAGATATTTTGACTTTTTTACTAGCAGGTTGTTTTTTAATAAATTTAATGTATTTATTAATTTTACTATCTACCTTTAATTTTTCTATTGTATTAAGCCTTACAGATAATTCTTTATTTATATACAATGCATGTATTTGTCTATGACATGCTTCACATAAAAGTACAATGTTATCCACTGTTCCGCCTTCTTCTTTTGGCAGAAGATGATGTTTCGTTAACTGTGTTCCTTCCCTTTCACACAATGCACACTTTCCATTCATTATTACTCACTACCTCATATGTTTTTTATTTACTTGTTTTTATATTTATATAATTATTATTTGTTAAACTAAATACTTTATACAAATCTACAATAACGCCTTATTTTATTATAAAAAAATAGAACCAGCAGATAAATAAATATCCGCTGGCTCTTGTCTTTTTTTATTTAATTAAGTTCTTAGACCTTAAAAACTCTTCAGCAACATCTCTCGATTGTTCTCCTTTATCTACTCTATAGTTTAGATCTCGAATAGAGTCATCTGTAAGAGAATTATCAAGAAGTGCTAATACTTCCCTAAGTTCTGGATATTTCTTAAGTGTTTCCGCTCTTATCAAAGGAACTGCATGGTAAGGAGGGAAAAATTGTTTATCATCTTTTAAAAGTTTAAGATCGAATTTTTTGAGTAACCCATCAGTTGTAAATGCATCAACAACCTGTGTTTCATCTTTTTCAAGTGAAGTATATCTAAGTCCACCATCTACGCCTTTTACGCTTTTAAAATTAAGGCCATATGCCTTTTTAAGTCCTAGAAATCCATCTGGTCTATTAGCAAATTCCATGGTAAATCCACCATTTAAAGTAGGACTTATTTTTGCTAAATCAGAAATAGTCTCTAAATTATGTTTTTTAGCAAAATCTTTTTTCACTCCTATAACATAACCATTATTGAATCCCATATCATTCAATACTTCTATATTATCTCTAGCTAAAAGATCCTTTTTTATCTTATTATAAACTTTATCTGTATCTGTAAGCCCGGGTTGTTTTAGTATATTTACAAGAACTGTGCCAGTATATTCTACATACATATCTACATCTCCAGATTGCATAGCACTATACACTACATTAGTTCCACCTAAATTGAGTTTTCTCTCAACTTTAAGGTCTGTTTTTTCTTCTATTAGTGATGCAAGCATATCTCCAAGTATTAATTGTTCATTAAAGTTTTTAGATCCTATAGTTATTGAAGTTTTATTTCCAAAAAAGCTTATACCTACTGAGGATAAAATAACTACAAGAACTACTACTGAAGTCCATATTTTAAATTTTTTACTTCCAAAAATCGTTTTATTTTTAGTGTTTTTATTAACATGAGTATCTTTTATCCCCTCAGGAACTACTATATTTTCTACTTTACCTATAATAAAGTCAAGGAATATAGCAAGAACGCAAGCAGGAATAGCCCCTGCTAAAATCATATTATTGTTAACAGTTTGGACACCTGAGAATACAAGATATCCTAGTCCTCCAGCTCCTATAAATGCAGCTATAGTCATAAGTCCTACTGCTGTAACTGAAGATATTCTAATACCTGACATAATGATTGGCATAGCTAGCGGGAAACGTACTTTAAGTAAAACTTGAGTATTGGTAAGTCCCATACCATCCGCAGCTTCAATTAGTGCAGGATTTATATTAGTGAGTCCCGTAAATGTATTTTTTACTATTGGTAGGAGTGAATACATAACTACCATAATAATTGCTGGTTTACTTCCAATTCCAAGTAATGGTATTAAGAATCCAAGTAATGCAAGACTTGGAACTGATTGTACAACATTTGCAAATCCAATAACTGGTGTTGAAAGTTTTCTAAACCTAACTATAAGTATTCCAAGTGGGATAGCAATTGCTATAGCAATCACAATCGCAAATATTGTAAGCTGTATATGTTCCATAAATCTAGTTAATATTTCATCTTTTCGTTCAATTACAAAATTCATAAAACTATTCATTAACATCTACCTCCATATCTATAAACTGGTCACTTAATATAGATAAAAGGCTCGACTTTGTGAGGAGTCCTGACAGTTTATTTTCATCATCTAATACTGGTACAAAATTTATATCTTCTTTCTTTATAACTTCTAATATATCAATAATTGAGTCCTCTTGATTAACTGTTATAAGTTCCTTTTTCATTATATCTTTTATCTTTATAGTTTTATCTGGATTTCCCCTAAGAGTTGTCCTAATATGTTTTAGAGTAATAAGTCCACATAAAATATTTGCTTTATCTACTATAAGTAAACTATCAACATTTTTAGATTTCATTATTTCAATTGCTTGAAGAATTGTTCGCTCTCCAACTGATTTAACAGGAGTTGCTATCATAATATCTTTTGCTTTAATGAGTTCTGGCTGATTCCATATTCTGTTTTTACCTACAAAATCACGTACAAAGTCATTAATAGGATTTTTTAATATTTCCTCTGGAGTATCAAACTGAACCACATCTCCACCATTCATAATACAGATCTTATCCGCGAGTTTTAATGCCTCATCCATATCATGAGTTACAAATATTATAGTTTTCTTAACATTTTGTTGAATATTAAATATCTCATCTTGTAGTTGAGTTTTGGTTATAGGGTCAAGTGCACTAAAAGGCTCGTCCATAAGTATTACATCTGGATCCATTACAAGAGCCCTAGCAACACCTACTCTTTGTTGCTCTCCACCACTTAACTGATTAGGGTATTTATCTGTATATATCTCAGGATCAAGACCTACTAAATTTAATAATTCAATTACTTTAGCAGCTAGTATATCCTTTGGCATCTTTTCAATAGATGGAATTAATCCAATATTGTCTCCTATAGTTAAATGAGGAAGAAGGCCTGCTTGTTGTATAACGTAACCCATATTACGTCTTAGCTTTATAGTGTTTTTATCTGCAAGTTGCATACCATCAATTAGTATTTCTCCTGTTGATGGAGTTATTAATTTATTAATCATTTTAAGAGTTGTAGTTTTTCCACAACCACTAGGTCCAATGAAAACAACTAGTTCCTTATCTTGCACCGTAATGTTAATGTCTTTTAATATCTTTCTACCGTTAAAACTTTTGCTTACATTTTTAAATTCAATCAAATTATAATCCTCCTAATGTTTTTCAAGTAACAACCTGTATTATATCATAAAGTTGTTACTTTGTAAAATATGTAGGAATAGCTCTGTAAATCAATTATCATATTAAAAAACAACTTTTCATTATCTTTTTTGATTCTACTTTACACTTTTTCTTGATTTTCGCTGCGTCTTCAGTTAATTCATATATACTTGTATAGGACTTATCTTTGTCCATAACTACTGCTATCGATAAACTCATTATTGGATAATTTTCTTCATTATTATTTCTGTTAAATGATTGTATATATCCGTTTTTCTTATCTTCTTCATTATAGAAATTTGATATATTATCATCAAATTCATTTATTATATCTTGGCACAGATTACTTGCGTCATGTCCTTGAATTATTGCAACAAAATCATCTCCACCAATATGCCCTAAAAAACTGTTCTTATAGAGACAAGTATGTTTCTGAATAACACTTGCTGTAAATGATAAAATTCTATCTCCGTTCTCAAATCCATATGTATCATTAAAAGGTTTAAAATCATTTAGATCAAAATATAATAGAGTAAATTTCTTATCACCTAAAATTAATTTAGATATTGAATCTTCTATAACTACATTTCCTGGTAATCCTGTTAAAGGATTGGAATATTTCGCTACATTAACCTCAAACTCCATTGTTTTTTCAAGTAATGAAATTACAGGAACAATTCCATAATATCTACTATCCTTTTCTACGATTATATAATCGTATAACTTATCCTCTTCCCTTGAAATAACGATTTTAGATACTTTATCCATTGGAGTATAATAATCAACAATGAGTGGATTTGAATCCATAATTAGATGTATCGGTCTCTTCATATATATGGACCATCCGTATTGAGTTCCAACCTTAGAGTAAAAATTCGAATGCATAACTATACCAAGTATTAAATTATTACTACTAACTATTGGCATTCCTTTTATATTCGGGTTACTCTTAAATAGTTTGTCTAATTCACTACATGTTGTTGTTGGTAGCACTGAATAATCTTGCCTTGCAATTACTCCAATTTCAACATTTGAACTTGAACTAAATCTATATTTTTTAAGGCTTGTATTTTTATCAACAATTCTTTTTTTTATTATTTCAGGTGTTTCTAATAAGTCCGCTGCTGGCTTATTTATTAGAAATCCTTGCCCATAATGAACTCCTATTTCAATTAGAGTATAAAGATCACTGACCTCTTCAATTCCTTCAGCAATAATCTTAGTGTTGGTAGTATTGGCAAATTCAACAAATGATTTAATTATTGCTTTTTTGAAACTATCCCTAGTTACATTTGTTATCAAACTCATATCCATTTTGATATAATTGGGTCTTGTCTTTGCAATTGTTGTAAGTCCAGAATAACCTGTACCTACATCATCTATAGCTATCTTATATCCTTGACTCTTGTAATAATTTATTACTTCATTAAAATTTTTATAACTATCAATTGAAGTTTTTTCAGTAATTTCAAATATAAGGGACATAGGGCTAATATTATGCTCCGTTAATATTTCTTTAGTAAATCCTTTAATAAAATGTTCATCTTTTAAAACAGCAGGATCTATATTTACAAACAGGAGTTTATCAGAAATAAACTTGCTATATGCCTTTATTGCATTTGATCTACATAAAATTTCTAAATCCCAAAGCAGGTCATGGGTTTTGGCGTCATCAAAAAGAATTTCCGGGTTAATATATTTACTATCAACAGGCCCTCTTGTTAATGCCTCGTAGCCAATAACATCCCCCGTTTGTAATGAAACTATTGGTTGAAAAACACTTCTTAAATTATTATTGCTAATAATTCTTCTTAACTCATCAGACATATAGACATCCCCCTAATAATGTATTATCTATATACATAATATAACCAATTCGTTAATATTGTATTAACATTGTGTTAAGTTTTCTGTATGTTTACATTAAAAAACATCCGATTATCGGATGCTTTTTAATGTAAACATGAATTTTATATATTTAAGCTTAAATTAATGGCCTTCTCAAAAATATTAAAAGCTATATCAATCTCGTTCTTCGTGACTATTAGAGGTGGATGCCAAGTTATACAATTTCCTGCTGATACCTTAAAAGATAAGCCCAGTTGGAGCGATTTATATAACAACTTTTCTGCAAGTTCTTCATATTTTTCCTTTGATTCTCTATTTTTCACAAATTCAAACGTAATTAATAAACCACAAATTCGAACTTCTCCTATGCACTCATGAGTATTATATAGCGAATTCGCCTTATCTCTCACATACTTTGATATTTGATTGCAATTCTCTAGAAGATTGTTTTCATCAATAAAATCTATAGTAGCGCAAATGGCTGCACATCCTACTGCTGGTTTTTCATGAGTATAATGTCCTAAAGAGATATCCCCCGCACTATCATACTTTGATTTTACAAGTACAGCAGCTTGAGGTATTATTCCTCCGCCAAGCCCCTTTCCGAGGACAAGAATATCAGGTTCTACATCAAAATTTTGATGCACGTAAAATGTTCCACTTCTCCCAAGTGCCGTTGGAATTTCATCAAAGATTAACATTATGCCATAATTATCACATAATGCCCTAAGCTGCTTAAAATAACTTTTAGGGGGTATATGCGTATCGGTAGCTCTAATTGGTTCTAATAATATTGCTCCTATATCCCCTTCATTCTTTATTATGTATTCAATATAGTCAAAGCAAAACTTAGCAATATCTTTGCTACCCGTATTTCCAATAAGATTTCTATATCCATTATAGGGGATGGCCCTTATACATCCAGGCATAAGTGGACCCATGTCTTTCCTAAAAGCATACTCCCCTCCAACTGAAATAGAGTCAAGTCCTGCTCCATGAAAAGATTCCCACATAGATATAACTTTATGTCTTCCCGTTGAAACTCTTGCAACTTTAAGTGCAATTCCTACAGCTGCAGTTCCAGAGGGGGTGAATAATACCTTATAATCTTTTGAAGTAGTCTTATTTACAAGTGCAGCGGCAGCCCTAATTACAATATCATTAGTATATCTTCTAGGTATGAATGGTAACTCATCCATTTGTTTTTTAACGGCATCTATAACATATTCATTCTTATAACCCACTTGGTGAATACTATTACCATGGAAGTCTAAATATTTTTTCCCAGACATATCCTCTATGTAACACCCCTGGGCATTTACAATTACATTCATACATGGCGTGGACATAGATTGTTTCATAAATACAGATTCATCATCCTCTAAAACATCTTTACTTTTATTATCAAGAGCATTAATCCAGTTTTCTCTATTTAAACTATTATTAACATCACCTTCACGATTTAGACCCACATTATTTTTCATTTGGTCTCTTGCCTTCAGATATTAAGATGTTAATTTTCTTGATTAAATCTGGAAGTTCACTCATAGTTTTTATAGTAAAATTTGCACCAACTTTTAAAAAGCTTTCCTGGGTATTTTTTATTACTTCATTCTTCTCATTCTCATTAAGTGTATTAAATTCGTCATAACTGAGTCCCATCTGTGAACTTCCAACAGCAACTCCTACAGACCAAACTCCTGCATTTATTCCTTCTTTAATATCTGATATTGTATCTCCTACCTTCACCACTTTCCATGAAGCTGATAGATTTAATGCTTCAATATTTCTAAATATCATGTACGGATATGGCCTACCAATAGAATTTGTAGAATCTGGTGTTACACAAAAATCTGGCTCATAACCATTATCTTTAGCTCCATCTTTAACTATACTCATCATATCATCTGTATATCCTGTAGTTGATCCAATTTTGATCCCATTATTTCTTAATATTTCTACCGTGTCTATAACTTCTGGAATTGGATTAGTATACTTACTTAAGGAAGCTATAAGTAGTGGTTTAAACGAACTATACAATTCATCAATATCTTTTTCATTAAACTCTCTATTATATTTTACTTCCCACAATTCCTTTATTCTTTTCATCTCTAAAATAGCCTTTATGTGATCCCTTTTAAGCATTCCCATAGGCTCTCTAGCCTCATCCATAGTTATTTCTATTCCAGATTCTTTAAATATTTTTAAAAATATATTTACTGGTGCAACACATCCAAAATCAACGGTGGTTCCTGCCCAATCAAATATAACTCCTTCTACTCTATTCATATTTACCCCCACTTATATATTCATCAATTATATGACATACTATTTCAATATCCTCTTCATATATTTCACCAATATTACCAATTCTGAAACTATCAACTCTTGTCAACTTACCAGGGTATAGAACAAATCCCCTCTCTTTCACATAATTATAAAAACTGCTAAAATTAAAATTTTCACTTGGAAAAAGAAAAGTAGTTATAATAGGTGATTGAAGTTCTTCATTTATATATGAATTTAAACCCATAGCTGCGAGTTTTCTTCTTAAGAGGTTATTGTTATCTTTATAACGTTTATTTCTGCTAGCTACCCCACCCTCTCCTCGCAGCTCATCTAGAGCCTTTGAAAAAGCAGCAACAACATGTGTTGGAGAAGTATATCTCCACTTTCCATCCTTGTCCATATTTATCCATTGATCATAAAGGTCTAATGATAAACTTTTTGAATTGCCTTTACACTTTGAAATTTTTTCAATTTTAGCTATAATAAATGAAAATCCTGGAACGCCCTGAATACATTTATTTGCGCTACTAATCAAGTAATCTATACCTAGCTCCTCAACATTAATTTGTATTCCACCAAAACTACTCATTGCATCAAGTATAAAAGTTTTATCATATTCTCTGCATAACTTTGCTATATCATCAATTGGATTTATTATCCCTGTTGTAGTTTCTACATGGACCATAGCAACATGAGTTATATCCTTGTCTCTACTTAATATTTCTCTTATTTCATAAGATTTAGGCACAGTATCATATTCTACGCTATAGGTAGTATAGTTAATTCCAATACATTTTGCCATAGTTACAATTCTTTCTCCATAATTTCCATTAGTAATTATTAGACATTTATCTTCTTTGCCAATAGCTGAATGCAGCACTGCCTCAACCCCAAAACTTCCACTACCTTGCATAAGCACTGTTGTGTATAAATTAGGAGAAGCTACTGCTATTTCAAGAAGCTCCGCTCTAATCTTTTGAGTTATTACTTTATATTCATCATCCCAGGTGCACCGGTCAAAGAGCATTTCCTCTTTAACTGTTTTTGTGGTTGTAAGTGGCCCTGGAGTTAACAGTTTATAATTTTCCATAACGATTTTCCCTCCCTATTACTTATTTTGAAGCTTTAAAGAATTCTTGATGTTCCTTAAGTAATTCTACTGTTAATGGCTTTTCAAACTTCTTAGAATTTTCTGGTTTATTTAAATCATCTATAGTTTCACCTTCGTAAAGTGCTACAGGATAATTTTTAATAAGTTCAGGTCTTGCTTTTGTTACTATAACCTTTGCCATTTCCATTGCAAGTTTTGTTGTAGCTGTATCTTCCTTTTTAACAACAGCAATCGATTCTGTAAGTGAATAATTACCCTCTATTGGATCAATATAATCAATAGCTTTTCCAGAAGTTTTATCTGCTACAGCTTGATGTCTAAGACCAAAACCAACAGCGACTTCACCTACCCTGACTTTTTTAATTGGACCTGATCCTGAAGTTTCAATATGTGGTCCACAATTAACAATAAGTTTTTGTAGGACTATTTTACCTTCATTTTCTCCATATTCACTTATAATAGCTTGAATAAGAAGCCACGCTGTTGATGAATTCATTATATTAGGAATTGATACTAAACCTTTATATTCATCTTTAGTTAAATCTTTTATAGATTTTGGCATAACAAGACCCTTCTCTTTTATAACCTTTGTATTAACGAATATTGCACCAGTATTAGCAAGTATTGGTGCACTATAACTTGGATACTTTTCTACTGTTTTAAGATCAAAAGTTAAGTTTTCAAACATATCATTCTTTTTTTGTGCACTGTCTATAAAATAAGAACTCATTGTTACTAAATTAGCCTCAATTTCATCACCCTCAGCCATTAATTTTCCACCAAGTTCAGATGTTCCCTGAGTCTGAAGTACATACTTCCCTTCATATCCTGATGAATTTAAACTTTTTTGTATAGATGCTACAGCCTCCTCATCTGCATTAGTATAAATAACAACCTTTTGGGCACTTTTAGGACTACAACCTATAAGTGTAACTAACATAGAACATACCATTAAAGAAATAGTGAGGATTTTAGATAACTTTTTCATAATAATCTCCTTTTATTTTCATATATTTTTATTTCTGTATAGCTATTTTTTTATTGACTAAAGTACATCCAAGTTTAATAAATAAATTAGTTATAAATATAAGTATTGATAATACAAATACTTTATTAAAATCTTGAAAATGTTGAAGTTCGTTAATTTTGCTTGTCAAAAGCGAAGTTCTTGCAGTAACAAGAAAAATAATAGCGCTAATTGTAACCATAGAATTTATAAAATAATATCCAAACATTTCTACTATAGTTACTTTTGAATTAGGAATAATCACTCGAATTATAGTTTTTACCCAGCTATCGCCCATTAGTTCTCCAGTTGTTTCCCACATAGGATTCATTTTTGATAAGGAGTTCTTAGCCATGAGGTAAGGTGTTGTAAAGAAATGCACTATATTACAAATTATTATTATAGCGAAGGTTCCTTTTAAATCACTTTTATTAAAAAGCATTAGGTATGAAAGTCCAAGAACCATACCTGGTACTGTATTAGTTATCATTGAAAATATGTCCATCGTCAACTTAACGTTTTTATTCATATTGCAGCGTACACTAATTATAGCAGCACTATAACAAGTTATCGTGCCAATTATAGCTGAAGCAATGGCCACTAAAAATGAGTTTTGGTATACATCTAAAATATCACTGGACAAGGCAGTATCTTTAAATAACTTTGAAGTAAAACTCATATCATAAGGGTAGTTTTTAACAAAAGGTGCTATAAACATTACTAAAAATATTAACATAATCCCTACAACTATAGTAATTGATACTATAAAAAAGGAAATATCACGAAACTTATTTTTAATGGATTCTATTTTAGTAAATTTATCATAGTTAAAATTAAACTTCTCAAGGTAATTTAGAAGAAGCACTCCAAAAACTGCGGGTATAAGCATAAGTATAGCTATTGCGGCTCCACCATTAAAATTAGGTATTGATCCTAGCATTACCTCATAAAGCTGGGTCGAAATCACACTATATGTGCCACCTACAGAAGCTGGTATACCAAAATCTGTAAAGCTTAAAATGAAACTTAGTACAAAAGCTCCTCCTAAGGTTCCTATTAAAGGACGAAAGATTGTATTTATAAAACTTCTAAAAAAATTATCACCCATAAGTTTTGATACAATAATAAATTTTTTATCAATGTACTCAAAAGAATTATTTATAAGAAGAAATGCAGAGGGTAGTGTATATATTACATATCCTACTAAAAGCCCATTAAATCCATAGATTTGAAATAACTCTCTCCCAAATAGTTTAGTAAGGAGCCCTTGCTTGCCAAAAGAATAAATTATTGCAAAACCATAAGTTATAGTTGGCAGGAGCATAGGAACTGAAATCCCTATTTTTATCATGTTTTTTATAGGACTGAATATTTTTGTGCAGTTTACTCCGTACGCTAAAGTGAAAGCCAAAGATGTTGTTATTATAGATGTAATCACCGACACCTTAATACTATGGCCTATTGCTATTAAGAACTCTTTGTTATTAATGATAAAATAATAGTTAGAAAATCCTATTCCATTTTCACTTTTAAGTGAATTCATTAGAAGTATAAGTAACGGTGTAAAAAGAAAAGTTACAAATAACAAACCAATCATAATAAAAATAACCTTAGTTTCTATTTTTTTTCTATGCATAGTTATCTCCAAATAAATTATAAATGTTATCTTTTTTTATTTTTAATTGTCGCAATATAAATTCTTCCACAAAATTATTTTTAGGTTCATGTATTACTTCCCACGGTGACCCATATTGTGAAATCTTACCTTTATCAATAATGAGCACCTTATCAGCCATAGTTAAAGCTTCTTCTGGATCATGAGTTACTATAATAGTTGTGAGCTTAAATTCTTTAGTAATAGCCTTGATTTTCTCCTTAATTGTTTCCTTTATGACTCCGTCAAGAGCACTCAGTGGTTCATCTAGAAGTAGTATCTTAGGTTTTATTGCAAGCGTTCTTGCTAAGGCTACTCTTTGTTTCTGTCCACCAGATAACTCATGTATTTTTTTGTATAAATGAGGTTTTAACTCTAAAAAATCTATAAGTTCGTAAAGCTCCTCGCTACTGACTAAATTAGGTTTATTCTTTAGACCGTATATAATGTTTTTATAAGCATTTAGATTTGGAAATAGTGCATAATCTTGAAAAACAATATTAAATCCACGTTCTTTCATTGATACATTACTTATGTCTACATCATTAAATATAATAGAGCCACTATCCATGGTAGTTATTCCTAGGATTATATTAAGTAATGTAGTTTTACCACTCCCACTTGGGCCAAGCATTGAAATAATCTCACCATCTTCTATTTTTAAATTTATTCCATCCAAAATCACTTTACCATCGAACTGCTTTGTTATATTTCTGAGCTCTAGCATTTGGTGCACCTCCAAAATGTTTTTCCTTTAAGTTCTTTGTAACTTTAGTATACAGTCTTAAAGGTTAATCCATATTATGAACAGGTTAAGAATGTGTAAACTTTACTATGTGTTTATTATATCTTCACCATATCTTGACATACTTTGTAGATATCAATGACAATTTCTTTATATATTTATTAACACTTTCTTGTATATTGTCATCATTTATGGTAAATTATTTATATACTAATAAAGAAAACAAAGATAGGGTGATATTATGCTACCAATTGAAAGACAAAATAAATTTTTAGAATTACTTTCAACTAAAGACGTGGTTACAATTTCTGAATTTATTTCTGAATTTGACATATCTATTGAAACAGTTAGGCGCGACTTATCTATTTTAGAAAAGCAGAATAAAATCGAGAAGGTATATGGAGGGGCAAGACTTAAAGACCCAACATTTGGTGAGCCAACTATGGAAAATAGAATGATTAATAAATTACTTCAAAAGGAATCTATTGGCAAGAAATGCAGTGAGTTTATAAATGATGGCGATTGTATATTTATTGACAGCGGTTCAACTACATTTCATATCGCAAAACACATTATAAACAAAAAAAGATTAACAATAATAACTAACTCCATTCCAGTTTTAAACCAACTATTAAATAGTGAACATGAGATTATTATAATTGGTGGAAAGGTACGACACAATGAGAGGTCTATTGTATCTTATGACTATATCTTTAATTTTTCACAACTTAATATCCAAAAGAGTTTTATTTGCGCTGGTGGAATTACAGTCGAAAATGGTATTTCTGATTTTAACATGCAGGAAGCAGTTATAAGAAAGACTATTATAGAAAGATCAAAGGAAGTATTTGTAGCAGCTGACAGTAGAAAATTTGGTAAGGATGTCACAATCAATATAGCTTCGCTTGACAAAATTGATTATATTATAACAGACTCCAATATAACTAAAAGCCATGTAAATAACTTCAATAAATTTAAAGTAAAAATAATTATAGCGCAGGATTAAAATCTTCAGCTATTTTCAATCTATGTTAACTAATTCTAAACAAGTTGATAACACAATCTTTACAATTAACTGATACAATATTTATGATGGGCATATTTATATTAATCTAATATATTATTAGAAAACAAAAGATAAAGTTCAAGATAACTAACTTAAATTAACAAAGGAGGCATATAATGATTACGTGTTTACCCGAAGTAATTTTACTAGAGGTACTTGAAAGAACATGTAAGTATACAATCGATGATGAAGTTATTAAAGAGGCAAAAAATTTATATGATAAAAAGATTGCTGAGAAGTGTAAGAAGAAGCCATTAAAAAAAAGCATCTAAAATTGAACCGACACCTGTCAAGTAGACACGTAAAATAATTAAAAATGTATAAGATGATGCGATCAAATTGTTGGTCGCATTTCTTATGCAGTGTGTTTGTTCTTCTTTGCTTCT
>NZ_JAHLEB010000018.1 GCF_018861735.1 Clostridium lacusfryxellense | reverse complement strand
AATAAATTTAACTTCTAATACTGTATTTTACTCTACGTTAGTACCGATTAAAGCAAATTTGGTGTTAGGTGAGATTCCAGAAGAAGTAGGAAGTATAACAGGAACAACAGGGGTTACGGGAGCTACTGGGGTAACCGGAGCAACAGGAGTTACTGGGGTAACCGGAGCAACAGGAGTTACAGGAGCAACTGGTGCAACCGGTGTAACAGGGAATACAGGATCGACAGGCGACACCGGAGCTTCAGGAGTAACGGGAGATACTGGTGCAACTGGAATAACAGGCGACACTGGAACAAATGGTGATACCGGAGTAACCGGAGCAAGCGGAGCAACAGGAGTAACGGGAGTAACAGGAAATACTGGAGCAACAGGCGACACTGGAGTAACAGGATCGGGATTGGCAGCGTTCGGCTATGTTTATCAACTTGCTACAATACTTGATGCAACAGTAGTCGGTGGTGCTGATGTGCCTTTCAGTAATAATGGACCTTTATCAAATATCAATCATACAACGGGAACAACTACAATAGCAGTTACAACCGCTGGAAATTACCAAATTTATTATGGCGTAAACATTACTAGTGGAGTAGGTTCTGCAATCGCAATTACAATAAATGGAACGGTAGATGCATCTACTACAGTTCCAGTTTTAGTTGCTACTGGAGAAGTTTCCGGAGAAGCGATTATATCACTTACAGCTGGAGACGTAATTACCTTACGAAACAATTCGGTTACCACATTAACTACTGTCTTAGCACCTTCAATAGGAGCTCAAGTAACTATTATTCGCTTAGACTAATTTAATGACATTTTACAAAGCAAGTCTCCAATTTCATTAGGTCGGAGTATCACAATTAGATGGTTTTTATTTGAAGAAACGTAAAGTAAATTACGTTTCTTCTTTAGTGTGCCAGGCTACAATTAACTAGATGGTGAAAGTCCACTGTGTGGGTCTGTAGTTAACAGCATTTAGCTTAAAACAAGGTATCCACCGTTAGGTGTGAGCTTGAGGAAGTCCTAGGCAAAGTTCCGACCCAATGGTTTATTGGAATCAATGGAAGAGAGTTAGAGCTAAATTTAGTAAATTTATTTCTGTTGGTATTAGGAAAAGTAGAGCATCCAAATTTGTAAACACAAGAAAAGGCTACTAGAGAATCTTTAAAAGCCCAATCAATTTATAGTGGTGTATTTTATTCTACTTTAGTATCAATTAAAGCAAATCCAGTATTAGGTGAGATACAAGAAGGATCAGGATTTACAGGAACAACAGGAGCATTTGGTACAACAGCAATCAATAGCGAATGTAGGTCACGATGTTAGTTCGCAGTTTAATGAACTAAGAGTTGCTAAAAAATTTCCCATCGTTGAATTAACGTCTGTGTACGGAGTACCGAACTTAAGAGATGTTGTTACTACAACCGGTGGTGGAACAGTTACCAATGATGTACAGAATATATTGTTAGTACTACAGCAAGTGGAGCAGATTCAGCTATTTTAGAGAGTGCATTAAGAGGAAGATATGAGCCTGGGTTTGCAGGAGAAGCTGGGATAGGTGTTCGTATCCCATCTCACCAACTGACACTCAGATTGCTAGGTGGGGTCTGTTTGACACTGAGAACACACTATATTAAAAGTATCTTCAATATTATAAATTTACAAAGGCTAGTGTATTATGCCAATAGCATATTCTAGTTCAACTGCATAATATGAAAGAGCAATAGCATTAAAGTTATTGTAAATAAGGAGGAATAAATTTGGACACGTTAGGACTTCAAATTCAAAGACAATTAGCTGGATCAGTAAATACAAATTCTAATGTAATATTTGAAACGGTTGTTAACAGTTATGGAGCTGTTGTTTATAACTCATTAACTGGTGAAATAGTAATAAATAAAGCAGGAAGATATTTTATCAATTGGTGGGTAGCAACTCAGTCATCTATAGGAGCAAGTAATGTGACTTTTTCAATCCAAACATCTCAAGGAGACGATTTAGTAGGGAATTCACCTATTAAAAACACTGAGGTTGTGGGGTTTGCTATTATACAAGTTGATTCATCACCAATAGCATTAAGATTAATAAATTTAACTTCTAGTTCTGTATTTTACTCTACGTTAGTACCGATTAAAGCAAATTTGGTGTTAGGTGAGATTCCAGAAGAAATAGGAAGTATAACAGGAACAACAGGGGCTACGGGAGTCACTGGAGCTACAGGAGTAACGGGAGCAACGGGATCTACAGGAGCAACAAGTTCAACTGGAGCAACAGGAGCAACAGGAGCAACAGGAGTAACTGGAGCCACTGGGGCAACTGGTGAAACAGGAGTAACGGGAGCAACAGGAGTAACTGGAGTAACTGGAGTAACAGGAGTAACAGGAGTAACTGGAGTAACTGGAGTAACGGGTGACACTGGAGCAACAGGTTCAACAGGAGCAACAGGTTCAACAGGTTCAACTGGAGCAACAGGAGCAACAGGAGAAACAGGAGCAACTGGGGCAACTGGTGAAACAGGAGTAACGGGAGCAACTGGAGTAACTGGGGCAACGGGTGACACTGGAGCAACAGGTTCAACAGGAGTAACTGGAGCCACTGGGGCAACAGGAGTAACAGGTGACACTGGAGCTACAGGAGCAACTGGATCAACTGGATCAACTGGGGTAACCGGGGTTACAGGAGATACCGGTGCAACTGGGACTACTGCATCACAAGGATTATCTGAATTCGCTTATATCTTTAATTTGGGGGCTCAAGTGGTAGCACTAGAAACTGATGTAACTTTCAGCAATACCGGGAACCTTTCATCAGGAATTACCCATACAGCGGGAACAGCTGTAATCACACTTGTAAATGCTGGCATATATGCAGTATGGTTTGATGTAACAGCTACGGAACCAAACCAATTTACCCTCTTTCAAAATGGCAGTGCAGTTTCAGGAGGTATTTATGCCTCAGGAGCAGGAACTCAACAAAACACAGGCATGGTAATTATAACAGCTTCCGCTGGTGATACCTTAACTGTAAGAAATCATACAAGCGCAGCAGCGATTAGCCTACCATCTCCATCAGGTGGAACCCAAGGTAATATCACAGCATCTATTTTAATTCAAAAAATAGATTAGTTAAACTGTAGTTATATATCAACAAGCAGATAACAAAAATAATATGAAAATGAATAGATATCATAATTAGGCACCTTTTAGTAAAAAAATTGGTATCTAAATATAGTTGAAACAAAAGAAGTAAAAAGTTTAAATAGACTAGTTTTTTATACTAATAGCAAATTCTAATTCAACGGCATAATATGAAAGAGCAATAACATTAAAGTTATTGTAAATAAGGAGGAAACAATTTGGACACGTTAGGACTTCAAATTCAAAGACAATTAGCTGGATCAGTAAATACAAATTCTAATGTAATATTTGAAACGGTTGTTAACAGTTATGGAGCTGTTGTTTATAACTCATTAACTGGTGAAATAGTAATAAATAAAGCAGGAAGATATTTTATCAATTGGTGGGTAGCAACTCAGTCATCTATAGGAGCAAGTAATGTGACTTTTTCAATCCAAACATCTCAAGGAGACGATTTAGTAGGAAATTCACCTATTAAAAACACTGAGGTTGTGGGTTTTGCTATTATACAAGTTGATTCAGCACCAATAGCATTAAGATTAATAAATTTAACTTCTAATACTGTATTTTACTCTACGTTAGTACCGGTTAAAGCAAATTTGGTGTTAGGTGAGATTCCAGAAGAAGTAGGAAGTATAACAGGAACAACAGGTGCAACTGGAGCTACTGGAGTTACTGGGGTAAGCGGAGCTACTGGAGCAACCGGCGACAACGGAACAACGGGAGATACTGGAGCTACTGGAGCAACCGGCGACACCGGAACAACTGGAGATACTGGTGCCACAGGAGTAACCGGAGATACAGGAGCAACGGGAGATACTGGTGCTACAGGAGTAACTGGAATAATAGGAGATACCGGAGCTACAGGACCAGGGGTATTCGTATGGGGCGATGAACCTACGATCATCTGGGCAGATTCAAGTGCACCAGGTCCTGGAGATGGGACACCGTCAGATCCCTATAATTCTCTTCAGGATGCAGTCACTGCGGCAACGTCCAGCACATTTGCAAACACCTTTGGTATGAGAGCCCGCTGCATAGTTCTAATAGCGGCAAACTCAGCGTTTGACGAGGACGTTATTATACCACCTGCAAGGCATGTTCAGCTTCTTGGCCTAGGACCATGGGTGCTTGGTGATGCGTCATTAGCTAATTTTGCATCATCTGTTCCTAGAAATATTACGGTTCAAACAAGTTCGGCTGCAAATATTTCTTATACTTCTCAGGGACCTGCTTTCGTAGCGCGCCCAGTAACAGTAATCGGTACTTTTGATAGTGGAACATCTGTAAGTACCCATACCAATTACACTGATGGAGTAATAATTAGCGGTAGTATTATTTTTCAAAACGTTTTTCTACCAGATCCCTTTTCAACAATTGAGTTTCAGCTTTTGAACGTTAATGTTGTAGGAAGCATAATGCAGGCATTGGTAGATCCGCATCAGGGTCAACTAAATTCCTATTTTTATAATACGCGAATCAATACCATAAATCACGTTGGTCTAAGAATTCAACGTATGGTCGATTCTCGGTCTGATGGAACGATAACAGCAGCTGTGTATTCGGAAATAACGAACTCCTTAATCAACGGGAATGTAACTGTCGGGGCGGCAGTTGCTGATGTGCCACCAACAGGGATTTTCAGTAGCCAGTTTAGTACAATAACGTGGACGGGTCCTCTTAATTTAGATGCAGCTTCTAATTTTTATTTTGTGAGTAGCGGTTCAACCTTGGTTGGAGCGAAAACAATTTTGTTTAGTCTTGCATGATTAAGTTTTAATAAAAAATTAGAAAAATGCATCTACAAGCAAACTAAACAATATTATATACAAAATAATTTAAATCATATTAGGCACTCAATCTATAAAAATGGGTGTCTAAATACTATATATTTTGTTTGAGTTTTGAAAGAATGAATATGCGTGAGTTTGTATTAATATAATTATAGATGGATGTAGGTGAAAAAAATTACAATATGAAGGAGTATATATAATGAAATGCGAAAATAACTTGTTTAATAGGATAAGAGATATACAAAACCAATTTAGCCAGGATTTTGGAGGTGGAAGTCTGTTATCTAAATGTTATATTATGGCATACTTGGCATCATCATATAAACTGAAAAACTATGTAGAGATCGGAGTATATAAAGGTAGAAGTTTATTTTCAGTTGCACCAGCATTTCAAGATAATAATGGAAAAGCATATGGAATTGATCCTTATGTTCTAGTTGAAGCTAAAGAATTCGATTTAGAAGAAAACTTTAAAAACACGGTTAACACATTTCTTGAAGGATTAGATTTTGAAGAAATATATAAAAATGTAATTATAAACACAGAAAAGTTTAATCTTTCGAATGTTGTTGAAATTATAAGAAAAACATCTTTAGAAGCAACTTCCTACTTTAAAAATATAGAGATAGATATGTTGCATATTGATGGTAACCATGATACTGAGCATGTTCGAGAAGATATTAATAATTATGCACCACTAATGCGAGAATGTGGAATTATTGTATTTGACGATATAAATTGGGAATGTGTTAAAATCTGCTACGATGAAGTTAAAAGTGATTATATAATACTACTTGAAACAAATGATTTTGCTATACTTATGAAAAAAGATAAAAATCCTGAAAATTTGGATAATGCAGAAATGATGTCCATAAAATTAAAAAATCTTTTTAGGAAGTTAGTTAAATTAGAGAACAAAAAAGAAGTAGAAAGGACTTCTATAAATGTAGGTTTATTGGCATATAATAACGAAAAATATATTGTGGAGTGTCTTAATTCTATAGTAAGACAAAAGGGTGAGTTTTATTTAAATATAATTATTTGTGAAGACAAATCTACTGATGAAACCTCAAATATTATAGAAGCATACATTAAAGCTAGTTCCATAGGTAAAAGTATAACATTTGAATATTTGAAAAGTGAAGAAAATTTAGGTAGGGTTAAAAACTTAAAAAGGCTATTAAAAGCTTGCAGTGGAAGCGAATATACGGCATTAATAGACGGTAATGACTATTGGATTGATGAAGGTAAATTACAAATGCATGTAGAACTTATGAAAAGTAATCCGGAATGTTCATTTTCTTTCGATCAAAATCAAGAAAAATATGAGTTCTTTGATTTACAGCATAAGTTAAACAGTGGTATTTATAGTGCAACGGATATTATAGATATAAATAACTATCTAACTTACAGCATATCATCTTGTTTTTATTATACGCAATATTTAGATCAGATTTCTAAAGATTTTTTTGAAATGTTTGGGAGAGAGTGGATGTTAAATATTATATGTTCACAGTTTGGTGACATAGGGTATATCAAAAGGCCAATGACTGTTAGTAGAAAGAATGATAAAGATATTTGCTTAGGCTTGCAAGAGAATGAAAAAAAAAAATAAAATGTATTAATGATATGGTTATTGTTGATGATATTTTTCCGCATCCAGTAAGTGGCTTTAGATATCAAGAGTTTTTGAGTTATTGTGAAAGTTTTAATTTAATAAAAATCTTAACAACTGGGTTGTCAGTTCATGCATTAGGTAATAAAAATCTTAGTGAATTAATTTTAGATTTTAAAAATAAATTTACCGAGTTTAGGGATAAAGTTGAAAAATTTGTTTCTTTAGATAATATAAAGTGTAAACTACTGTATTTTGTATTTTTGAACAACGCTGCTGCTTTTGTGGAAATGGCAGAAGTAAAAAGAATTCCCTTTGTATTTACGTTATATCCAGGCGGTGGGTTTGACTTGAATAATCTCTATTCAGATAATAAGTTAAAAAGAGTATTAGAATCTCCTTATTTTAAGAAAGTAATAGTAACTCAAAAAATAACTTATGACTACTTAATTGTCAAAAAGTTTTGTAAGCCAGAACAAATCGAATATATTTTTGGTGTTGTAACACCTCTTGATAAAATTGAAAGGGAATATACTGATAAAAAACATTTTGGAATAGATAAAGATAGATTAGATATATGTTTTGTTGCTCATAAGTATACTCAATTTGGTCAAGATAAAGGTTATGATGTATTTGTTAAGGTTGCAAAAGAAATGCTGAAAATGCATAGTAATATTAATTTCCATGTTGTTGGCAATTTTGATGAAAAGGTTATTGATATTCTTGAAATAAAAGGCAAAATCACATTTTACGGGATACAGTTACCAAATTGGTTTGATGAATTCTATAGGGATAAAGATATTATTCTTTCACCTAATATTCCAGGTATGTTGTCTAAAGGTTCATTTGATGGTTTTCCAACAGCGAGTTGCACAGATGCAGGTCTTTGCAAGACGGCTATTTTTTGTACTGATCCGTTGAACCTTAATAACTCACATTTTATAGACACAGAGCAAATTGTTATTATTGAAAAAGATGCAGTGAAAATCATTGAAAAAATTGAATATTATTATAGCAATCCAGAAAAATTAAGGAATATTTGCGAGAATGGTTATATTGCTATAAAGGATTTATACGGTTATGATAGCCAAATTGCACCTAGGATAAAATTGCTTAAGAATGAAATGGAAAAGGGGGATTAAGTTCTCCCTTTTCCTCATTTTCTCAAATACTGTTATCGGCAAGGTATACCATATTAAATAATTTAGTACTCTCATTATCATTTAATATTAAAAAGAGTTATTTAAGTAATATATTTATAAATTTAGTATAGCAGTTTATATACTCATCTCTGAGTTCAATTATCTCGGAATTTTCTTTAGAACCATTGTTGTAGAGATTACTTAATTCGATTAAATTTCCACCATAAGTCTTATGCCATGCATTAAGGCTTTCTAAAAGTTCTTCTCTATTTTTAATAAATATTTTATTCTCATAGGATGAAATAATCATTTTAAAAAAATCAATTGAAGCCCAATAAACTAAAATATCATCATTGCTATTCTGAGCGCTATGAATTCTAAAATTACTTAATGGTTCAGAAATATAAATCATGTTTCCTTTTCTTAATAAATTTAACCATAAAGCTACATCAATTAAGCAGTATATTTTATATTTATCATAATCACTAGTGGTACAACTTATAATATCAAGTTCCAATGTGTTTTTTCTAAACATGGCAGTAGTTTGTTCGCCAATATAGTTAATTATAGAAAAAAGAATCTTTCTCCCTGCCTCTTCACCGGTTAAACGAAAATCATAAGGGTATTGACAAATAGTTCTAAAAGTATCACGGAGATATTCACCATTTTCATTAATCAATCTTCTGTAGCTTGTTATAAGAGAAAGTGAATCGTCATAAAGGAAATAATTAATCATTCTATCTATTTTGTTTGAATTGTAAATATCATCATGTAATAAATAGCTTATATACTCTCCTGAGGACAAAGCAAGACACTTTTCTATGTTGAGTTTACCTCTAAAACCACTAGGTCCACCATTGTTAATGTATTTAATTTTGTTACTCTTAAGTATATAATGAGAAGCTAACTCTTGTACAGAACTAGTCGTACTATCATCACATATAATAATTTCAGTATTTCTATAACTTTGATTTAATGCCGAATCAATAGCTTGCTTAAGATAGCAAGTTTGATTATAAGCAGGTATTAATATGCTAACTAAGGGAAATATATCTTTTGAATAATTATCTAGAAATTTATTTCTATATTCATCAAATCCATTTTTGGTATTTACAAATCCACAATCGTGAATACACCATGCAGTTTGTTGAGTGGGAACAACGACAGTATAGCCTTTGCGTGCAAATTCAATACTTTGTGAAAGATCATAGAAATGCCATCCATCAAAAATGTCTGTATTCCAAGGTAAATCATATTGGGTTATCATTATCATTCCATCTACTGCTTTTACTTGAGTATATAAGTCATTAATTTCATTAAAGTTAAGTAAATTTATAACTCCACTATGACTGTCATACACTTTACCTACCTTGCGATGATCTTCCCACCAGATCCCTGAAACAGGTATAATTTTTGCGCCTACCATGCCTATAAGTCCTATTTTTAGATCTTTTTTGAATATATCTATTATATCGATAATAAAATTTGTATTCTGTATATAAAGATCCTGATGAAGATAAACCTTGTATTTAGAATCATTTTTAAGCATAGCCTCGTTATACGCGCAGGTTATGCTTTTAGCATCTCTTATTGCTATTATTTCAATTTCCATACATTCAGGTATTTTAAGGTTTTTTATATAGGATAAACTTTTCTCATATAGATTTTCATCATTTACGCATGTGATAAATAGTATTTTATTCTCGTTCATTTTGACCTCCTATAAATTTGCCACCGATAACTAAAACTATAATCAATTATATATTATGCAGTTAGTTATGATGAGTACCTATGTCACAAGCTAAATTCAGAGTTCTATCAATTAAAAGGGTGTGGATCACAATACTTAAAGACTGATGATACTATTTTAACTATTAAAAACATATAGATTATAGAGGCAGAATAATAACATATTTTTTTGATGGGAGAGAGAGATGAGTAGTTTTTATGCGAACGAAGAACTTAAAGAAATAGGATTTAAAACCTATGGGAAAAACGTACTAATAAGTAGAAAATCAAGTATTTATTCGCCAGAAGAAATTTCACTAGGTAATAATGTGAGGATAGATGATTTTTGTATTTTAAGTGGGAAAATAAACATAGGAGATTATATACACATAGCTGCATACTCAGCTCTATATGGTGGAGTAAAAGGAATTGTTCTTGAAGATTTTTCAAATATATCTTCAAAGGTATGTATTTATGCTATATCTGATGATTACTCAGGAGAAACAATGACAAATCCTATGGTATCAAACGATTTCAAAAAAATTATAGGTGGAAAGGTAGTAATAAAAAGACATGTAATAATAGGTTCAGGGTGTGTTGTACTGCCTAATATTATATTAGAAGAAGGGAGCGCTTTTGGTGCTTTAAGTCTTATTAATAAAAATTCACAAAAATGGAGTATAAATGCTGGAATTCCTTCTAAAAAGATAAAAGATAGAAGTGAAAATTTATTAAATTTAGAACAGAAATTTTTAGAAAGAGATGATGATAATGGATAAATCAATTTTTGTTACACGTCCATCTATGCCACTAATAGAAGAATATATAAAAGAAATTGAGCCTATTTGGAAATCTGCATGGCTTACCAATATGGGTCAGTATCATAATCAATTAGAAAAACAACTAGTTGACTACTTGGGTGTAGAGAACATTTCTTTATTCACAAATGGACATATGGCGCTTGAACTTGTAATACAAGCAATGAATTTAACCGGTGAAGTAATTACAACACCATTTACATTTGCGTCTACCACTCATGCTATTGTGAGGAATGGTTTGACACCAGTATTTTGTGATGTTAATCCTGATGATTATACTATAGATATAACAAAAATTGAAAAATTAATAACAGATAAAACATCTGCTATAATACCAGTCCATGTTTATGGGAATATATGCAACTTGAGTGAAATTGAGAGGATTGCTAAAAAATACGATTTAAAAGTAATTTATGATGCAGCACATGCCTTTGGTGTAAAAATTAATGGCCAAGGTATTGGAAATTTTGGAGATGCTTCTATGTTTAGTTTCCATGCGACAAAAGTATTTAATACTATAGAAGGTGGAGCTGTAACATTCTCAAATAGTAAAATAGGTAAGCAATTATATAAATTGAAAAACTTTGGTATTCAATCAGATGTATTGGTTGATGGGGTTGGTTCCAATGCAAAAATGAATGAATTTCAAGCAGCTATGGGTATTTGCAATCTACGCCATGTGACAGCAGAGATTTTGAAAAGAAAAATTGTAGTTGAAAGGTATAGAGAGCGTTTATCTGGTGTAAGTGGAATTAAAGTAATTAATGATGCTCAGGAAATTAAGTCTAACTATTCATATTTCCCAGTTGTATTTGATGAGAAAATGTTTGGATTTACCAGAAATGAGATATGTGATAAATTGGGAGAAAACAATATATTTGCTAGAAAATATTTTTATCCATTAACAAATACCTTTGATTGTTATCATGGAAGATTCGACGTTAATGCTACACCAATTGCGCAATATATAGCAAAAAGAGTCCTCACACTGCCTCTTTATGCTGATTTGAGCATAGATGATGTTGATAAAATTTGTAATATTATATTGGATGGATATCAAAAATAAAAATTAATTATTTAAAATATTTTAAGCCACATTCCTACATAACATTTAATAGGGATGTGGCTTTTTTACTAAATTAAGAGCATTTGTATTTAGACATCAGGGGAAATTTATATATAAGTGTACTAACATGAGAAATTAATATAAAAGAATCTTCACAATTATGCACTTCCTATTTGTAGTTTACATAAAGTATAGAGTATATATAAACAAAATTATTTTAATTAATTATGGTGGTGAAAATAAATGAAAGTAGTAATACTTTGTGGTGGTAAAGGAACCCGTATGCGCGAAGAGACAGAATACCGTCCTAAGCCTTTAGTTGAGATTGGCGGTAAACCTATTCTGTGGCACATAATGAAAATATATTCAAGTTATGGTTTTAATGACTTTATTTTATGCGTTGGGTACAAAGGAGAAATGATAAAGCAGTATTTTATGGATATGTACTGGAGGAATAATGATTTTACAATGCATTTAAGTGGAGATAGAAAATTAGAATATCATACAAAGGAAGAGGAAAAATGGAATATTACTATTGTTGATACAGGTAGTGAAACACTGACTGGTGGAAGGCTTAAACAAGTAGAAAAATATATAGATGGTGAGGAATTTATGTTCACCTATGGAGATGGATTAAGCAACGTAAATATCTTAGAGCTATTAGACTTTCATAGAAAAAAAGGTAGGATAGGAACACTTACTGGGGTAAATCCTATTTCACCATTTGGGGTTATGGAAGTTGAAGACGGAATTATTAAGGCATTTAAGGAAAAACCTATTTTAAAGGACAGGGTCAACGGGGGATTTATGGTATTAAATAAAGATGTTTTTGACTATTTACCAAGTGAAGATTGTTTTTTTGAACAAGAGCCTATCAAAAATCTTGCAAAAGATAATCAGCTTGCAGTTTATGAGCATAATGGATTCTGGGTTGCTATAGATACTATCAAAGATGTAGAGGCTGTAAATAAGTTATGGGATAAAGGAGAGTATTTATGGAGTGCAAAGAAGTAGATATGTTTAATAACTTCTATAAGGGCAAAAGAGTTTTAATTACTGGCCATACTGGGTTTAAAGGCTCATGGCTTTCTATTTGGCTTATGAAATTAGGAGCTACAGTTATAGGATATGGGCTTGATCCATATACACAAGATGATAATTTTATTGTTAGTAAATTAAAGGATAGACTTATAGATATTAGAGGGGATATTAGAGATTATCGAAAACTCTCAGATATTTTTAAAGTATATAAGCCAGATATTGTGTTTCATCTAGCAGCTCAGGCATTAGTAAAAGAGTCTTATGTTAATCCAAAAGAAACCTACGAAACAAACGTAATGGGGACCTTAAATGTTCTTGAATGTATTAAAAATTCAGCAAGTGTTAAGGTATCGGTTATGATAACTACAGATAAGTGTTATAAAAATATAGAGCAAATATGGGGATACAGAGAAGATGATCCAATGGGCGGATATGATCCTTACAGTTCTAGTAAAGGTTGTGCCGAAATCCTTATTGACTCCTATAGAAACTCATTTATTAATCCTAAAAATTATAAATTCCACGGTAAAGCCATAGCTTCTGCTCGTGCAGGAAACGTTATTGGCGGTGGGGACTGGTCAAGAGATAGAATAATCCCAGATTGTATAAGGGCATTAAAAGAAAATAAAGTTATTGAGCTTAGAAATCCAAAGGCAATTAGACCTTGGCAACATGTACTTGAACCATTAAGTGGATATCTACAACTTGCCTCCAAAATGTATGAAGATGGTGGGAGTTATTGTAGTGGTTGGAATTTTGGACCAGACGGAGATTCTATAGTATCAGTGGGGCATATTGTAGATGGAATAATTATGGAATGGGGAAATGGGAATTGTTTAGACGTTTCAAAGGAAAATGCACCACATGAGGCGAATTTATTGAAATTAGATTGTACTAAGGCAAAGACCTATTTAAAATGGTCACCGAAACTCACTGTAAAAGAGGCAATTAAATTAACTGTAAATTGGTATAAAGAATCAAATAATAAAGATATGTTTGAAACATGTGTTAATCAAATAAAAAGTTACGTAAGCAAAACAAATCAAGAGGGAATTTGATATGGGAAAGAGCGTTTTAATTACAGGTGCTAGTGGATTTGTAGGATCTTGTTTAGCTAGAAGGCTACTTAAAGAAGGTTATAAGCTTCATATAATAACAAGAGACAACACTAATTTATGGAGACTACAAGATGTATTAAAGGATATAGAAATTCATAATGTAGATTTACTCCATAGTGATGAAATAGCTAAATTGGCTAGCACTATTTGTGTAGATAGTGTTTACCATTTAGCTACTTATGGAGGTTATCATTATCAAAATAGTGTAGAAGATGTGATAAATACAAATGTTATTGGAACTTATAATTTATTTAGAGAATTTTCTAAAAAAGGTATAGATATGTTTATAAGCACTAGCAGTTCGTCAGAATACGGAGAGAAGTCAAAGCCTATGAGCGAGGATATGAATCTAACACCAAATAATATGTATGGTGCAAGTAAGGTTGCTGGGACTACTTTATGTAGCACATACGCAAAAACAAACAAATTACCACTAGTAACACTTAGATTATTTTCACCCTATGGTTATTATGATGCTAAAACGAGATTAATACCAACAGTTATTACCTCATGTCTTCTTGGAAAAGAGATTAAATTATCACGCATGGATTCCGTTAGGGACTTTATATTTATTGATGATGTAATTGAAGCTTACTTAGCTACAAGTAAGTTATCAAATAGTTATGGAGAAATATTTAATATAGGTAGTGGACTTCAATATACAACTGAGGAAATTACATGTAATATAGTTAACTTAATTGGTAAAGATGTGAAAATCAACTGGCAGGATGATCCCAATAGGCAATATGAGCCTCGAATGTGGGTTAGTGATAACAAAAAGGTTTATGAAAAACTAAGCTGGAAACCTAATGTTGCAATAAATGATGGGCTTAATAATACAATAAATTGGTTTAGAGATAATTTACAATTTTATAGGTAGGTGATAAATACTATGAAGTTATCAGATTATATTGTAGAGTTTTTAAAAGATAACGGGGTAACTACGATTTTTGGATATCAAGGTGGAGCTATAACTCATTTTGTTGATTCAATATATAAAGCAGATAAGATTAAATTCATATCAAATTATCATGAGCAGGCTTCAGCATTTGCTGCGGAGGGTTATGCAAGAGTTAGCGGTAAGATTGGAGTATGCACAGCTACTAGTGGGCCAGGAGCGACAAATCTTATTACAGGTATAGGAAGTGCTTATTTTGATTCTATTCCATGTTTGTATATAACAGGTCAAGTTAATACCTATGAATATAAGAGGTCAAATGGAATAAGACAAGAAGGATTTCAAGAAACTGATATAGTAAGCATAATAAAGCCTATAACCAAGTATGCAATTATGATTACTGCTCCAGATAAAATAAAATATTACCTAGAAAAAGCATTATATATAGCAAAAGACGGTAGACCTGGACCCGTTTTATTAGACATACCTATGAACGTGCAAAGGTCAGAAATTAATCCTGGTGAGTTGATAGGTTTTTATGAATCAAAAGAATATAAAAGTGAAATAAAGAAACAAGTAAATATAGAAGATGTTAGTAAATTAATAGAATTAATAAAACAAAGTGAAAGGCCTGTGATACTTGCGGGTGGTGGAATTAGGCTTGCAAAGGCAACTGAAAGTTTGGAGAAATTTATAGACATAACGGGTATTCCTGTAGTTAGTACTTTAATGGGAATAGACAGTGTAAATCATGAGCATAAATGTTACGTAGGCTACATGGGGGCTTATGGGACTAGGTATTCAAATTTGACAGTGGCAAATTGTGATTTACTTATAGTGTTAGGATCGAGATTAACAACAAGGCAGACGAGTTCTATCACTGATAGTTTCGCAAGGGAAGCTAAAATAGTTCATGTAGATATAGATAGAAATGAACTAAATATTAAGGTTAAAGAAGATTTAACTATAGAATGTGATTTGAATTTATTTATAGATAGTCTAAATCAAAACCTAGAGAGTTCTCTTTGTAAAACTGATTTTACCTCTTGGATAGATAAAATTAATAGCTACAAAAAAATGTATCCTTCATTTAAAAAACTTAAAAATAAAAATCAAATAGACCCTAATGAATTTATGAATAGAATAAGTAAAGATCTAAATCCAAATTCTATAATATGTTTAGATATAGGTCAAAATCAAATTTGGGCATCGCAGTCTTTGAAGCTCAGTAAGAATCAAAGATTATTAAACGCGGGTGGAATGGGACCAATGGGATTTGGACTACCATCAGCAATAGGTGCATGGCACGCTAAACCTGATTATAAAATAGTTGTAATTACTGGTGATGGTGGTATTCAAATGAATATTCAAGAACTACAAACTATTGCCCGGGAAAAGATACCTTTAAAAATTATTATTATGAACAATAACGCCTTAGGAATGATTAGACACTTTCAGGAAATGTACTTTGAATCAAGTTACAGTGGAACTATAGATGGATATACTGTCCCAAATTTTATGAAAATTAGTGAAGCATATGGAATAAAATCATTAAAAATAAATGATGAAACTGCGATGAATCAGCTAAAAGAAAAGCTAAATGATGATGAAAGTTATGTAATAGAGGTGCAGCTTAATAATATAACTTATGTAACTCCCAAATTAGGCATGGGCAAACCAATAGAAGACCAAGAACCTCTAATAGATAGAAATGAGCTTAAAGAAAATATGATAATCGATTTGTATAAGTCATAATAGGTGGCGAAGAGAAATATGGGAGGACTTTGTTGTGAATAATAAGATGAGTTTTATAATAGCAGTAAATGATGAGGTAGTATTTAAAAAATGTGAATTATATATAAATAATTTAATAATACCTACTGATTTTCAGATAGAGATAATACCTATAAGAGATGCAGAATATTTAACCAAAGCTTATAACAAGTGCATGTATAGCTCTGATTCTAAATATAAAGTATATCTTCATCAAGATGTATTTGTTATAAATAGAAATTTTATAGGTGATATATTAAAAGTGTTTGAGGATGATAGTATAGGTGCTATTGGAATGTGCGGGGCTAAAACTGTACCGGAGAATGGGATATGGTGGGAGAGCCCTGAAACCGTAGGAGAGGTTTATGAGAGCCATACAGGTATTATGGGACTCCTTAAGTTTAATGAAATAGAATTAGAATTTGATGAGGTAGCGGTAGTTGATGGTTTTATAATAATAACCCAATATGATGTTCCTTGGAGGGAAGATATATTTAAGAGTTGGCATTTTTATGACATGTCACAATGCACGGAATTTAAAAAACTAGGTTATAAAGTGGTTGTACCTAGGCAAATTACACCTTGGTGTATACATGATTGCGGCATTGTAAATACAATGAATGGTTTTGAGGAGAATAGATTAATATTTATAAAAAATTATAATGAAGGGTAAAAAATAAGGGCGGTGAAACTATGGATTTTAATGAGTTAGTAGATATATATGTTATTAGTCATAAACCTTATAAAATGGTAGAGTCTGAAATATTTACACCCATTTATACTAAAAGAGAAATTGTCCCTAATGACTATAATATATTATGCTCAGACGAAGGAGATAATATTTCAAGTGAAAATCCTTTATATGCTGAATTTTCAACCTACTATTGGGTATGGAAAAATAGAAAAATATCAAAGTATGTAGGTTTTTTTCAATTTAGAAGATATATATCATTTAAAGATAATGTAACTGGAACTAATAATTTTAATGAGGTTATAGACAAATATGGTTGGGACAAGGAAGGACTTGAAAATATTCTAGAAGATTGTGATGTTTTAGTACCTACTTCCTTAAATTTTAGAATGTTTGGCCTAGGAAATATGTGGACCCAACATAATATGTGGCATAAAAGTTTATATTTAAATACAGCACTCGAAATTATTAAGGAAAAGTATCCAGATTACGAAATAGATTGCTTTACGGCACTTTTAAGTACAGAAACCTATTATATTAATTTGTTTATTATGCGAGGAGATTTATTCGACAGTTATATGACTTGGATAATGGACATTTTTGAAGAACTTAAGAAGAGGTTAAGTATTGATTATAACGTTAAGGATTTTGCTTACTTAGGAGAGCGGTTATTTAATTTCTTTTTAGTACATCAGCAAAGAATTAATAATATTAAAATAAAGATAAAACAACCTGTATATTTAAAAGAAAATACTTCTGGTATTACGGATTTTTGGATAGGTAATGAAACACATATTCCAGAAGCAAGTGAGTAAGAAAAGAGTAAGAAAAAAATCCAATCACTATAAAATCATTTACTATATATGGGGGGGGAACAATTGTCAAATAAAGAGAGCTTATTAAGGTCAAAAATAATAGAAAATGTTAAGGAATATTATGATGAGGTTTTTAAAAATAAACAGGAGTGGAAAGAAGGCAACAAGATTAACTATGGTGGAAGATATTTTGACGAAGACGAAATGACAAACCTAACTGAGGCTACACTGGATTTTTGGCTTACTACGGGTAGATTCTGTGACAAATTTGAAAAAGAGTTTGCACATTTTTTAGGTGTAAAATATTGTTCATTAACTAATTCTGGGTCATCAGCAAATCTTCTTGCATTTATGGCACTAACATCTCCAAAACTAAAGGATAGGAGAATAAAAAAAATGGATGAAGTTATAACAGTAGCGGCAGGGTTTCCGACGACTGTAGCTCCAATACTTCAATATGGCGCAGTACCAGTATTTGTAGACATAACACTTCCAACTTATAATATTGATGTTAATTTATTAGATGAAGCATTAACAGATAAGACTAAAGCTGTTTTTGTGGCACATACACTTGGTAATCCTTTTAATCTAGAAAGAGTTAAAGAATTTTGTGATAAAAATAATTTATGGTTAATAGAAGATAATTGCGATGCTCTTGGTTCGCAATATGAATTTAAAGGAGAATTAAAATATACAGGCACTATTGGAGATATAGGAACTTCAAGCTTTTATCCTCCGCATCATATTACCATGGGAGAAGGGGGAGCTGTATACACTAATAATGTTATGTTAAGTAGAATTATAGAATCTTTTAGAGATTGGGGACGCGATTGCTATTGCAAATCAGGATGTGATGATACTTGTAAAAAAAGGTTTGCTATTAAATATGGTGATATGCCTGTTGGATATGATCATAAATACATTTATTCACACTTAGGATATAATTTAAAAGTCACAGAAATGCAAGCATCTATTGGGTGTGCGCAACTAGAGAAGTTGCCTAAATTTATAGAAAGAAGAAGAGAAAACTGGGAACTTCTAAAGAATAAGTTAAAACATTTAGATGAATATTTAAGTTTGCCAGTTGCCGAGAAAAATTCTAAACCTAGTTGGTTTGGATTTTTAATTACAATTAAAGATCCGTCTATAAACAGAAGGGACTTGCTCGAGTATTTAGAGGCTAAAGGAATTCAAACTAGGTTGCTATTTGCAGGAAACATTACAAGACAACCATTATTTGAAGAATATAAAAAAAATAAAGATTCCTACAGAATTGTAGGGGAACTTAAAAATACAGATTTAATTACTACTAATTCATTTTGGATAGGTGTTTATCCAGGGATAAATGAAAATATGATAAATTATATGGCGATAAATATTGAAGAGTACATTTTAAAAAATACAACCTTTAAAGATACTAAATCAGATGATTTAGAAGGAGTATTAAGTTATGAGCAAGAATGAAAGTAAACCATTATTAACAATAGGAATACCAACTTATAATAGAGCAGCATTTTTAGATAAATGCTTGGACAGTATTTATAGCGAAATTAATTATGATCCTAACTTTGAAATTGTAATTAGTGATAATGCTTCAACAGATAATACGTATGAGATAGTACAAAAATACAAAGAGTCCCATAATAATATAGTTTATTATAAGCAAACGGAAAATGTAGGGTTTTCGAAAAATTTGAAAAAAGCATTAGATTTAGCAACAGGTGAGTATATAAATCCACATGGTGATGATGATTTCTTTAACCCTGGAATGATATATGAAATAATCAAGATGATTCGTGAAAATAAGGATTGTTCTGTGATGTACACATCTTGGAAAAATGTTCCTTTAAATATCACTTATGGTGTAAATATGAATAACTATTTAAATGAGTTAAATGGAATTAATTTTATTACTTCAATGATTTTAAAGAATGTTGATTATAAGGAAATTGACGATAAAGATAAATTTTTAGATACGGAAATTAACCAAGTATATGTACAATTAGAAATGCTGAAAATAAATCCAAAGTATTGTATTATGCATGGTAATATTTTTAGACTAGATTCAGGTGGTGCACCATATGGTGGATATAATTTGAGTGATGCTGCCATAAATAATTATTTTGAGATATTGGAGAGCTATTCTAAAAATGATTTATTTATAGAAACACTAAAATATGAAAAAATTAAAGTTCTAAACTCAATAATTTTCCCGAGTATTTATAAAGTAATAAATAAGCAAAGTGAAATAGATTTAAATGGTTTAGTAGAAGCTTTTATTAAATACTATTCTGATGAAATATACTTTGAGGAAAAACTAAATGAAATTAAGGGTTTATTAAAGTTAATATAGTTAAGAATATAATTATTAACTATTTAAGGAGCAATAATATATGAGTGATAGTATTAATGAAAATGAAATTAAAGAATTAAAACCAAGGTCAATTCTGACTATAGGTATACCTACTTATAATAGAGTAGACTTTTTAAGAAAGTGCATTGAAAGTATATACTCTGAGGTTGGTAATGATTCTAGATTTGAAATTTTAGTTTGTGATAATTGTTCAACAGATAATACTTCTACGATGATTAATGAGTTATTGCAGAAATATGAAACTTTAGTTTATTATAAAAATGATACTAATATAGGA
The DNA here is from genome assembly GCF_018861735.1 of Clostridium lacusfryxellense. Classification (GTDB taxonomy): domain Bacteria; phylum Bacillota; class Clostridia; order Clostridiales; family Clostridiaceae; genus Clostridium_AD; species Clostridium_AD lacusfryxellense. The sequence continues at coordinate 69,257 of NZ_JAHLEB010000018.1, read as the reverse complement.
GTATCAAAAAACATACAAAAGGTACTAGAACTATCAAAAGGGGAATACATTAATCTTCATGGTGATGATGATTATTTTAATGAGGGAGTTTATAGCACGATAATAAATATGATTAATTCTAACAGAGATTGTGATTTAATGTATTTATCCATGAAGTGGCACCCATTAAATATAAAACGTGGAATAGGAATGAGTAATTATCAAACAGATTCAGGAACCGGAGGATGGATTTCTGGTATGGTTATAAATAACGATGCATACATGAAAATCGTTGATAAAGAAAAATTTTTATACTCCAGTCTTAACCATATATATATCCAACTTGAACTATTACGATTTAATCCTAATTACTGCATATTAAGTGGACAAATTAATAGACCAGAAACGGGTTCGGCAGGTGCATATGGATATAATATTATGGAAGTTGCAGTGCAGAATTATTTAGATATACTATATAGTTTTAGAGGGAATGGTTTAACGGACCAAGAAATAGAATATCATAAACTGACTTCACTAGCTATTACATTTCCATTAGTTCGATGGATATTGCAAACTAGATTACCATTAAGTGTAGATGGTGGAATTGAAATATTTACAAAGTATTATGAAGGTGAGCCTTACTTTGATATTAAGTTAGAAGAGCTCAAGGCTATATTAGCATTAAAAGTTTAGTAAGTATCTTCAAAAAAATAGTTCATATACATCAAGATTATATTAACTGATGTATATGGACTATTTTTAACATGTACTTTAAAGTGTATAGGATATACGTAACCTAATTATTATTGTAGAGTTTGGGCTCTACAACCACCTTTACCTCGCATGAAGAACAAAACTTAGCATACTGGATGCAGGTTTCTAATGAATCCGTCGGTTCCATTGTCCACCAACGGACTGCACCCATAGGAGCTTTGGAGGCAAATGCCTCGATTTCTGGTGGTATATTACCTACAACCACTACCTCCATATCTTTAAAATTAGTTTCTATGCCCTTTTGAAGAGTGTTAAATAATTCTTCATGGTTATTTCTGGGAGAGGAGTATGGAATGGGAAATAGCATTGAAGTTCTGAAGGTATCTTCATCAATGATATTAGCTTGTTTAAGGGCAGGGTCATCAGTAGTTGCCTCCCATATGCGACTATATGACACAGACTCTGGTAAACCAAGTTCGTTAACTCTTTCACTAATTCTTTCACCATAATAACTGTTTAGTTCTTTTACGAGGAGCTGGATCTGATCATTTCTACTAAAAGTAGAGTTATCTCCATTTTCATTCCTATATTGTATATAAAGTAAATCAGGAATAGCTACATACTTAGTACAAAGAAACGTTCGAACTAACATGTCGTAATCGTCAGCTACCAATAGTTCCTCGCGGTGCCCACCAAGCAGGTGGTAACAATCCTTTGTCCAAGCACGAGGATGATTTGGCAAACCAACCAAATGACGTATAGTACTCACATTTATTATAGTGTTTCTTAATACGTTTTGCCATCTATTCATTCCATGCACCCAAACTCGATAGTATACAGCGTATCCAAAACCACAATCCCATCCATACCAATTTGCATGATTGCTCCCTACATACACTTCTGCACAATCACCATAAGCAAAGCCGCATTCAGGATGATTTTGAAATGCATGGACTATTTTCTCTAAACAGTCAACAGTTAGCTCATCATCATGATCTACTTCTACTAATATTTCCCCAGTGCACAGACCTGCTGCATACCGCTTAGTTGACCCAATATATCCATTTCGGGAATCTTGACGATATCTTCTAACGCGTGGGTCATCTAGAGGTAGTAAGTCATGATTGTACGTAGCATCTTCATCACCAGAATCATCTACAATCACCCATTCCCAATTCGTATAAGTCTGATTCAATAGAGAATGATAAGGACGTAGAATTTTTTCTTTGGACTTATATGCAGCCGTGAAAACAGAAACTAAAGGAATGTCAGTAGAAAAATGAGTAACTGGTATTGTTTTATTTTCAGGGAGGGGATCTGTCAACTTGAGCCAGCAGTAAAATAAATCAGCTGGTTGTATGTCTTCTGGAGAATTGTAGTGTAACCAACGTCTTCTTTCGTGAAGCGGCATGTCATAAAGTGTTTTAAATTCTTCGGCTCCCATTCCAAATGAAACATATACGCGAGGATGTTTAGGATATATATCTAATAATGCCTCATTAGGTTCATACAATTTCACTGTAATACCGCTTTCATCAAGTCTTTTAAGCATTTCTTCAAATCCATCCCATGAATTTTCTCTCGAAAAAAATAGATGGGCTGTTAATAGTGGAGTGCTGTTTGATGACATGTTTATCCCCTTTCAAAATAAATTCTATTTGCAATTACAGATGGAGAGTTAGGTTTAAATTCAGCAGCCTTATTATTATATTTAATTGAATTTTCTCTATTGCCTAACCTATCATAACAAACAGAAAGTTGTATATTGGGTATATAGCCCCAAAAATCATGTGAAATAAAGCCCCAGCTATTGACTGGCTTTTCAAGATCCGCTGCAAGCTTATACCAGAAAATAGCCTTATTATAATCTAGTGCCTCAAAGTAATAAGTCCCTATATTGCAGCATATCTCAGCCCTTGGAGTATCATATTCAAAACTTCTAAGTAGTATCTTAAGCATGTTTTCTTTATCACCTACAATGTTGTAACACTTAGAAAGGTCAAAGCAAGAACTTATATTATCCTCTACCCATCCATGTTTAGAGTCTAAAAATTCATTGAAATATTTTATTGCATCTTCTATAAATCCATTCTGGTATAATTCTCTGGAATAATAGAAAATTCCTCTTGGACTTAGCGGGGTACCATTAGACAATAAACTTTTATAAATGGAAATATTTCTACCTGGCACTGCTGCGTGTTCTTTTCTATGTGTGATACAAACATCAGTGTTTATAGTATTTCCTCCAATTATTAGGCATTCATGAACAGGTTCCATCCATATAGCATGGTTAGCTCTTTTTGATAAACGTTCTCTAAAATAAGATAAGCTAACAGCTCCAGTTTCATCAAAACCTACGTTATACATCATCATTACATTATCGATATCTAGAGTTAGAGTTTTCTTAAGGGCTACAAATTTTTTTATATCATCTTCAAGAATAACATCATCAGCATCAAGCCAAAGAATATAATCTTTAGTTGCTTTAGAAAATGCATTATTCCTTGCTGCTGAAAAGTCATTAATCCATTCAAAATCAAATAGATTATCTGTATACTCTAAAGCAATTTTTTTTGTATTATCTGTTGAACCAGTATCTACTATTATTATTTCGTCCACAATATCCTTAACGCATTCAAGGCATCTACCTAAAACATCTTCCTCATTCTTAACAATCATACATAAACTAATAGTTACCATATAAACCTCCTAAATTAAACTTACAGTCTATAATATGCAGTAGATTGAAATAGGAAACATGTTTATAAGTAAATAAGAAAATGTAAATATAATTTTAGTATATTAAGTACATTAGATATGTATAGTTAGTTGGACAGGGTACAATTTTGAGTGCACAGCATAACATGTAAGTGAATGATTAATTGGTGCCAATAAGTATTAGAGGAAGGGATATAGAAATGATTGAAAGTAAAGATAGAAAAACTTCGATAATAATTTTGACTTATAACAATCTTATCTATAACAATATTTGCATTGACAGTATACGTAAATATACACAAAAGGATACTTATGAAATAATTGTTGTAGATAATAATTCTACTGATGGAACAAGAGAATGGCTTAAAGAGCAAAAAGACATAAAGGTTATATTGAATAATGAAAATGTAGGGTTCCCAAAAGGATGTAATATTGGAATAGAAGTTTCGCTTCCTGAAAATGATATTTTGTTATTAAATAATGACACTGTAGTTGCCCCAAGGTGGCTTGATAATCTTAAAACATGTGTCTACAGTGATGATAAAATTGGAGCAGCTGCATCAATAACTAATAATTGTTCAAATTATCAGTCTATAAATGTGCCTTATGTAGACATTAAAGACATGATTCCATTTGCTGATGATAATAATGTTTCAAACCCAAATAGGTGGGAGCAAAAAACAAGGCTTGTAGCATTTTGCATGTTTATTAAGAGAGAAGTTCTTAATAAAATTGGTGTTTTAGACGAAAGATTCTCGCCTGGCAATTTTGAAGATGATGATTTGTGTATGAGGATTATAGAATCAGGATATAAGTTGATGCTTTGTAATGATAGCTTCATACATCATTTTGGAAGTTCGTCTTTTAATAAAGACTATACAAAATTCAATAATATTTTAACGATAAATGGTAAAAAATTTGAAGATAAGTGGGGTTTTAATTCTAATACAAGTAGCACATTAAAATTTGACATAATACATCGTATAAACGAACCGAGAGAAAAGGCACTAAATATTTTAGAGTTTGAATGTGGGCTAGGGGCAACATTACTTAAATTAAAATATATGTACCCTAATGCTAAAATATATGGAAATGAGACAAATGAATTCGAGGCTAAACTTGGTGGGAAGATTATTGAGTTAATAGCAGAGGATTTTGAAGAGAATTATAATCTGAACTTTGAAAATGACAAAACAGATTTTTTTGACTATATAATACTTGGAAATAGACTTCAATTAAGTAAAAACCCTTGGAAATTACTAAGGGAAATAAAGCGATTTTTAAAACCAGGAGGATATATAATTGCAACTATTCCTAACGTAATGCACCACTCGGTAATAAAAGAACTATTAAGAGGGAGTTTTATGTATAGTGAAAATTCTATTTTAAATAGAAGTCATAATAAATTTTTCACATTATCCGATATATGCAAAATATTTGATGAGTGTGGATATATTAATCAATTTATATTCCATTATCAAAGTGAATTAACAATTGAAGAGGATAATCTGTTAAATAGTATCTGTAGTATTGTTGGGGATAATATGAAAGATTATTTTTTATCTTATGAGTATGTTGCTAAATATCAGAAAGGTGTATAGGAAAATCAAATCCACATGTTAACCCTATAATATGATGCTCTATGATTTATTTGTAGGGCATAATAAAAATGTGTAAAACATAACGAATAAACTAATTGTGGACAAGTATTGAAATAATATATCATGGATGGTATAATATAGAAAGAATATTCTAAATTTTCCTAAAGGAATGTAGTGTAATTTTAAATTATACAAATATTTTAACGGAGGGTGATATAATGACGAAAGCAAAAGTATTTACTAGTAACCAAGCAAAAGAAATTGGTGAAACGCTAGGTGTAGACTGGAGCAAATTTAATATAGAACAATTTAGAATGGGAATAATGGTTGAGCTTGAACATGGTAAAACTGATCCAGTTACAGATGTTACAAATAACGATCCATCACTTACAGGCAAAATTGCACTTGCACATTTAACTGAATATCCTGATTATTATACAAGACTTGAAAAAATGGAAAAGGAAGCAGAGGAATATTGGGAAGGCAATAATGCTAGCGAGAAATCCAAAAATAATATTGGTACTGAAAGAATATTTACAGCCAAAAACGATGATCGTGAAGATGATGAGAGTAACGTAATTATGAAACCTAAAAATAATATAGGTACCAAAAAAATATTCACTTCAGAAAATGATAATAACGAAAATGATAGTTCTGAGATTAAGGGACCAGATAAAGACATAACTGCAGAGAACATAATTGCTTCAGAAATGATGAGGGGGAAGAAGTTTTAAATTAAGAGAAGAACCTTTATATGATAATAAAACTAAATAATTTATTTGCTTTTAAGGTTATAGATTCTATAATTATTAATAGTTGAATAAGTTTAAATAAAGAGAGTTACAATTAGGAGGAGGACAAATATGTTAAATTTAAAAGGAACAAAAACTGCTGAAAATCTTTTAAAGTCTTTTGCAGGAGAATCTCAAGCAAGAAATAGGTATACTTTTTATGCTTCAATCGCTAAAAAAGAAGGTTACGTGCAAATACAGAACATATTTACTGAAACAGCTGGGAATGAGAAAGAACATGCAGAAAGATTCTTTAAGTTTCTAGCTAATAGCGATTTAAATGGTGATGCAGTTGTTATTAATGATGCAGGATATCCAGTTTTCATAGGAGATACTAAAGGAAATTTATTAGCGGCAGCAGCAGGTGAGAATGAAGAATGGACAGATTTATATCCTCAATTTGCAAAAGATGCAAAAGATGAAGGGTTTTCTGACATTGCATTTGTATATACAAAAATCTCTGAAGTTGAGAAAAAACATGAAGAAAGATATAGAAAACTAGCTAAAAATATAGAAGATGGAACTGTGTTTACAAAGAGCGAGGAAACTTTATGGAAGTGTACTAATTGTGGATATATATTTGAAGGTAAAGGTGCACCAGAGCTTTGCCCAGCCTGTGCTCATCCAAAGGCTTATTTTGAGGTATTAGCATCAAACTATTAAGAAATGATAAATATATAAATAAAAAGTAACTTTAAAGAAATGATTGGAGAAGTGATAAGAAATCACACCTCTAATCATTTCTTTGATTTTAAGGAAGAAGTTAAAATATGTATGATATAACTATAGTTGGGTCAGGAGTTAGTGGGATTTTTCTTGCATATACTCTTTTACAATCAGAAACAAATTTGAAAATACTTATGGTAGAAAAAGGAAAAGAGTTTTTAGATAGAATATGTCCAATTGAAATTGAACTAAGTGGAAAATGTATGAATTGCAAAACATGTAATAAGATTCAAGGTTTTGGAGGCATGGGTAGGTCTGAGGGGAAGTTTAATTATACAAATGATTTTGGTGGCAATTTAGGTGATAAAATAGGAAATAAACTCACTATGGATTTAATGGAGAATGTAGATAAAACCTTATGTTTATTTGGTGGAGATAAGGTTAAAATATACAGTACAGAAAATGAAGAACTTATAAAGCTTTCAAAAGGAAGTAAATATGATATATTAAATACAAAAGTGAGACATTTAGGAACTAAGTTATCATATGAAATTTTAGAAAAAATGTATATATATTTAAAGGATAAGGTTGATATAAAGTGTGAGACAGATATAATTACTATAGATAAAAAAAATAATGTATTTAGGTTAAACATTCATCAGAATGTATTTCGCTCTAAGGTGGTTGTATTAGCCACGGGTATAAGTGGAGGAGATAGATTTCTTAATTATTGTAAAAATTTTAATATAGTGCCTTTCAGAGAAAGACTGGACTTAGGTATAAGAGTTGAGATGAAGGGAGATCAGCTTGAAGATATTCTTAAGGATTCTTTTGAGGTTAAGGTTAGATATAGAGGCGATAAATTTGAAGCTACTACTTATTGCATGAACCCTAAAGGCAAAGTCATTAAAAAATATCAAGAAGGACTGGTAATGGCAGATGGTCAAAATCAGCTAGAAACAGATAGTCCAAGTTGTAATCTTAACTTTTCTATTTTTGTTCCTAGATATTTTTCTTGTCATAAAAAGGCTAGGGAGTATGCAAGAAGTATAATACAATCTATAAATAGGGGCAAAGAAAGAATAGTAATTCAGCGATTTGGTGATATACTAAAAAATAGGGAAACTACTAATTGCCAACTATTTAGGAATAGCATTATGCCCTCACTTGCTTATGAGGGTGGAAATCTATATAATGAAATTCCTAAAGTATATATCGAAGCTTTACTGAAAATCTTTGAGTCAATAGAAAGTCTAACAGGTAAAAAAATTTCTATGGATACTTTATTATATGGAATCGATGCAAAATTTTACGAACCCGAGATTAGTACTAATGAGTTTTTTGAGACAAAGCAGAAGGGACTTTATATTACCGGAGATTGTTCTGGAGTAACTTATTCTTTATCTCAAGCTGCAGCGAGTGCAGTATATCTTGGTAGACATCTTCTTGGAAACGAACAGTAATAAGTTATTCAAAAGTTTGTATATATATATCAAATATTTAATATATGGAGGAAGAGAATGAAAGTATTAGGTATAGTAGGAAGCAAAAGAAAAAATGGTAATACAGCATATTTAGTTAATGAAACATTGAAAGCTATTAAAGATAAAGGCAAAGACGTTGAAACTGAAATGATTAGAAAAAACATTTAGGTAAAAAAAAGAAACAGAGAGAAGGATTAAAGATAATACATGAAAATAAAAGAGATAAAAGGAAATACGTTTTGTATTGATACTGGAATGACATATATACCTTTTTATAAAATTAATGAAGAAGAAATTATTATGTTAGATTCAGGATGGGCACAAGGGGAAAGAAAAGGAATAGATGAGATACTCGAAAAAAACAACTTTAAGGTAGTAGGTATATTATGCAGTCATGCCCATGTTGACCATGTAGGTAATAACGCAAAGCTGAAAAAAAAGTATAACTGTATTATCGCTATGCCAGCCTATGAAGCACTTATATGCAGTTCTACGCTTAATCTTAAACTTTATTACAATAACCAAACATTATCTGATGTTGCTCAGCATTTTGGACATATGGTTTGTGAAACAGATATTATGATTATGGATAACCAAGATAGCATAGTGATGTTAGGTATAGAATTTAAAATTCTTCATACACCAGGACATAGTCCTGCTCATATATGCATAACTACCCCAGATGACGTTGTCTACTTAGCAGACAGCCTTATAAGTTATGAAGTTATGAGAGGGGCTAAAATGCCTTATGCTTATATACTTAGTGAGGATTTATCAAGTAAATTAAAACTTTATGACCTTAAATGTAGCAAATATATAGTGGCCCACAAAGGGATATATGATGACATTACAAAACTTATAACTGATAATATAGTTTTCTATAAGGAGAGAGCTGATAGAATATATAGACTCATAGATGCTGATATGACACTGGATGATATTTTCAGGGTTGTTATAAACAATTTTAGGATTGATATTAAAGATAGATATAAATATGCATTAATAAAAAGAATGCTAAATTCATATGTTGAGTATTTAAATGAAATAGGTTTGATAGTGATAAAAATTGATAACGGGTTTCTTAAATATTCAAAAGCTGAATTAGATTAGATATATTTGATATTTGATAAGGCAATATCAAATATCTGTATTATGTGTTTTTAGAACCATATATTTAACTATAAGTTCATCTAATTGGCGGCTCAAAATTAACATCTCTTCATTTGTTCCAATTGCTTCAATTTCAGTAGTGTTACAACAAAGTTCATTTAGAATATCTCTTAATTTATCAATACGGGTTCTAAGTTCATATTCATCTGAATATCTAACTATAGTTTCCATTATAAGCCCCCTTATTACATTAGAATGAAAAATTTGAATTAAAATAATACATAATACTTATAATAATCATAATATGTATTATTTAAGTTTATTTTATATAATTATATATAAATATATATAATTAACACATATGCTATTAGCACACATAAATTGTTAGCAAACATATAATTGTAACATCTGAATATTTTTATAGTGGTTTGCAGTAGAATAAAAAACGCAATAAAAGCCTCAAGGATTATTGAGGCTTTTATTGCGTTTTAAGGTATTAAACTTAAAATTTATTAAGACTTATTAGTAATATTATTTAAATAAACGATCCATTACCCCTATTGAGTTTAGAAAAACAATTATAAGTAAAACTGGTGATACAAATTTAATAAATACATGAACAATATTTAAAACAAGATTATTGTTTAAAGTTCCTTGATTTGATAATTCTAGTTTGAAATCTTCTTTTTTAACAAAGTATCCAATGTAAATTGCTGTTATAAGTCCTCCTACTGGAAGTAATATATTAGAGGACAAATAGTCAAAGGAATCAAAAAATCCTTTTTTTCCTATTATATGAATATTACCAAGAACACTTGAAGAATCAGCAGATAATGTTGCAAGAACTCCAACTACCATTATTATCCCTGTGGTAAGCAATACTGCTTTCACTCGTCCCATACCTTTTTCTTCCGTAAAATATGCTACTGGCACTTGAACGATAGACATCATTGCAGTTGTAGCGGCTATAGCAGTTAAAAGGAAAAATGCTACTAAAAGTACACTACCAAAAGGTATTTTAGAGAATACAAGTGGTATAGTCATAAATAAAAGTCCGGGACCTGCACTAGGCTCCATTCCAAATGAAAATACAGCTGGGAATATTGCAATTCCTGCAAGTATTGAAACTAGCGAGTCTGATATTGCAACTTTTGCAGAAGTTGCAATCATATCATTATCATGAGTGAAATAACTTCCATAAGTAATCATTATTCCAATTCCAAGTGACATTTTGAAAAATGCAAGGCCTAGAGCTGTTAATATAACAGGTCCAGTTAACTGTGTAAAATCTACATGGAATAAAAAATTTAATCCCTGAGATGCGCCTGGAAGTGTTAAAGCTCTAACATCACATATAATAATTAATATAAATAATACCGGCATAAGTGTTTTAGTTATTCTTTCAATTCCATTTTTAACACCTGCAATTAAAATTACTGAAACAACGGCTAGAACTATAAATTGCCATACTAGTGGAGACATTGGTCCAACTAAAGTAGTCATGAATTTTGTCTTAGCGGTAGTTGCAGTAACTCCCACGAAATCTCCTTTTAATGCCCTGAAAACATAGGAATAAACCCATCCAGCAACAGAACTATAAAAAAACATTATTAGAAATGCCGATGCTACCCCCATAAATCCAATAACTTTCCAGCCTTTACCAGCCTTTAGCTTTTTAAAAGCTCCTACTGCATTTTTTCTTGATTTTCTGCCAATGTAGAATTCACACGCCATAATGGGAATACCAACTAATGCAACGCATAAAAGGTATGCTAAGAGAAAAGCTCCACCACCATTAGCTCCTGTTAAATAGGGAAATCTCCATATGTTACCTAAACCTACTGCCGAACCTAATGTAGCAAAGAAAACTGCAAATCCGGTTGAAAACGTCTCTCTTTTATTTTTATCCTCCATCACATCTCACTCCTTTTTATATTTAATTAAACATATCTCTACTATGAAACATAGAGAAATATTTTAAGACAAAAAAATAGACACTCATCTCGCTATGAGGCGAAAAGATGTCCGCGGTACCACTCAAATTTATAACTATCTTTTTAACGGAATGCTCCGGCGGGGCCTACTTATCTTCAGCCTGCAACTCAAGGGTGATTTTCTACATTAAAGTGTTATGGGCTTTCAGCTTAAACAAACTTGTTTGTTATCATAAACTTGTTTATTAACCCACTCTCTTTTTAACACTAAGAATATATACTCTTCCCTTTCTTTGTTGTTATATTATTTAATTATTTTAACTAATGAATCAAGATTTAGAATATTAAAGCGCATAAAAAAGCGGACATCAAACTTCGCTATGAGGCGAAAATTGTGTCCGCGGTGCCACTCAAATTTATAACTCGAATTTTAACGGAATAATCCGGCAATGCTTACTTAGTTTCAGCTTGCAGCTTCAGGATGATTTTCGGTAAATAGTAGTTTATGGGTTTTCACCTTAAACGAACATGTTCTAAAAACTTATTCGTTATCCCACTCTCTTTTAAACCTTTATTTACGTACTCTTTCCCTTCATAGCTTTTAATGTATTTTTATTACTATAACATGTATATATTATTTAATCAACATAAAATTATATAGTTTGTAATAATTCTTTAGGTGATTTGTATTCGATTCCTAGACCTTGGGATACAGCTTTATAAGTTACAAAACCTTTATAGGTATTTAAACCTGCTAAAAGGGCTTCATCCTCAAGCATAGCTTTTACAACACCTTTACTTGCAATATCTAACAAATAGGGAAGGGTTGAACCAGTAAGTGCATAGGTTGCAGTCTTTGGAACAGCACCAGGAATATTTGCTACGCTGTAATGAATAACTCCATATTTTTCATAGCAAGGATTATCATGAGTTGTTACTCTATCTATTGTTTCTACAGAGCCACCTTGGTCTATTGCTACATCAACAATAACAGATCCCTTTTTCATTGATTTAACTACCTCAGCTGTAACTAACTTAGGCGCTCTGGCACCAACAACTAAAACAGCACCAATCAATAAGTCTGCTTTTTTAGCCATTGATGCAATGTTATAATCATTGCAAACTAGGGTAGAAACTCTGCCAAGAAATATATCATCTAGCTGGGCAAGCCTTGCCTTGTTAATATCAAGAATTGTTACGCGAGCGCCAAGACCAACGGCCATTTTCGCTGCATTTAAGCCGACAACTCCACCGCCGATAATTACAACCTCACCAGGAAGAACCCCGGAAACTCCACCTAGTAATACACCAAGTCCACCATAGTATTTTTGTAGAAGCGTTGCACCAATTTGAATGGACATTCTACCTGCAACTTCACTCATTGGAGTTAAAAGGGGTAGGCCTCCTTCTTTAGGGTGAACGGTTTCATAGGCTATGCCAGTAATTTTCTTTTTAAGTAAGGCATTGGTAAGGGCAGGGTTTGGAGCCAAATGGAGATAGGTAAATAGAGTTTGATTTTCTTTGAATAGTTCATATTCACTTTCTAATGGTTCCTTAACTTTCACAATAATATCCGCTTGATCAAAAACATCTGTGTTTTTATTGATTATTTTAGCACCAACTAATTCATAGTCTGTATCTTCAATACCACTGCCTACTCCAGCTGATTTTTCAATTAGAACCTGATGACCTTTAATTACTAAGGCATGTACACCATCAGGGGTTATAGCAACCCTATTCTCATTGTTTTTGATTTCTTTTGGAACACCAATTATCATAATAAAAACCTCCTAAATATTTATTTAGTTTTTAATTTCAGTTGGTATAATAGAATAATTGTTTTTTATTGTGGAAAGGGAGACTATGGTCTTAGTTTTACGAACTCCTGGAATGTTTTTTATCTTGAGTAGTTTTTTTTCTAAACTTTCCGTACTTTCTGTTATAATCTTAAGGATGTAATCGTAATCGCCAGCAAGGTAGTGGCACTCAACAATTTCATCATCCAACTGAATAATACTAATAAAAGCATCTTTAAACTTTGGCGATTCGAGAGATAAAAACATCATTATCATAAGACGTTTATTTAGTTTTTTGGCACTTAATATTATAGTGTACTTTTCAATAATACCAGTGGCATCAAGCTTTTTTAATCTTTCACTTACTGCAGGTACGGAAAGATTAATTCGGCTACTTATTTCAGAAGCCGTAACTCTGGAATTTTGCTGTAATAGCTTAAGTATTTTAATATCGATATTATCCATACAGGAACACCTCACAAATAATATTATTAACTTAATTGTAACATGTAAATAAATAAATGAAATAGAAAATTAATATTCACATAAATTATTAGGAAAATATTATATATATATTAAATAATTAAAGTTTAGAACGGTTAGAATTTAATTAGCTTAAAAAAATTAAGCAACTATCACTCTATAGTATCTTGTAAAAAATCGTTATAAAAAAACCTCATGTAAAAATGAATATTTTTACATGAGGGTATTTAAGTTTAAATTTATTTTTTACCTGAAATCTTATCAACAATAAATACAATAGCTGCTATTACAAGCAACGTGTGGATCATACCGCCACCAATTTTAAGTATAAGACCTAAAACCCAAAAAAATACTACTATTCCGCCTATCCAACGTAAAAGTCCCATGTGCGACACCACCTTAACTTATTTTATACTCGTTTATTTTAAATTATTTAATATTATATCAAGTATAACAAAAAAGAAATGTGATTACAATACAATATGTATATAATAAAACAGAAGTAGTGATATAAATATCACTACTGCTGTGGCCCCTATGCTAGTAATTCATTTACAAGAGGATTTACTTTCCTACCATCGTACTGTCCCTTGAGCTTTGGCATAATAGCCTTCATAACTTTTCCCATATCACCTTTTCCTTTAAAACCATTTTCAGTTATAACCTCAGCTATGATTGCTCTCGCCTGATCGTCAGTTAATTGTTTTGGCATATAAACAGTAAGCATTTCAATAGATGTTTCTGATTCAGCTATAATATCTGCTTTGTCAGATTGTTTCGCATAGCCAAGAGTTTCATGTAATTGCTTAATTGTTTTCTCAATAATACCAACTAACTCATTGTCTTCAAGTTCTCTCTTTAAATCCAATTCTTTATATTTAACGTCAGCCATTAAAGTCCTTAAAGTGGTGAGCCTAACTTTATCCCTGCTTTTCATATATTTAATAATATCAGCTTTTATTGTTTGTTTTAACATATGTATTACCTCCTGATTGATTTAGTATTCTATGCAAGTAGTATGGTAAGTTTACCAAATCTATACTGCATATATACATTATACTCTTATCATAGAATATGGTCATATAAATTTTATTTATACTAGATACTTACATAGAATGATAGACAGTTATTTTAAAGTAACGTTAATTTATTCCATAACATAATATATAGTGAAATTTATTTTATGGAGGGAATACATGTATAGGTACCCTTATTTATATAATTATAAAATGATGATAATAAACAAGTATTTGCAGATGAACAATAGAACGATTTTTGATGATATTAAAAGATCTTGTAATAATAGCTTAGATCTAAGAGAAATAAAGAATGAAATTATACAAGCCCCTACCACCCAACCGGATGGGAATAGTGTAAATCTTGTTTTGGATACACAAAATTATTATGAAATTCCAAAGAACTTTCGCACGACTACTACTTCATTAACATCGTTAAACACACAGAATTTAAATCTTAGCGGATTAAGTACATTAAACATCTCGGGTAGTCAGCAATTTTCTGAGTATAATTTACCTCTTGTAATAAACAATATAGGGTCGGCATTGCCTGTAACGGTTGTTGACTTAAGGCAAGAATCACATGGTTTTATTAATGGAGCTCCTGTTAGCTGGGCAAATGCAAAAAATGATGCCAACATAGGTTTAACAAGGGAGCAAGTTTTAATTGACGAATATAATAAATTAAATAGCATTAAATTAGATGTACCAATGACATATTACAATCATAAAAACATTACTGTAATTCCAATAAAGGTAGAAAATGAAAGTTATCTTACTAATTCTAAATCATTATCATATATTCGAATAACTGTTACTGATGGTAAGATTCCTCTAGATGATATGGTTGATTATTTTGTAAAAGTTGTGAAATTACAACCTGAAAATACTTGGCTTCATTTTCATTGTAAACAAGGTATAGGAAGGACTACTACATTCATGATTATGTATGATATGATGAAAAATGCTAAAGAAGTTACAGCTGATGATATTATAAAAAGACAATTATTATTAGCAAATTTTGATGAGAGCCATATCAAATCCTTTTATAATAATGAAAGAATTAACTTCTTACAAAATTTCTATAAATATTGCAGGTCTAGTAGCAATGATTTTGAATAAATGGAGTGATTGGAAAAAATCTAGTATCATTGATAATAATATTACTAATGATACGGCGTTTCCTGTTACTTCGATAAACGAGAATAGATCTAATTCGATAAACGAAAATACATCTAATTATATAAAAAACCCTATAATTCCAACTTGGTTATATGTTATTTCTCAAAATACAATGACTCCAAGTGAGTCAACAATGATAGTAACCCTGCAAGGGATTGTTAATAGTAAATCCTCATCCCAAATATACACACTTAATTCATCCCAACCAGATTATCAAATATGGCTAGAAGATTTGAAAAACCGTTATGGGATTGTATATCAGATTATTTTGGATCCATGGAGATTATTAGATATATTTAAAAGTTATGTTGAGGGGTATGTACTTTACGATAATAAATCGCTTAAAGACCCTTCAATAAATAATGCTTGTTCTCTTGCATCCTTAAGTAATTGCATTGCAATTGATGAAGTTATTCAGGAGACGGTACACACTTTTGGTATTACAAATATTAAAGGCGACGCTCGGGGAACAGATAAAAACTGGGCATACGATAATTTGTGGAATTGTGGTCTTAATCATTCCATTGTAATTCAGTTATCACCAGCTAAAAGTTCAGCATTAAGAGATTATGCAATATTGACAAAATCCTTAATATTTTATGAGGATGAAATAGATGATACAACGCTACGAGATAAAATATTTTCAACAATGGAAAAGGACTCCATTTGTTTAGGGTGGGGACCAGATGAATTTATTAATGTAAGTACAACTTCAAAATATGGTATTAGTATGGTTGCCGCAGACTGGTCTTATAATTTAACTGTATTAAGTTCATTTCCTTCATTACCAATGGATCAAAAAATATTAAAAAACATTCCTAATGAGAAAAATGTTCATTATGTAACATTTATTATGTCTGATGGAGATAATCAGCAATGGAACCTTGGAACTAATTATGGTTCCCACAAGTGGTATGGTTCTCCTGATAAAGGTAAATTCAATTTGGGGTGGTCCTTAAGCCCATCATTATATTATCTTGCACCTACTGTATTTAACTTATATTATGAAAGCGCCGCAAATGGATCTAGTAATGATTACTTTATAGTGCCACCATCTGGAAATGGATATATGTACCCAAGTAAATTTGATGAAAATACGCTTGGCATTTATATTAATAGATTAAATGATTATATGAAAAAAGTAGATCAGAAATATGTAGCAATCATAGATGACTCTTCTTTTAAAAATACTGAGCTTTGGCGTAAATTCAATGTTAAACCTAATATTCGTGGATTGTATTATCTTGATTATCATAAACACGATGAATATCAAGGAGAAATTATTTGGTCTAATAATAAACCTATAGTGTCTTGCAGAGATTTGCTTTGGGATAACATAGAAAGTGAAGATCAACTTGCTACAAATATTAATGAAAGGATTAACTCTGGTCAATTTGATATTAACAATCCTAATAGTTATACGTTTGTTTATGTTCATGCTTGGAGCAAAAGTCTCAGTAATATTCAGCGGGTTGTGGATAAAATAAATGAAAACCCTAAAGTACGTGTTGTTACTCCTGGAGCATTTATGGAACTTATAAAAAAGAATATTAGACACTAATCTAATTTGAGTATATTCGAAAATAATAGTTTATCAATAAATAGGACCATATAATGAAAAAATATTTCATTATATGGTTTTTATCGTTTTCTTCTTTTATATCTTAATGAATATATAAATATTAAAGTAAATAAAATCGTTATTACAGCAGCAGCAACGATAGCACTTGAATTTTTCTCTATAATATAGGTAGCTGTCATTGATGTTTCAGTATTAATCTTATTAAGATAATAGGTCCAAACTAGATTGCTGCCAGTATCACCGACTGCATTAGTTGATATTATTCTTCCTGGCAAAGATACTACATTAGTATATTTTACATTACTTATAAATTTATTTATATCGGTATCACTATAGGGACTTATAGATCGGACAGGATTAGTATCACTAATGCCTAAAAAGCTTGATTTTATTTCTGATATGCCAAATGTTTTAAGAAATCTCATTTCGTATGTATATGTATCCTTAAATAAACCTTTTTTCTTAATAACATTGACCTTAAATCCATTCTCATTTTTAGCTAATTTTTTATTTAAATCATCTAAGCTATTAAAATTAATTTTATATTCTTCAAGGAATTTTTGGTTATGAGAATATTTTTTAATACGATCATTAGCTGTGGCATTGAGATTATCTTTTAATAAACTGCCGTTTAAATTATCAAATATAATATTATTATATGCAACTCTGAAGCTAAAGACTCCAGTTCCCGTTTCAGAGATTGTTGTATTAGAAGCTATGCCTATATTTCCACATCCGCTTAATAGAAAAATAATTGTTAAGCATCCTAATAAGCCGTTCACTTTTTTCATTTAAATAACCTCCATTTGATTATCAGCTCTCACAGTTAGTATTACCATTAACTTTTAGATATATTTACATTAGTTGTTATAATTATTGTTATTGTATATACTATAATAAAATCGGTATGTTTTTTTGAAAGGTTGGCGATGTAGTTGATTAAGGTTTTAATTGTTGAAGACGATCCAATGGTAATAAAGTTTAATAAATATTATCTTGAACAAATAGATGGGTTTAAGTTGAGTGGTATTGCTCGCTCTGCTAATGATGCTTTTGATATTTTAAGTAAAGAGGAAATAGATTTAATTTTACTTGATGTATTCATGCCAATAACAGATGGTCTTGAACTACTTGAACAAATTAGAAAAATGGACAAAAATATTGATGTTATTATGGTAAGCGCAGCAAGGGACAGTGCAACTGTAAAAAAAGCGCTTCACTATGGGGCAGTAGATTACCTAATTAAGCCTTTTGAATTTGAACGTTTTAGATCTGCTTTAAATAATTATAGAAATAGGGAAGAGTTAATAAATGATAAAGATGATTTAAGTCAAGAGGAGTTAGATAAACATATTTTATATAATAAGCAGGATTGTGATTTGATTGAATTTCCAAAGGGGCTAGATAAGAATACATTGAAAATTTCATGGGAAAAAATAATACAAAATAAAGACAAAGTTTTTTCCACTGAAGAACTTGCTAAACTTGTAGGTGTCTCAAGGGTATCAATGCGTAAATATGTTAGTTTTTTAGAGGAAAAGGGTGCTTTAAAGAAAAAGGTTATATATGGTTCTATTGGTAGACCAATATATAGATACAAGTGTTTAAAGAGTGATGAAAATATTATAAATATTATTATTAAACCTTAAAATAGAGATTAAATCGCATATTTAGTTTTGTAATAGATTACTTTGATTACTTTAGTTACTAAACACTTAGAATAAGTTCTAAATGTTTATTTTTTTTAGATTACATATTATAATACAATAAGATAATAAATCTAACGGGAGGTTTTAAAAATGAATTATGATGAACTTAGTTTAAAAATGCATGAAGAGAATAAAGGCAAGATTAAAATAGTATCTAAGGTTGAAGTTAAAAACAGAGATCAATTAAGTACTGCTTATACCCCTGGTGTTGCTGAACCTTGTAGAAGGATTTATCAAAACAGTGAAAACGTCTACAAATATACAGCTAAAGGAAATCTTGTAGCTGTAGTTACTGATGGAACAGCTGTACTTGGTCTTGGAGATATAGGTCCCCTAGCTGCTTTGCCAGTTATGGAAGGAAAAGCAATATTGTTTAAGGAATTCGCAGATATCGATGCTTTTCCAATATGTCTTGATACAAAAGATGTTGAAGAAATTATAAAAACAGTAAAATATCTTGCTCCAACTTTTGGAGGAATAAACCTTGAGGACATATCTGCACCAAGGTGTTTTGAAATAGAGAGAAGATTAAAAGAAGAATTGGATATACCTGTATTTCATGATGATCAACATGGTACTGCTATTGTAGTTTTAGCAGGAATTATCAATGCGTTAAAGGTAGTGAAGAAAGAAGTTGGTGTTGCAAAAATAGTTATAAATGGTGCAGGGTCAGCAGGAATATCAATTTGTAAACTTCTTCTTTCATATGGTATTAAGAATGTAGTAATGTGTGATAAACAAGGAGCATTAGCTGAGGGACTTGATTGGATGAATCCACCTCAAGTTGAAATGGCAAAAGTTACAAATAGAGATATGCAAAAGGGAACGCTAGTTGAAGTTGTAAAAGGAAAAGATGTATTTATTGGGGTTTCAGGACCTAATATGTTAAATGCAGATATGGTTAAGACTATGAATAAAGATGCAATTATATTTGCAATGGCAAACCCAACACCTGAAATAATGCCAGAAGAAGCTAAAAAGGGTGGAGCAAGAGTAATTGCAACAGGAAGATCAGATTATCCAAATCAGATTAACAATGTTTTGATATTCCCTGGAATATTTAGGGGAGCACTAGATGTAAGAGCAACAGATATCACAGAAGAGATGAAACTCGCAGCAGCAACAGCAATAGCAAGTCTAATTACTGATGAGGAATTAAATGATGAATACATTATTCCAGGAGCTTTTGATGAGAGGGTTGCAAAAACTGTAGCAGCAGAAGTTGCTAGGGTGGCAAGAGAAACAGGTGTAGCAAGAATTTAATAACTTAACAAAAACAATACAAGAAAAGGGGGATGTATATAATTATATACATAGCCCCCTTATAAAAAACCTTTTTTGCAATGCAATGATTAAAAACGATTACAAAAATGTAAAAATAAGTAGCGAAAGGGAGCTTTAATTATGACTAAAAGTTCTAGCAAGTCAATTTATTCTGATAAGTATATTAAATTTATTATAGCAATTTTGGTAGGAATTATTATATGGTTTATACCAGCTCCTGTTGGAGTTAAACCTCAGGCCTGGCACATGCTTGCAATTTTTGTTGCGACAATAGTAGGGTGTATTTTAAAGCCATTTCCTATAGGCGCCTTGTCTATAATAGGATTAACCGTATCAATTCTAACGGGAACTACAAGTACAGCAATTGCAATTGCAGGATTTGGTAATAGCAGTATATGGCTTATAGTTATGGCATTCTTTATTTCAAGAGGTTTCATAAAAACAGGTCTCGGATCAAGGATAGCTTATCTATTTGTAAGAACGTTCGGAAAAAAGACCCTTGGACTTTGTTATTCAATTATTTTCTGTGATCTTGTAATAGCACCTGCAACGCCAAGCAATACTGCAAGAGCAGGTGGAATAATTTATCCTATCATAAAATCTCTTTCAGAAGCCTTTGGATCTAAACCTGAGGATGGAACTGAAAGAAAAATAGGTTCGTTTCTTATATTCTGTGAGTTTCATGGTGATATTATAACCTCAGCAATGTTTATGACAGCAATGGCAGCTAATCCATTAGCTCAAAGTCTTGCAGCAACATTTGGAGTCCAAATTACTTGGTTTGGGTGGTTTATAGCGGCAATTGTTCCAGGTGTTATATCTCTAATTGTAATACCTCTTATAATATACAAGCTATATGCACCAGAAATAAAGAGCACTCCAAATGCACCTAAATTTGCAAATGATGCCCTAACAAAAATGGGTCCACTTAAAAGAAGTGAAAAATTCATGGCTTTAATATTTGTTATAGTGCTGCTCTTATGGGTAACAGGAACCATAACTGATATAGATGCAACACTTACAGCATTTATTGGACTTTCTCTTCTTTTAACTTCTGAAGTTTTAACTTGGGATGATGTAAAAAGTGAAAAGGGAGCTTGGGATACACTCATGTGGTTCTCTGTACTTGTTATGATGGCAACTCAGCTTAATAAACTTGGATTAATTCCATGGCTTAGTAATGCAATTGGACAAAACGTAAAAGGATTTAGCTGGCCTGTTATCTTAATTGTTTTACTTTTAGCTTATTTCTACAGTCACTATATTTTTGCAAGTTCAACAGCGCATGTAAGTGCAATGTACTCAGCATTCCTTGGAGTTGCAATAGCAGGAGGAGTTCCACCTATGCTTGCAGCTATAAGTTTAGGAGTATTCGGAAACTTATTTGCTTCAACTACACATTATAGCAGTGGTCCTGCACCTATTCTTTTCGGTTCAGGTTATGTAAGTCAGAATAAATGGTGGAGTTTAAACTTCATTCTTGGAATTGTTTACTTTATTATATGGATCGGTGGAGGGTTCATATGGTGGAAAATTATTGGACTATATTAAATATTGTTAACTAAAAATTTAATCTATTAGATAAAGGAGGCATAATAATGAAATTTGACTTAATCGCATTTTTGACTAATCCATTTGTTCCTATGTTTTTAGCAACCCTTACGGGATTATTGCTTGGCAAAGTTAGAATTGGCAAATTCAATCTCGGACAATCAGGAGGGTTATTTACTGGAATATTCTTTGGGTGGTTACTTTATTCAAAATACTGCGTTCCATTCATGTTGGACCCGAGTGATGCTAAAAAAGGTCTAATTACAGGGGCACCAAAATATGCGGTTAATTATTTTGCTAATGGTGTAATTAGTAACACCCTATTTACATTCACACTGATACTATTTATTGCATCAGTTGGACTGCTTGCAGCAAAAGATTTAGGAAAAATTATTAGAAAATATGGTGCGCGATTTATTTTTCTAGGCGCTGCAATAACTGGTACAGGCGCAATAATGACATATATAGCTACACTTATATTTACAGGACAAAACAATTTTGCTGTTGCAGGGGTTTATACGGGTGCATTAACTAGTTCACCAGCTCTTGCAGCGGCGTTAGAATCTACTGCTAAATATGGTGTAGTAGCACAAGCACAAGTTGGTCTCGGTCATGCTATTGGATATGCACCAGGTGTTTTAGTAGTAATTATTGCTATGAACTTTTTCCCTGTTATATTTAAAATGGATGTAGAAAAAGAAAAACAAAGATTTAAGATAGAGATGAAATCGTTAACTGAAAAGGGAGGTAAAGACAAGGACATAAAAGAAGTAGGTATGGATATTGTTTCATTCCTTGTGGTCTGTTTAGTTGGATACTTTGTTGGTTCAATAAACATATATATTCCATTTATTAAATGGTTTAGTTTGGGATCAACTGGGGGCGTACTTATAATGTCATTATGGCTTGGTCATATTGGAAAAATTGGACCATTAACATTCAGAATGGACAATGAAGTACTTTCTGCAATAAGAGATTTATCTCTTTCACTATTCCTGGCTATAGTAGGATTACAATATGGATACGAAACTGTAGCTGCCCTTGGCGGAAGTGGTGCAGAACTTGCACTAATTTCTTTTGTAGCTGGCCTAATTGCATTGTTAGTTGGATTTGTTATAGCAAGATATATATTTAAAATGAACTGGATTATTATTGCCGGGGCAATATGCGGCGGAATGACAAGCACACCAGGACTCGGAGCTGCTATTGATGCTACACAGACTGATGAAGTTGCTGCTGGGTATGGAGCAACCTACCCATTTGGTCTCCTATTTACAGTAATATTCGTAATCATACTTCATATGATTACATAATCTTTACAAATTATTTTAAGTAAAACTAATAATTTATAAAAATTGATGGATATTTTATGGTTTCTGTAGAACATTATACTTAGCGTGTTAAAAATATCGTGAGGAGGTATAATGGATGTCAGAGAAAAGAAAAATTTATAGAGTTACAATTTCACAAGAGGGTCTTGATAATTATAATAGTGCTGATATTAGTGCAAATGCTATGGCTGAAAATTTATGCATTGATAGTGTGATGACTGATTTTGAGTGGGATGAAGATATAAAAAAAGGAATAATTCTTACTGGAAGAATTATCGATGATATGTCAGTAGAGGATGCTTTTGAGGAATTAAAAAATGCTGAATATATTGAGAATGTAGAGGAAAGTTAAGGAAAATTAAAAAATATATTAAGCCTGTGATAAGTTATAAAACTATCTCACAGGCTTTTTTATGTTTTGATTACTAAGGAAGCTTGTTACCTGCTGCCCTATATATTTCATACCATTCCTGCCTTGTAAGATCAACATTAGACGCTCTGCAAATATCTTGTAGACGTTTAGGGTTTGTTGTGCCAACTATTGGCTGAATCTTAGCTGGATGTTTCAATATCCAAGCAATTGCAATTGCTGAATTTGTTACACCTTTAATGGCTGCAATTTCATTGATTTTCATGTTAAGTTCTGGGAATTTATCGTTATCTAAAAATACACCCTCAAAGAAACCATACTGGAATGGTGACCATGCTTGAATGTTTATATCTTTCAGACGACAATACTCTAGTATACTTCCATCACGAACAATAGATGGATCAATTTTCATATTTACATTTAGTCCAGAATCAATTATACCTGTATTTGTTATACTAAATTGTAACTGATTTATAATTATTTTATTTTTCAAGTATTTATTAAGCAGCTCAATTTGCATAGGATTCTGATTGCTTACCCCAAAATATTTAACCTTACCGCTCCTTTCAAGAATTGAAAAAGCTTCTGCTACTTCTTCTGGATCCATAAGTGTATCAGGACGATGTAATAGTAGTATATCAATGTAATCTGTCTTTAATCGCTTTAAGCTACCATCTACTGAATTTAAAATATGTTCCTTTGAAAAGTCGAAAAATCCGTCTCTTATGCCACATTTTGACTGTAGTATAAATTTCTCACGGATGGTGGAATTCATTTCAACAGCATCTGCAAAAACTTCCTCAGATTTTCCACCACCATAAATATCTGCGTGATCAAAGAAATTAATTCCCTCGTCTAATGCAGTATTAATAAGTGTGGATGCTTGGCTCTTAGAAAGATCGTTTATTCTCATGCATCCTAAACCAATCTCAGAAGCACTTATAACTCCATTACCTAGATTAATATTTTTCATAATTAAAAACCTCCATCTAATATATAGTTCGCAGATATATTATTCTATTCCTTCTAAAACATTAACTACTCTTTTTAATTCACTTCTTATTTTAAGATGTTGTGGGCATTTTGATTCACACATTCCACAATCTACGCAAGCTTCAGGCAAAGCACCCTTATCTGGACTATTCTTATATTCTCCAAACTCTTTTTTAGCTACATCTGTTAAGCCGTAAACATTATGGTAAGTATACATATTAAATATTTTAGGGATAATTATATTTTTAGGACATGGCTGACAGTAATTGCACCCTGTGCAATATAACTCTGAAAACTTCTTAATTTCACCCATTGCTTTGCCAACATTATCCCATTCTGATTTAGTCATATAAGTATCAAGATTAGCGATAGCTAGATTTTTTTCTAACATATCCATATTTTCCATGCCTGATAGAGCAAGACTTATATCAGCATTTCCTAAAACAAACTTTAAGGCAAGCTCATATGTGGCTATAGATTCTTTGCCTGTAAGTTTTCTATAAAGCTCCGTAGGTGCTGCAAGTCTTCCTCCTGCTACAGGACCCATAGCTGCTACTCCAAGTCCTTTTTTTCGGGCATAAGCTATGGACTTTTCATTTGCTCTGTCAAGAAGATTATATTGGCATAAAACAGAATCAAAAAGTCCTTCACCAGCATTAATTATATCAATCATATTTTCTGGTGCATCATGAAAAGAAAAACTTAAATGTTTTATTAAACCTTCTTCTTTTGCCTTTCGTGCTTCATTAAAAAGGTCGTTGGTCTTTGCGATTCCAAGCTTTGTTAAGTTCATTCCCCAAAAATGATAAAAATCAATATAAGGAGTGTCCATTTTTTTAAGACTATTTTCAAGAAATCTTCTCAAATCAGAAGGTCTTTTAACTTCATCAACAGGTAGTTTTGTAGTGAATTTTACTTTATCTCTTACATCTTTTAAAGCCTTGCCCATAGCTTGTTCACTATTACTATGACAGTAATATGGAGCTGAGTCAAAGTAATTAATACCGTTTACATAAGCTTTAAAAAGCATAGGTAATGCTTTATCTTCATCAATATACCAATTACCGTTTATTTCAACCTCAGGTAACCTCATGCAACCAAATCCTAAAGCAGAAACTTTTTCTCCTGTACTACCATAAGTTCTATACTTCACTAGTTTACATCCCCTCTATAATAAATATTTTATATAATTATCAATTGATTTAATTTGAGCATCTTTAATAATTATACAGTTAATATTATATAAATTCTATTGTATGATGTCATAAAAAAAATAGTATTATTGTTATAATACTATTAGTAAGGTGGTTTATTTGATAAAATTATAAATAAATATCTGAAAGTTCTACTCGAATAGTTTCATTTCCATTTCTCATTTTGTTATTATATATCATATTTTCTTGAAGTACCTTTTTTGAGGGAAGTCGAACTGTAAACTTACTTCCTTTTCCAAATACACTATTAGCATGTATGCTGCCACCATGCAGTTCCACAATGGATTTAACTAAACTTAAACCAACACCTGTACCTTCTGTATTTCTTGATAATGATTTATCAACTTGCTTAAATCTATCAAATATCATATCTAAGTATTCATCCTCAATTCCAATACCGTTATCTTTTACTGATATTTCAACAAATTCATTTTTATCCTTAATTTGTACAAATATTTCATCGCCTTCATTTGAAAATTTTATTGCATTTGATATAAGGTTTAATACTATCCTCTCAATTTTCTCTGTATCGCAAGCAATAATCTTTTCTTCTATATTTGTATCAAAAATAATATTTAGGCCTTTACTGTCAGTTAAAGCAGTTATAGACATTACTATTTCTTCTACAACTTCTACTATATTGTTATTTGATAAGCTTAGTTTAAAGAATCCAGCTTCAATTTTTGATAAATCAACTATATTATTAATAAGTTTGGATAATCTATAGGAATTTAGCTTCATAGATTGGATATATTTAATAATTGAATCCTTCTTATCGTCAAGTGATCCACTCTTGCAATACATTTCAAATAACTGAGCTGTTGAAAAAATAACATTTAAGGGCGTTTTAAGTTCGTGAGATATGTTAACGAGAAATTCACCTTGTGCTTTATTAGCAATAATTAGCTCTTTATTAGCTATAATGAGTTCAGCAGCACGTTTACCTTTCTCTTCATTTTGAAAGGCAAGCTCCTTATTAGCAATAATAAGTTCGGCAGCTCGTTTGCCTTTTTCTTCATTTTGAAAGGTAAGTTCCTTATTAGCAATTATAAGCTCAGCTGCACGTTTACCTTTTTCTTCATTTTGAAAAGTAAGCTCCTTATTAGCAATGATTAGCTCAGCTGCTCGGTCTGCTTTCTCCTCAATTTGAAAGGCAAGCTCAATATTGGCAATTATGAGTTCAGCAGCACGGTCTGCTTTTTCTTCACTTTGATACGCAAGTTCTTTATTAGCAATTAAAAGCTCGGCAGCACGGTCTGCTTTTTCTTCATTTTGAAAAGCAAGTTCTTTATTAGCAATTAAAAGTTCGGCAGCGCGGTCTGCTTTTTCTTCGCTTTGAAAAGCAAGTTTTTTATTAGCAATTATGAGTTCAGCTGCGCGGTCTGCTTTCTCTTCAATTTGAAAAGCAAGGTCTAAATTAGCGATGATTAACCCTTTTGCCTTAGGTACATTTATCATGTTTCTAAGCCTCCTATTGTACTAGTATTTAAACTATAACAATATATTCAATTTAACAAAGGTTTATAAAATACGTTATTAAATATTTTATTAATTCATATGTAATATAATCATTTTATAAATAATTATAGTATAATTATAAAAAACATTCACTGTAACATATTACCACATAATCATACACATTAATATGTATTTATATACATATTAATGTGTATGATTATTTTTTTAAATGTATATTATTAGAATAATGTAGAACATTACAGTTATGAAGTTAAAAATAAGGAGGAATTATAAATGCAAGAAAATGATAAAGTTTATGAAATTAGAATCACACAAGAAGGACTTGATACTTATAGAGGTTCTAATATAAGTGCCAGCACAATGGGTGAATATCTAGGGATTAGTAATGTAATGACTGATTTTGAGTGGGATGGCGATGTAAATAGAGATATTATTCTTTATGCTAAAGTAATAGGCAATGTAGAAGTAAAAGATGCCTTAGCGTCATTAGAAGATGTTGAGTTTATTGATAAAGTAGAGGAAAGTAAAGAATTTATCTAAATCAATAATTTAAGGGATACATAATTTAGAAATTAACTCTAAATTATATATCTCTCTTTTCTTACTTACACGCCTCATCAAATACTTTACGGATAATTTCTTTAGTAGGAACTCCCTCATGTAACTTAACTTCATCAACATAGAAGGTAGGAACATAATAGTAATCATATTTCTTTGATATTTCTGGGTGAAGTTCTTCATCGACTACAGTAACCTCAATGTTTGCATATTCAGGATTTGACTTTTTTAAATCAGCGATCATAACGTCTGCCCTTTTGCAATAAGGACACCAGCTTGTTATAAACATTAATACAGGTTTCATTTATCATCACCACCTATTTTTTTATACTTAATATATTATTCTGAATTTTATAGTTAGTATACACTATTTTTCATATAACTACTACGGAAATGCATCTTTGTGACCTAAATTTGTTAGCTATATCTAAAGTATAAATATAGCTAAATTAAATAACATTATATATGTTAAAATGATAAGTATACAAAAGATAAAATTTATAATGGAAAATTAAATATATAAAAACTTTAGGAGGTATATATGGAAAATACAGTATTTCTAAATTCGGCAAAACTTAATTTTGATAACAAACTAGATTTTTCGTCAATCGCTGGCATCACTACTTTAACAAAACATGATGAAAGCAGCGATGAAAAGATTTTAGAAAGAGTTAAAGATCAAACAATTGTAATCACTAAGGAATTACCTTTAAGTAGAGAGCTTATATCTAAGTTTCCATCATCAGTAAAACTTATCTGCGAAGCAGGCACTGGTTATAACAATATTGATATCGCTTGTGCAAGAGAAATGAATATTACTGTTTGTAACATTCCTAGCTATAGTACAGAGGCAGTTGCTCATTTAACAATTACTTATATTTTGAATTTTAGTTCATCTTTAATCCAGCAGCAAATTATGATTAAGGAGAAAAACTTTAATAATTTTACTAAACATTTAGAATTACCTCATTTTGAACTTCAAAATAAAACGCTTGGAGTAATTGGTGGTGGAGGAGCAATTGGGAAGGCTGTTATAAAAGTTGCATTAGCTCTAGGAATGAATATACTTATATACACTCGAACTCAGAGGCCTTGGGATAACCCAAATGTACGTTTTGCGTCTCTCGAAGAGTTACTAAAGCAGAGTGATTTTGTTTCAGTGCACTGTCCTTTAAATGCAGATACATTGCACCTTATAGATAAAGATAAGTTAAAGCTAATGAAATCTTCAGCTTTCATAATAAATACAGCAAGAGGGCCAATAATAAAAGAAACTGATTTAATAGATGCATTACAAAATAAAGTGATAGCTGGTGCTGCCCTAGATGTTCAGGATCCAGAACCACCTTCAAACACTAACCCCTTGTTTGAAATGGATAATGTAATCATCACTCCACATATAGGTTGGAGGCGTTTTGAGTCTAGGCAAAGACTTATTAAGCTGATTGCTGAAAATATTGAATCATTTATTAAAGGAGACCCGATTAATGTTGTAAATTAATATGGTTAATTACCATTGTCTCCCTGTGTCATCTGCCATATTATTAACAGTTCCTCTTGGATATAATACCGAATAGTGGTCCATAAATTGGGTAGTTTTATTTGTTGTCACTTTTGGAAATACAAATAATAATTTATAATCTGGTCCAGCAGTGTAACCAATTATTTCTTCATTATTGGTTTTTACATCATAAGTTGGATTACCAAAAAAATCTTTTATCATTGATATAGATAGTTTTCCTAGATCTTTATTTAACGATCTAACTTCAAATATTTGTGACCCTTTATTGAAACCAAAAACAATGCCCTTTTTTGTAAAAGTTGCATAAGTTCCTTTTGCTGCGTCTACGTAATCACTTTTATCGGCCTTACCCCATTTTTTTTCAACAGTATCAATGATGGTAGTATTAACTGGAAATTCGCAGTTAACAACTTTTCCTTGCTTAGCTAAATTAAGAATATCTTCCATTGTTGATTTTTGAGATTCATCGACAGTAGGGGCTGAAGTGCTTGAACTGCTTCCAGAACCTGAAGAAGAATTATCCTCGCTAGGTTTAGTTGAACTATCAGGAACTTCATTCTGGTTTTTGGTGTTATCTGTATTATTAGTATCAGAATTTGCTGGGATCGTAGGTTTTGAACAACCAACCATCAGAGTTAAGGTAAGCGCCAAAACGGTCAATATAATAGATTTATTTTTATAAAAGGATATCATAATTCTCTCCTCCTTATTTGTATTTTAAATATATTAAAGTATACTAAAAGTATAGCATATACTAGACTAGATATTAAAGGAGATGTGAAGATTATGAGAATTCCATTTGAACAGATGAAGTCAGAAATTAAACGCGTAATGATAAAAGCAGGTTTAACAGAGAAGCAGGCAAGTATGTGTGCAAAGGTTCACGCAGAATCAAGTAGAGATGGTGTTTATTCTCATGGACTTAATAGGGTGTCAAGATTTATTGATTATGTAGGTAGAGGATGGGTTGATATTAAAGCTATACCAACTTTAGTTAAAAGTTGTGGATGTATGGAGAACTACGATGGTAATATGGGTATAGGAATTCTAAATGCGAAATTTGCTATAAATAGAGCGATGGAGCTTGCTAAAGAGAATAATATCGGAGTTGTTTCTCTTAGAAATACAACACACTGGATGCGCGGGGGTACATATGCATGGGATGCAGCAAATGATGGCTTCTTATCAGTATGTTGGACAAATACAGAGTCATGCATGCCAGCATGGGGCTCAAAAGTTCCTTGTGTTGGTAATAACCCCTTTTGCATTGGAGTTCCTAGAAAAGAAGGTAACATCGTGCTGGATATGGCAATGTCGCAGTATTCTTATGGGAAACTTCAAGTAACAAGGCTAAATGGGGACCAACTTCCATATGATGGTGGCTTTGACGAGGAAGGTAATTTAACAACAGATCCTGGCTTAATTGAGGAATCAAAAAGAATTTTGCCAACTGGCTTTTGGAAAGGTTCTGGTTTTGCTATTTTACTTGATTTGGTAGCTGCTGTCCTTTCAAACGGTAAACCGACCAGTGAAATTGATAAAGTAGGAAAGGGAGGCGGCGGTGGTAGCTCTCAGATTTTTATAGCAATTAATCCTAATACTTTTTCATCAGAAGAAGAAATAAATAGAATACTTGAAAGTACTATTAGTCAGCTGGGGTCCGCAGTTCCTACTAAAGAGGGTGGTAAAGTTTATTACCCAGGTGAGCGCACAGCTAAAACGAGGGAAGATAGCGACAGAAATGGAATTATTGTAGATGAAACAGTTTGGAATGAAATTTGTAACTTATAAATAATACGCAAAAAAAGTATATATTACGTATAATGCATTGAAGCGAGCTTTAGAACTTCTTATTTTATTTTTTATAGTTGGGATTTATCATTTCCTTATATGCAATAAATACTAGATACATCTTAGAGTAAATATGATATAGTATGAATTTCTCCGGGAGTGGCACCAAATAAGAAGAGCAGAAACATTGAAATTCCATTTAAAATTCTTCTTTTGCAAATATAAAATTCTCGTGAGCCTGACTGGAAGGAAGGCTAGCGAACCGGCGCACGCCGAATGTGAGTGCTAGAGAATTTTATATTTGCGAAAGATTAGAATTTCTTAATGGAATTTCACGTTTCAAACTCTTATTTGGTGCCACGCAGGAAACTTCATACTGAGTGCACTATTTGTTCCTACAACCATTTTTTCTTGCTAAAATATAAAATTTCACAGAAAGAAATAAAGAACATTACAAATATAGTAATAAAATAGCTATATTTTGCATGTAATTCAGGCATGTTCTCGAAATTCATACCATAGATTCCGGTTATTATTGTAAGTGGCATCATAACCGTAGTAATTATAGTTAATATTTTCATAACTTTATTCATGGAATTGGATAATTGAGAGGAATAAAGTTCTAAACAAGACGTAACCATTTCATGATCAGATTCAATTAAATCATAAATTCGAAGTATATGGTCGTATATATCAGTGAAATATAATCTATATTTTTCGGTTATAATATCATCATGCCGGAGTAGAGTATTTAATACTTCACGAAGTGGAGAAACAACTCTTCTGAGCTTAATAACACTTTTTTTCACTGACATAATATTATTAAGTGTACTTTGAACAGGGTTATTCATTGATTCTTCCTCTAGAAAATTAATTTTTTCTTCAACTTTGTCAGTTACTACAAATAATTGATCTATTGCTTCATCAAGAATATTATATAAAACGAAATCACTTCCTTTAGAAACAATATTTGAACCGTTGTCTATGTCAGTCATAATTTTTTTTATAGATTTATTTTCACCATAATGGATTGTTATAATATAATTTGAACAAATGTATATAAATATGTTGCTATAGGAGAACGCATTGTTTGCGTGTCTATCTGATGTTGCAATTACTAAAAAGTGATAATCCTTATAGTCATTTATTTTACATCTTTTAGTCTTATTAATGCAGTCTTCAATAGTAAGATGATGAAAATTAAATTTATTTTTTAAAAACTCAAAATCACTAGCACTTGGATTATTAATATTAAGCCAAAACATTTTCTGCGTGCTTGAAGGTTCAGAAAACACTTTTTCAATGGCATTAAATTCATGTATTTCACTATTTATATAAGTAATCAATAAAATCTCTCCTCTTATAAGTTATCAGTAATAAAATATTAACTTTATTATAACTGAATTTATTTAAATAAACTAATTATAATAATATATTAGAGGGATTTACATCATTATATAGAATACTATAAGGTTGCATAAAATTTTATTGCATAAAATTTGTGCCATAAAACTAATGATTAAAAATTTAAGGAGTGAAATTATGAACGACAAGAAAAAACTTGGTCTATGGACATTGGTAATGTTAATATTTGTTCCAACCTTTGGATTTGGTAATATTGCATCAAATGCAGTTACACTTGGACCAGCGGCTATCCCGTCATGGCTTATAGTTGCGCTATTATTCTTTCTACCTTTATCAATAATGATTGCAGAACTAGCTTCTGCAAATAAAGACAAAGAGGGCGGATTATACAACTGGATAGAATGCTCAATTGGACCTAAATGGGCATTTATAGGTACTTGGTCATACTTTGTTGCTAATTTATTTTATTTGCAATTGGTCTTTTCAAGAATACCCGTGATGATATCATGGACTATTTTTGGTGAGAATAGATTTAATGATGCAAATGCATATTTGTTGCCTTGGATAGGCGTTGGACTTGCAATTGTATTAACATACGTAGCAACAACTGGAGTTAAAAGATTCTCTAAAATCAGTGATTTAGGTGGAAAATTAACTTTGGCTGTCACAGTTATATTTATAGTGTTTGCAGTTGTGGGAGTATTACTTGGAAAGCAACCATCTGCTACATCTTTCACGGCGGCAACAGTTATTCCAAAATTTGATGCTGATTATTTTTCAACTTTCTCATGGCTTATTCTTGCTGTAGCAGGGGCTGAGGTGGCAGGAACTTACATTAAGGATGTAAAAAATCCTAAAAAAGTTTTTCCAAAGGCTGTTATTATAGCAACTACATTTGTAGCAGGTGCTTATATACTTGGATCCCTTGCAATATGCTTAATTGCATCACCTGAATTAATAAAGGAAGCTGGAGTTAAGGATGCAGGTTATGTGGTTTATAAGATACTAGCAGAAAACTGGGGTTTAAATGGTAAAATATTTGTTCAAATATATGCATTTATTTTAACTATATCATCTATTGCAGCATTCGTAGTTTGGCTCGAGTCACCAATTAGAGCTATGTTCTCGGAGGTTCCTATGGGTACATTCCCGAAATTTTTAACTAAGAAACGTGAAGATGGAACACTGGTTAATGCACTTTGGGTTCAATGCGTTATATTATTAGTATTAATAATAGTACCACTTGCGGGACTTAAATCTATAGATAAATTCTTTAATCTATTAACTACATTATCAGCGCTATCGCTTGCAATACCGTATATTGTTCTTTCATATGCCTATTTAATGTTTAGGTTAAAAGGTAACGTACCTCCATTTGTAATGCTAAAATCCAAAGCAGCTGTTATGGTTGCTTCAATTGTTGTTTTTGTATTAGGAGTACTAGCATTCTTTGGAGCCGGATGGGGAGAAGTTGCAGGAACTAAGGATTTTTGGCATGCAATAATTCCAATACTTAAGACTTATGGTGGACCAGTAGGATTTATAATTTTTGGATTAATACTATCATATTTGACAAAAATGTCATCTAAGAATAAAGTTTAAATCTATTAGCTCCAATGACTATAGTAACTATACCCTCTTAATTTAGACATGAAAATAGTGTTTATTTAAGGGGGTTTTATTATTAATTATTTGTGGTAAAATAACAAATAGAGAAATATAGATTGATTTTCATACAGGAGGTTTGCAAAATGATTGAAATTATTGCAGCAACATTAGAAGATGTAAAAAGAATTCAGGAAAGTGGTGCGGGTAGGGTAGAGCTAGTTAGTGCATTGTCTGAAGGAGGTTTGACACCTAGCTATTCACTTATAAAAAGAGCAGTCCAAACTGCTAATATACCAATAAATGTTATGATAAGACCACACAGCAAATCGTTTATATATACAGATGAGGAAATTGAGCTTATGGTAGAAGATATTAAGATTGCAAAACAATTAAACGCAAGTGGTGTAGTATTTGGAGTTTTAAATGATCATAATGAAATATGTATATCTTCTTTAGAGAAATTGCTAGAAGCTTGTGATGGAATTGACGTAACGTTTCATAAGGCTATAGATGAACTTGCAGATCTGGTTAAAGGGATAGGGATTTTATGTGCTTATAGCCAAATTAAAAATGTACTTACATCTGGTGGGAAAGGGAATTTAACTAAAAATATTCCTGTTATAAAAGAGATGGTAGAAAAATCAAAACATATCAATGTGATAGTTGGTGGAGGTTTGAACTTTGAAAATATTAAAGATGTTATGGAGGGAACAAATGCCCCTCAATACCATTTTGGAACTGCAGTTAGGAATGATAAATCAGTAGTTGGAGAGATAGATACTGACAGATTAAGGCTATTAATTAATATAATTAAAGAGGTCCACTAAAGCTACTTTAAATCTATGATATATGATGTTACAGCGGGTTTACTGTTTTGGGAAATAAAATTTGAAGCAAGTAACCTTTTCCCAGAAGGGCTCCACTTGACGGAATCAGAAATATATTGTATATCTACAGCAAGCTGTACTATTTTACTGCTTTTAGTATCAACTACAAACAGCCCTGCGTCGCAATTACTTTGCGCTGCAACAGTATAAGCAAGTTTTGATCCATCACTAGACCAGCTCGTGCCCATAATTTGTGTTCCATCAGCAAAGGATTCGAGCTCTTTTCCATTTAAATCAGCCAATGTAAGTGTTCTTTTAGTTTTATCATTATGAATTACTAATGCTAATTGCGAATGATCCTCCGAGGGAATTAACCAAGATACGTCTTCCCTTAAAAGCTCTCTTTTAGTGGTGTTAACTCCTTGTTTATATAGTTTTTCTCCAATGATATAGTACAGGTCATTGTTTATTTGTATAGTATTTGAAGTTATTCCATTAGCATTTGCGAGTATTGAAAGGTCTCCTTTGGTGCCCGCAGAGTAAATAATACCCTCAGGAAGGGTACTAAAGACAACATTATCATTATCTATCCATTGTCCCTCTGTAGGATAAATGCTGTCTTGTTTTGTAACCTGAATTCTTTGTTTTGTTTCAAGGCTCAGAATAAAGCCCGTTAGGTTATCTACACCTTCTTTATAAAATACATTTTTTTTATTCGGCGAAAGAGTAGCATTACCCATATTTTGTTTTGATGTTATTATTAATGTTGATTTGTTCGATTTAAGGTTATATAGATATAAATTCTGAGGATATATCATTCCATTTTCAGTAGTAATTTTGGGTAAGTCTTTGTTTTCTTTGGAAATTAATACGGTATCCTCATCTATCCAATCGAATGCACGTACTTCTTTTATACTGTTAATTTTTTGTAATGTTAAATCCTTATAAGCCACGTCATTAGCGCGTTTTATCACTGTAATTTTCTTACCGCCAACATTAATTACTTGCCGATTAGGGTCCTGCTCCGGAGAACAGGCTGAAAAAGTAAACAAGAGTATAATGCCAGTAGTTATAAGAAGAACTTTTCTACATAACATATTTATTGCTCCTTCTTTATAAACAACTTATTGTTTCTTTGTTCCTAATCTAAGGACCTGTGCTTTTAATTGATAACTATCATTAGAAATTAGTTCATGTTTAATAAGTTGGCCATTTTCAATAGTATCTTTATATGACCTTACCTTATACCCAATCAAACGGGCTTGCTCTTGAACTACCTGTCCAACCAAAAGTGTAGGATCATCTATATATGTTGTAGGACCAGGTTGAACAGCTGCATATATTTCATTTACAAAACTATATGACCTATTATTTAGACTGGAATTAGAATAAATATTAAACGTTAATTTTTTATTATGAACAATACTTTCGATATAAATGGGAAAGTCTAAGGTATTTTTAAATTTATAATCTAAATTCCCCCAATCTACTGTTGCATCCATTCCAAGAGGTATATAAGTTGATGGTATGGAATGATGATTCCTCTCGGTAGATTTAATGTTTGACCTTATTATTGCATTATATAGTGAAGTTGAGACCTGGCATATTCCACCGCCATAATCAGTACTTACTTTGGTGCCAATATCAACGGGAGCTGGTTTGTAACCTTTGGCTGCCGTTCTTTTACCAACTGTGCCATTGAAACTAAAACTTTCTCCTGGCATTAGAAGGGTTCCATTTATACTTTTTGTTGCAAGTGTTATATTAGTAGATCTACCATATGCTGAAGAACTAAAACTTGAAGAAAAGCTTGAAAGTGTTGTATTAATAGTTTGAAGTTTTTCCTTAGTTATATTTGCTAAGAGAGTTTTGATCTCTGCTTCTACAACTATATCAGGAGTTTTTATATCTCCATTTATTTTACTTAAGACTTCCTTTTCTAGTTGTTCATTCATTAGGCTATAGCCCTTTTTATCTGCTGTAATATTAAAATTACCTCCTGTTCTAGAAATGCTTCCATTTTTAGGAAGGGAGTCAATTTCCTTTTTAATCGTAGCAATTAGCTGACTCACTGGTTTAGAGTCGTAGGTGAATTTTAGGTTAAGCACTTTACCCACAGGTTTTTTAATCAACTTATATTTTTCATATAAAGTTAAGTTCTTACCGTAATTAAAAGCCTGAGTTACTACCTCATCAACATTATATTTCGCATTTATTTTTGCGTAATTCAAAGTATATGTCTTAGATGGTGTATTAATATTTATATTTTTCTTTGATATAGCGGATTGATTTTTACTGATTATCATATCTTTAGCCTCTGCAAGGGTTTTCCCGGATATGTCTACATCTCCGATTTTAACTCCTGGATACACAAGACTTGTCCAATTTTTAGTTTTGTAATAAAGATAACCATAAAATGAACCCGCTCCTAAAACGACTATTAATAGTAAAATTATTATTGCTGTTACTTTTTTCTTCATAAGTTTAATTATTCCCCCATATTCCGTTATATTTTATTCCATATAGATATAATATCATCAAGTTATTTCTAAAATATATCTAAATGTTTCAAAGTTGTAAACTTTTAAAATAAACTGGGAAAGAAATCTTTATAGCTGTACCTTTTTCCTCTACATTTAGAAGTTCTATGGTGCCGTTTTGCATCTCAACCAATTTCTTAACTAATGCCAGACCTAAACCTATACCACTAGTTTGCCTTGATAGTTCTTTGTCTACCCTGTAAAAGGGCTCAAAAATCTTATCTTTTAATTCGAGAGGTATTCCAATTCCTGTATCTCTTATTACAACAAATATATTGGATTTATCTATATAATTACTTACAAAGATTTCTCCGGTTGGTTTGTTATATTTAATGGAATTATCCATTATATTTATAAATATCTGCATTACACTTTCAAGGTCAGCCCATACATAAGCCTCTTTAAAATCGCGATGAATGGTTAATTCAAATTTTTTAGCCTTTATATTAACACGATCACATATACCATTTAGAAGATTCATAATTTCAATAGGTTCTGCATTTAATTCAAAATCATATTTTTCAAGTGACGAAAGATGAAGCGCCTTTTCCACCATTTCTAGAAGCCTGTCTGTTTCTTTACTTATGCTTTTTTTAGCATCAATTAAAAGCTTAGGGTCATCTGTGTACATTTCTATTAAATCTACATAGGCACGAATTATAGTCAAAGGTGTTTTAAACTCATGAGTTATATTCCCAATAAAAAATTTCTGCTGCTTTTCTAATATATTAAGTTTTTCTACAGCGAATCTTAGTTTTTCTTGCTCCAACTCCATATTTTTAACATTTACCTGAATCCTGTCATTCATGAAACATATTCCTTGCTCTAGGTCTTTAAGTTCATCACTTCTTTTTAATATTTCAAAGCCTTTAGAACTACCTATCTTTATCCTGTCTATGCGATTTTTTAATTTTAAAATATCACTAACTATCCTGTTAAAATAAATATAACCAATAATATAGCTCGAAACAAATACTAGACTCCCAGTATACACAAAGATCATAATTATCTTATTAATAAAATTAATACTCTCTTTTAGTGGATATATAAACTCAACAACAGCCACTTGAACATTAGAATTACTTATTGGAGCTAAATAATAAAGGGATTCACCATCAACTTTATATGCAACTGTATTCTTCAAAGCATAAGGCAATGAAGATATAATACTATTATCTATGTCCATAGGAAATGAATTTCCAACTTTGCCTCCATCCATATCATATAAAACTACTGGTAGGCCACTAAGAATGCTAATTTGCCTTGCTAGTTCTTGACCCTTACTTTTAAGAAATACTTTATTATCCAGATTGCTATTTAGCGCATAGGACTGATTGATATAAAGCGATGCAACATTTGTCTGGCGGCGGAGCTCATTTTCGTAATGACTTTGTTGTTCTTTTTTCACTTCGCTAAGTATAAGTAAACTTAGCATGATGACTGTAAGGAGCAGAAGCCCTGCAAGAAATAGATTAGATTTAGTTCTTATACTAACTCTCATGCTGTAATCCTGTAGACCTATAGCCTACACCATGAACAGTTTGGAGCATGTCCTCATTTGAAACTCCTAATTTTTGTCTTAATCTCCTCATATGAATATCTACCGTACGAGTGCCTCCAATATACTCTTTCCCCCAGACAAGGTCTAAAAGTTCATCACGTGAATACACCCTTTCAGGACGGGATACTAGTAAAGATAAAAGATCGAATTCCTTTGGAGTTAAGTCCATAGCGGTATCTTCAATAATAGCTCTTCTCGATAATTTATTAATTTTGAGTTTCCCTAAAATTAAGTCTTCATTAATAGCCACTTTCTCAAGTCTTCTTACAAGTGAGTTAACCCTGGCTGTAAGTTCACGCATGTCAAAAGGTTTAATTATAAAGTCATCAGCGCCTAGCTCAAGGCCTAAAACCTTATCTATAATATCGCTCTTTGCTGTTAGCATAATTATTCCTATTATATTTCTATTTTCTATTCTTTTAAGCACTTCATATCCATTAAATTTTGGCATCATAATATCCAATATTAAAATCAATGGGCGGAAAGTTTTCACTTTATTTAATGCAACTTCACCGTCGCATGCAACATCCACATTAAATCCCTCACGTCTCAGGGCATATGCAATAGTATCTGTAATTTGTACTTCGTCATCGACAACTAATATCTTCGCATCCATTTTTATCACCAAACCTTTTATGTTCTTTATTCTATAGTAAAGTATATATTATATAGTAAAATTATATCATAATTATAAGCATCATAACTTCTTATTTTTATGATTTATTAGCTTGGTAAATAGTGGCTGATAGTCAATTTTAGGTTCATAAGTTTCTTGAGTTAATAACATTTCATTTATTTGGAATTAAACAGAGTTATTTTGTAAATTAGACTTTACAATAATCTAAATACTAAGCTATTATAGATGTAATAACTTAGTATTTAGATTGGCTGATACTTAAGAGAATAAAATATAATTTAATATTAAAAATTATTTAATACGTCATGGAGTTTTAAAATGGGCGGATTATCATATATAATACGATTTCTATCAAATATAAAAGGGGGGTGGAATATGAGAATAATTACTGATCCAGTTGTCATAGTAAAGTCTTATAATAATAATATAGTTTCAGTAAAAATGAACGGAGTAGAAAGGATACTTTTTAGTAAGGGAATTGGATTTGGTAAAAAGTCTGGGGATAAAATAGAAAAAGATACACAAGTTGAAAAGATATTTGTTATTGAGGATGAAGATAATTTAAGGAGTTTTGAACAGGTAATTGAAAATGTTGATGAAGAATTCCTAATGTTATGTGAAAAAATGATAACGTATATAGCAAATGAATTAAAAGAAGATTTGGATGAAAAGATACATGTTGCATTAGTGGATCATTTAAACTATGTAGTAAAAAGACTTTCAAATAAAGAGATAATAGAGAATCCATTTATTATGGAAATAAAAGCATTATATCCAATAGAATATACATTGGCAGAAAAAGTTGCAGAAACACTACTAAATGAAATAAATGTATATATTCCTGAGGGTGAAATTGGGTATATAGCATTACATATTCATTCTGCTAGAAATTCTGGAAAGGTATCTAATACTTTAAAGAGTACATACTTAATAAATTCAATAGTTGAATATGTAGAGCAGCAAATAGAAGTTAAAATAGATAAAACATCTTTAGATTATGCGAGATTTTTAACCCATTTAAGATTCGCTATAAAAAGAATTTTACTTAACACATTAATTAAAAATGATTTTATAAAAGAAATAAAATCTAAATATAGGTTATCATATAAAATAGCTAAAGGGGTATCTAAAATATTAATTAGACAATTAGAAAAAAATGTAGGTGAGGATGAAATTGCATATTTAGCAATGCATATAGAAAGATTTAGAATAGCTACTATTGAAACTTAAAATATTGAAACTTAAAATAATGAATTATAATTTAAATTTTAGGGAATATTAAATTGTAAAAATTTAAAAAAAGTATTGCTTATAGAAAAAAAATAATGTATTATAAGAATATAAGAAAGACAACAATCATAGAGTTTATATATAGGCGTGTAACCGATTAAATTAGGGCATTAGCTGAAAAGGATAATATTAAATTATCCTTTTCAGCTTTTTTTATTTTCAAAAAATTATGATGTATTTTTGGATGTAAAAATCCTTAAAATAAATTCAAAAATTAAAGGGGGAACTTTATTATGATGAAGTATTTACAAAGACTCGGAAAATCTTTAATGCTTCCAGTGGCATGTTTACCAGTAGCAAGTATTTTAATGGGTATTGGTTATTGGATGGATCCGACTGGATGGGGCACAAACAGCGTAGCTGCAGCTTTCTTAATAAAAGCAGGTGGTGCACTAATTGACAACATGGGAATTTTATTTGCAATTGGTATAGCAGTCGGAATGTCAGATGACAACGATGGTACAGCAGGTCTAGCAGGTCTTGTTTCTTGGCTTATGATTACAACTTTATTAGCATCAGGTACTGTAGCAATGCTTAAAGGAATAGATGTTAAACTTGTATCAGCAGCGTTTGGACATATAGAAACACAATTTATTGGTATTTTATCAGGTTTAATTGGTGCTAGTTGTTACAACAGATTTAAAAACACTAGATTACCAGATGCTTTAGGTTTTTTTAGTGGAAAAAGATGTGTTGCTATTGTAACGGCAGGAGTTTCAATTATCGCAGCTCTTATATTATTCTTTGTATGGCCTCTTGTTTATGGAGCACTCGTTAACTTCGGTAAGTCAATTATAAATACAGGTGCTGTTGGTGCAGGTATTTATGCATTCTTTAATAGACTATTAATACCAACTGGTCTTCATCATGCACTTAATTCTGTATTCTGGTTTGATGTAGCTGGTATTAATGATCTTGGTAAATTTTGGTCAGGTAAAGGAGGAACATTAGGGGTAACTGGTATGTATATGACTGGATTCTTCCCTGTAATGATGTTTGGTTTACCAGCAGGGGCGCTTGCTATGTACCATACAGCTAAAGATAAGAAAAAGAAAGTAGTATATGGATTGTTACTCGCAGCTGCTATTTCTTCTTTCTTTACGGGTGTTACAGAGCCTCTAGAATTTGCATTCATGTTTTTAGCTCCTGGACTATATTTAGTTCATGCTGGTTTAACAGGGATTTCGGCTTTTATATGTGCTTCGTTACCAGTTAGAGCTGGATTTAACTTTAGTGCAGGATTAGTAGATTTTGTTTTAAGTTTTAAGGCTCCTATGGCTCAAAATCCTATTTTACTTCTCCCAATTGGTTTAGCATTCGGTGTTATTTATTATGTAGTATTCAGATTAATGATAGTGAAATTTAATTTGAATACTCCTGGTAGAGGAGAAGATGATGATAGTGAAGAATTGAATGTAACACTTGCAAACAATGATTACACACAAATAGCATCTATCATTTTACAAGGTGTTGGAGGAAAAGAAAACGTAGTATCTGTTGATAATTGTGTAACTAGATTACGTTTAGAAATTAAGAGTCAAACAAATGTAAATGAAAAAGTTATAAAATCTGCAGGTATATCAGGTATAATTAGACCTGGTAAAACAAGTTTACAAGTTATTGTAGGAACACAAGTACAATTTGTAGCAGATGAATTTAAAAAATTAATAAGATAAAAAATAACTAAGTAAAAAATTAACCACTTCAGAAATGAAGTGGTTTTTGTACGTTTATTTATTAAGACAAATTAATTTTTAAAGATCAATGTAAAGACCATGTTAAGTATGCATAATTCACGTAATCTAGTGATATAATTTAGATATACATAATTATAAGGAGGTGAAACTTTATTAAGCAAGGGACACCTTTAATACCTTGTTTAATAGGGACAGCAATGATTAAAAATTATATTATTGACACAAATGTAATGGTTCACGATCCTAATTTTATTTATAATTTTGAGGACAATAATATTATCATTCCAATAATATGTATAGAAGAGTTAGATAACCTTAAGAAAAGAGAAGGCATAGTGGGTTATCATGCAAGAAGTGCGGCCAGAGAGATAAATAATCTTAGAAAAATCGGTAATCTACATGAGGGCATCTCACTTGCAAATGGCGGAACTATAAGAATAGAGTTAAACAATAACGATACAAGCTGCTTGCCTAATGGTTTTGATTTCAGCAAAAATGATACTAAAATATTAGCTATAACAAAAAATATAACTGATAGTAATAAAGAGATAGCTACAATTTTAGTTACAAAAGATTTATATATGGCAATTAAAAGTGATGCACTAGGAATAGTTACGCAAGATTATAGAAATGATAAGGTCAATGCTAGCGAACTATATAAAGGTTATAGAAAAATTACACTTACGTCAAAGCTTATGGATGAGATTCAAAATGGAGGGGGAATTGCAATGCCAAGTGGCTTTGATTTTACCTTATATCCAAATGAATTTTTAGACATTACAAGTTCTGATAATAATGAATATAAGTTAATTGGAAAGTTTAATGGTAAGGCGATAGTTCCTTTAAAGTATGTTGATGAAGTTGCTTTTGGATTAACACCAATAAATAAACAGCAAAAGATGGCCTTTGAGTTATTGATGGACCCCAAAATAGAGTTTGTAACAATTTCTGGTGGAGCAGGATCAGGAAAGACAATTTTATCAACTGCGGTTGCCCTTAAAAAAGTAATAGAACAAAAATTGTTTAGAAGAGTAATTTTTGTGAAACCAGTTATTCCAGCAGGTGATGATATAGGTTTTCTGCCAGGAACTGAGGAAGAAAAATTGAAACCTTGGATGGGAAGTTTTTATGATGCCGTAGAGAATTTAATGGATGCAAAAGATAAAGTTAAAAATAATAAGGTCTTAGAAAAGAAAATTAAGAAAATAGATGAGCACGAGGTTAAAAGAAGTGCAGTAACTGTGGATAACTTCATTGAAAGATTTCGTCTAAGTGGACAAATAGAAACGAAAACATTTATTTACATGAGAGGTAGAACTCTGTCAGATGCATTGGTTATAGTTGATGAATCACAGCAGACCACGCCGCATCTAGCAAAACTTATGCTTACTAGAGCTGGCTTTGGTTCTAAATTTGTGTTTATAGGTGATCCATCAGATAATCAAATTGATAATACTTTAGTGGATGAGAAATCTAATGGTCTAGTTTATACAATTGAAAAAATGAAACCTTTTAATATCACAGGACATGTAACACTTGAACATGTTGAAAGAAGTCCATTGTCAAAACTTGCAGAAAGGTCTATGTAAAATATATTAGTGCAGTAATTTCACATTTGTAATATTAAAAAAGAACTAAACAGCTAGCAGTTGCAGCAGTTTAGTTCTTTTTTATTTTGTAAACTAAGCATAAATAGAATCATTGATTGAGATATTCAATAAAAAGAAGTTAAATATCTCGTTTTTCGAATGCAAAATAACCAATGAAGCAGAATATTATAGAATATATAAAAGCTATTCCAAGCGAAAAAGCAAGTGTTGTTCCCTCAATGCATGCTCCTGTATTAACAATGCTAGAAAAATC
Source organism: Clostridium lacusfryxellense (assembly GCF_018861735.1). Classification (GTDB taxonomy): domain Bacteria; phylum Bacillota; class Clostridia; order Clostridiales; family Clostridiaceae; genus Clostridium_AD; species Clostridium_AD lacusfryxellense. Next base: position 25,011 of record NZ_JAHLEB010000018.1, on the reverse strand, counting down.
AGAAGTTCCAAATGGAAGATATTTACCCCAGCTGAAAAATATAGCTAACATTTGCATAATACCACTACCAGCTAAAAGGAAGAATAGAGAAAATCCAGTTGCAATTGAGCGAGAACGTGATATTGCTGAGATTGCAAATGCTAATATTACATAAACAAGTACAGTAATGAAATCAAGGCCAAAAATAATAATTGTTTTTAGTGCGGCCGGTATATATATTATTTTGCTGCTCGTCCACAGCATTTCCTTAGCACCCAAACCATTGAAGCCGTAAAATATACCTAGCATTATAAAGTTTAATAAAAATGTTGTTGCCAAAAGTACAACACCATAAAGTATTGTAGCAATTAGTTTTGCACTAAGAAGCTCAGAGCGTTTATAAGGCCGTGATATCATCATTTTCATTGTTCCTTCTGAAAATTCACCTGCAACTAATGCTGAACATGATATTATTAGTAGAAGTGCGATGATAAAACTATACCTAGCTACTGTATTAAAATTTGTGACCCTCGACCAAATGTTAGTTTGAGATTCAGGTTTGATATTGTTATTAATTCTGTATTCATTTTCAGCTATATCTTTTTTTGTTGATCCTATCATGAACTTCGACATTTTATCTGTTCCATCTTGAAGTTCTTTTAGTTGAACTTTTTGCATAACAATATTTTGTTGTAATTCTTGTTTCCAATTTTGAGGAATTTTTATGGTATTTGAAACATTGTGAGATACATTGTAATATTTCACAATACTTGTTGCTGCTAGTATAATTACAATCAGTATTAATAACATTATTTTTGTTGAAAGTCTTTTCCAGAGTTTTGTATTTTCTATTGAAACAAGTGTAAAAAAATTACCCATATTATTTTTCCTCCCCTGTAAGCTTCATAAATACATCCTCAAGTGATTGAGTCTCTTGTCTATCCATAGCAAAAATACCAACACCTTCAAGAGTTAATGTTCTAATTATTTCAGGAACACGATCCTTAGTTGTTTCAATATGCACTCCATCACCCAATATGCTGTTATTTATATTCATGTTTGTTAGAAGTGAATTTGCCTTTTCATTATTATTAGATTCTAGTATCAAAACTGTTCTATCTCCTCTCTGCGACATATTAAGAAGTTCATCAACAGATTTAATAGTTATAATTTTGCCTTTATTAATTATACCAACACGGTCGCACATCTGTTGCATTTCACTTAATATATGACTAGATACAAGCACTGTAAGACCAGTTTCTGATGAAAGTTTTCGAAGTAGCTCACGCATATCCTTAATTCCTGCTGGATCTAGACCGTTTGTAGGCTCATCAAGTATAAGAAGTTTCGGACTATGAAGTAGTGCCTGAGCAATTCCTAAACGTTGCTTCATACCAAGAGAGTAAGTTTTTACCTTGTCTTTTATTGCTCTCTCAAGATCTACAATTTTTACAACCTCATTGATTCTAGCTTCATCTACACCTTCATATATTTTCGCAAAGATTTTCAGATTATCAAGTCCAGACATATAGTTATACATATCTGGATTTTCAACGATACACCCAATATTGCGCATTGCGCCTCTAAAATCTTCTTTCAAAGAGCAACCACCTACGTAGACATTACCATCAGTTATTTTTGATAACCCTACAATCATTTTAATAGTTGTAGATTTTCCAGCTCCATTAGGTCCCAAAAACCCGAATATTTCTCCTTTTTTTAGTTCTATAGAAATATCTGAGACGATTGTACGTTTACCAATAACTTTTTTTAGGTTTTCAACTTTTAATACTTCATTATTCATGATATACCTCCCAAAATTGTCTGTAATTTATGTGAAAAAATTTATTTTAAACTTGTTTTATTATTAAGTAAATACGAGGTAACAAAAAACAATATTATAAATATAAGCAAATCAAAAGAACATCCGATTAATATGTTTCGAATTGAATAGTCTTTTACTAAGACATTAAATCCTGCTGTAGTTTTTGCTACCACCGCTACATTCTTAAAGAGTAATGTGGGAATGGAGGACAAGATTTCTACAACAAAATATATTCCAAAACCTGCGAGTACACTAAATTTTTTCCAAATAGGTAGTTTTGAAATAGAAATTGAAAAATAAATTACGAGTACTGAACGAAACATATTTAACAAGTACTCAATTCCGAATACAATGACATATACTTTATTCATTTCAAAATAGTTATAAGCATCCTTAATATAATTTGGGTCGACATAATTTAAACTAAGCATTATAACCGATGGAACTATAATTAATGCCAATGCAACTGTCCAGATAAATGCAGAAATAAGTTTTGATGCCAATATAACCTTACCGTCTATTGGAAGAGTGAACATAAGATAGCCTTCTCCACCGTAGAGATTTGAATTATAACGCCTGAAAATTGTAAGAAATGTTATTACAGTTAATGCTACCATTCCAAAGGTTAAGGCGGCTGTATTGATAGTCTCATAATCTCTAAAAAATATCATCAAAATAGATGTTATTAAAGCATAAACTAAAAATGAAATAACAATTCTACCAAAACTCGATTTTAGCTCATATTTTAAAAGTTTTAGCAGCATTTAAAAACCTCCCTACAAAGTTCATCTATAGATTTACCGAATTTAGCACGGATATTATCTACTTCATCATTAACAAAAATATGATTATCCTTAAGAATAATAACACTATCAAAGGCGCGTTCTACATCTTGAATTAGCTGAGTGGATAAGAGTACCGAGCTTTTTTCGCTATAATTAGTAAGTATGGTATCTATTATGATGTCACGGCTTGCTGGGTCTACTCCGCCTAAGGGTTCGTCAAGTACATAAAGCTTTGATCTTCGGGACATTACAATTATAAGTTGAACCTTTTCATAGGTTCCTTTTGAAAGCTTTGTAACGTTTTGATTGATTTCTATATTAAGCAACTTTAACAGCTCTATAGCTTTATTTTTATCAAAGTCTGTGTAAAAATCTGCAAATAAATCCACTGTATCTTTAACATTCATCCATGTGCTTAGATAAGTTTTGTCTGGAAGATACGACAAAATTGATTTTGTATATGGTCCAGGGTTATGGTTATCAATTAACACTTTTCCACTATAATCTTGCATAACACCAGCTAAAATTTTTATTAGAGTAGTTTTACCAGCTCCGTTTGCTCCAAGTAACCCAATTATCCTTCCTTCTGGAATGGTTAGAGAAATATTATCTAATACAATTTTTCCTTCATATTTTTTTGTTAAATTAGAGACTTCAACTAAATTATTCATTGTCACTCTCCTCCATGAATTTTTCAATTAGTATTAAAATATCAGATTTATGAAAACCAGATTTTTTCATAAGGCCTACAAACTCTGAAACTTCTTTTTGAATTGATTCATCTTTAATTTTTTTTATCAATTCAACATCTACAGTTATAAACCTACCTGAGGTCCTTTCGGTGTAACTAAGATTCTGACGTTCAAGCTCTGCAAAGGCCCTTTGCATTGTGTTTGGGTTAACTCCCATAGTCTGCGCCAAATCTCTTACACTTTCTATTTTACTCCCAGGCTTTCTCTCTCCAAAAACAATTTGCCTTTTTATTTCTTCAATGATCTGAAGATAAATTGGTATATTGGGATTAAATTCAAATTTCAAACGCATCACCCCCTATTCATTTAGTATTACTGTGTTAATCGATTAATACAATAATACTAATCAGAAATTGAAATGTCAAGTAAAATATTACAAATTACAATCTATATGGTAAATGATTATGGAAATAACATAAGAGAACCCTGGACTAATTAATTAGTGAACTAGCTACTTTAGGTGCTAATTCAGAGTCTGTTGCAACCAGTGGTGATGTAGAGATTAATAATACTACAGATCAAACTCCGAAACCATCTGTTCCGACAATAATAGATCCAAGTAGCAAAAGTAACTCAGAAGGCAAAGAAACCGAAGTAGAACAAATTATAGGGAATACAGAAAGGCAAGTAGCGGAGGGTGACAAAGAGGTTGTTCTAGCGGTAGAAAAAGACATAAAAATTAACGCAGACACTGCACCAGAGGAGTTTTAGCAAATAAACTTATAAACGGCGACACTAAAATATCCTTAAAAGCATTTCCAGAAGCACAAAACTTTAACACAATAGCTGATATTTTGGAAGAAGTAAATCATCAAAATTCTTTAATATTAGGATTAAAACAGTATGGGTATGATTATGCATCATTAACGTTAGAGATAAAGTACGACGATTCTAAGGAGAAAATAAAGGAGAAACAAGCAGCTATTATTGTTGAGGCTAAAAAAATAGTAGCTAGTGCAATAAAAAGTGATATGACAGTTGAGCAAAAACGTAAGTCTCTTTATGACTATTTGAATGATAATACAAAATACGATGATGCAGCACTAAAAAGTGCAGAGAAAAATAACTTTAAAAGTGTAGATGTATCTTTCAATGATTCGTTCACAACATATGGAATAAATTTTAATATGGTAAAAAGAAGGAAATTACCTTTATTTGCAGTATAATGTAAACAGAGGTGTATTAATATGAAAAAAGAGTTAATATTAAAAATACTTAATGAGTTAGATAAAAATAATAGATTTTTAAGTCAAGAAGATGTAAAATGTGATAATGAGCAGTACGGACAAATACTTGATATTATACTTGAATCCAATCTGATTACAGGAGTAGAAGTAAAAAGAGTTGGCAATGAAGAAAAATACAGTATTAAAGCGTCACACCCTAAAATAACTCTGAGTGGAATAGAATATTTACAGCAAAGTACAGATAACTATAACAGGTTAATATGTGCTATGAATAATATACCAAGTGAAATTGGAAACAGTAAAATCAAACTTAATATTAATCGAACATATTAATTAAGGATAAGTTAGAGCATCTTATTTTTTAAACCTATGGCACTAATATTTAACACATATGAAATAGTGGCTCTAGGCGTAACCGTAATTATAGCTAACAAAGTTTGTAATGATGGTGAGTCCAATTGGTTAGAAGGATTACAGTTAATAAGTGTTTATATAATACTTGCCGCAACGTTCTTTGTAGTTTAAAATTCTTGGCATATAAATTGCTCTTAGTATTATAAAGGCGGTGCGTTTATGGAAATTATAATTAGTGAAAAAGCACTAAAGTATTTGGAAAAACAGGATGCATATTCTGTTATAATTTATACCATTGAGAATGAGACAAGTGCAGGGTGTTGTGGTGGAAATACCAAAAGGTTCTATGTACCTGAGGTTCGTATGGGATTTGACAACCGTGATTTAAAATCATATTCAGTATATAACTATGAGGGGTTCAAGATTTTTTTGTCTAATAAAATACAAATAGATGAGAATCAACAAATAGTTATAGACATACAAAAAATATTATTTATAGAAAAACTTATTTTAAAGGGTATAGATATTAAAATGATATAATTAGTAATAATTTCTGATATAATATAGTTAAGCTATCTAATATATAAATATTGAATAGCTTAATTTTTTTATATATTGAGAGGTGTATTTATGAAAGTAATGGATGTTATGATTAAGGGTAATTTTACACTTAAAGAAGACAATACTTTTTATGATGCGGCACGGTTATTTAGTAATAATAAAATTCAAGTTATACCTATAATAGATGAAAAAAAATTTTTAATTAATGTTATAAGCAAAAATGACATAATTGAAAATATTGTACAGGGAACAAGCCCTAATATATTATTAAAATTCCTTTCTTTAGATAAAGAAAATATTATAAGTGAAGATTTAAGAATAGATGATTACATGAATAATTACATTAATGCTAAGGAAAGTTACAAGGCAGTTAAAAATGCAGAAGGTAAATTTGTTGGTGTTTTTAGCGTAAGAGATATGTTTAAGCATGAATTTGCAAGTGAAGTAGAAAAAATAAGTGAACTAAAAAAGAGATTGGAATCTGGTAATAATAGTGGAGGAGTACTTCTTAATTGTACAGAATTAGACGCAGTTATTGAATCATCATTTGATGGCATATACGTTACCGATGGAAAAGCTAATACATTAAAAATTAATAAATCTTATGAATATATAACAGGACTAAAAAGAAAAGATATGATGAATAGGAATATGTATGAATTGCAAAAAGAGGGATTCATATCAAGATCATCTACTCTAATGGTTGTAGAAAATAAAAAATCAAATACCATTGAGCAGGAATTTAGTACTGGTAAAAAGGTGCTGGTTTCTAGCAATCCTATATTTGATGAAAAAAATAATTTAACTATGGTTGTTACAAATGTACGTGACATAACGGAATTATATGAGCTCGAGGAACAAATAGCTAAAAATATGAAACTTACAGAAAAATATTATTCTGAAATATCAGCTATGAGGAGTGAATACTTAAATTTATTGGATATAATTGCAGTGGATAAAACAATGATAGATTTACTTGAGGTTGCTAAAAGAGTAGCTAAGGTGGAAACTACAGTTTTAATATTAGGGGAAACGGGTACCGGAAAAGAAGTAGTAGCGAAATTTATACATAAAAATAGCCTGAGGGAGGACAAAAACTTTATAAGAATTAATTGTGGAGCAATTCCTCATAACCTTATAGAATCTGAGCTCTTTGGATATGTAAAAGGGGCATTTACTGGGGCTAATAATCAAGGCAAGATTGGACTTTTTGAAGTGGCAGATGGTGGTACAATTTTTTTAGATGAAATTGGAGAACTTCCTTTAGATATACAAGTAAAACTACTTAATGTTCTTGAGGAAGGAGAAGTAGTAAGAGTCGGATCATTGAAGTCAATTAAAATCGATGTGAGAGTACTTGCAGCTACTAATAGAAATTTGGAGAAAATGACTAGGGAAAAATCTTTTAGAGCAGATTTATATTATCGTTTAAGTGTTGTACCTCTTACTGTACCACCGTTAAGAGAGAGGAGAGAAGATATAGTACCTCTAGTTCAAGATTTTCTAGCTAAATTAAATATGAAATATAACTTTGAAAAAACTTTTACTGTCGAGGCACTTAATGCACTTTATAATTACGATTGGCCTGGAAATGTTCGTGAACTTAAGAATATAGTTGAGAGAGTTGTAGTTATGAGTAGTAATAATCAAATATTAAAAAGTGACTTGCCAATTAAAAACTTTCAGGATTTATTAGAAAAAAATAATGACCATGATGAGATAGGTAATTTAAAACACGAGGTTGAAAAAGTAGAAGCTAAACTTATTATGAACGCTTTTAATAATGCAGGGAATGTTCGTGATGCCGCAAAATTAATTGGTATTAATTCTTCTACTTTTTTTAGAAAGAGAAAAATGTATTTAGAAAAGAAAATGTTGTAAAAATGGAACATGTACCAAAATTGCAATATAATTTCAATATTCTGAAAATAAGCATATACTGTAATCGTATTCAATAATTTGTATGTTTTGTTATAATATTGTTTCGTTTATGGAACAGGAATTATTAAAAAAAAGGCTATAATTTAAAAGTTAATGCTAATTAATATAGATACTAGGTGAAATTAACAATATATGTTGATTTTATCTAGTATTTTTCAATTAAATGACTTTTCTATGACTTTGGCACAGATTATGCTTTGTATATAAGTGTAAAATAATACAAAATATATATGTGAGAGGAATGGTTAAAATGGGATTAATGACCGGTGAAGAATACGTAGAAAGTCTTAGAAAACTTAAATTGAAGGTTTATATGTTTGGGGAAAAGGTTGAGAACGTAGTAGATGATCCTATAATTCGTCCTTCAATGAACTCAGTTAAAATGACTTACGATTTAGCTCAAATGCCTGAATATGAAGATTTAATGACAACTAAATCTAATATCACAGGAAAAAAGATTAACAGATTTGCTAATCTTCATCAAAGTACTGAGGATTTAATTAAAAAAGTTAAAATGCAAAGGCTATGTGGGCAGAAAACCGCTTCATGTTTCCAAAGGTGTGTTGGAATGGATGCTTTTAACTCTGTATATAGTACTACTTATGAGCTAGATAAAGCTTATAATACAAAATATCATGAGAACTTTAAAAAGTTTTTAACATATATTCAGGAAAATGATTTAATAGTAGATGGAGCAATGACAGATCCAAAAGGGGATAGAGGATTATCACCCACAAAACAAGAAGATCCAGATATGTACCTTAGAGTAGTTGAGCGAAGACCTGATGGTATCGTAGTTCGCGGTGCAAAAGCTCATCAAACTGGTATTTGTAATTCACATGAAGTTTTAGTCATGCCAACTCAGGCTATGAGACCAGAGGATAAGGACTATGCAGTATCATTTTCAGTGCCAACAGATACAGAAGGTATTATTATGATTCTTGGACGTCAATCCTGTGACACAAGAAAAAGTGAAGAAGGAGCTGACATCGATGTTGGAAATTACAACTATGGTGGAGTAGAAGCTCTTACTATATTTGATAATGTATTTGTACCAAATGATAGGATATTTTTAAATGGAGAAACAGAATTTGCAGGAATGCTTGTTGAAAGGTTTGCAGGATATCATAGACAAAGTTATGGTGGATGTAAAGTTGGTGTAGGCGATGTTCTTATCGGAGCTGCTGCACTGGCTGCAGAATATAATGGAACTAGCAAGGTTTCACATATCAAAGATAAGTTAATAGAAATGACGCATCTAAATGAAACACTATACGCCTGTGGAATTGCATGTTCTGCTGAAGGCCATGTAACGCAGTCAGGTAATTATATAATAGATTTGTTACTTGCAAATGTTTGTAAGCAAAATGTAACTAGGTTCCCATATGAAATAGTTAGACTTGCTGAAGATATTGCCGGAGGACTCATGGTAACAATGCCATCTGACAAAGATTTTAAAGATCCACTAATCGGACCTTATTGTGAAAAATACTTAAAAGGTGTTGCATCTGTATCAACAGAAAATAGAATGAGAATATTAAGATTAATAGAAAACATGTCGCTTGGAACAGCTGCAGTTGGATATAGAACAGAATCAATGCATGGAGCAGGTTCTCCACAGGCTCAAAGAATAATGATAGCAAGACAAGGTAACTTACCTCATAAAAAAGCATTAGCAAAAGTGATTGCTAGAATAGAAGAGGAGAAAATAGTAACATCTGCAGAGCCTTTAGTTGCAGCAACGAAGATGAAATAAGCACAAGTACATGTGGGGTGAATTGTTCACCCCACATATTTTAAATAATGGAGAGTGATATCTGTGAAATTAGAAGAAATTTACAAATCAAAGATTGTAACTCCAGAGCAAGCGGCAGAAAAAATAAAATCTGGAAACAGGATAGTTGTGGGCCATGCTTGTGGTGAACCAACAGAAGTAATAGCAGCAATGGTAGCTAATTGTGAGGTTTATAAAGATGTTGAATTTGTACACATGGTGGCAATGAGTAAAAGTGAATATGCAAAGCCTGGAATGGAGAAATATTTTAGACATAACTCACTATTTGTAGGAGCAAGTACAAGGGATGCAGTAAATAGTGGAAGGGCAGATTTTACTCCTTGCTATTTTTCAGAAGTACCAGCTCTTTTCAAAGAAGATTTACCCGTAGATGTAGCACTTATTCAAGTTTCAAAGCCAGATGAACATGGCTTTTGTAGTTTTGGTGTATCTAACGATTACACAAAACCTGCAGCAAAATATGCAAAACTAGTAATTGCAGAAGTAAATAATAGAATGCCAAGAACTATGGGAGACTCTTTTATACATGTTTCTGAAATTGATTATATTGTAGAATCTAATCATCAAATAATAGAACTAAAACCTCCTAAAATCGGAGATGTTGAGAAAGCTATTGGCAAACATTGTGCATCTTTAATTGAGGATGGTTCAACACTTCAACTTGGAATTGGTGCTATTCCAGATGCGGTACTTCTGTTTTTAAAAGACAAAAAGGACTTAGGAATACATTCAGAAATGATTTCAGATGGAGTAGTTGAACTTGTTGAAGCAGGGGTTATAACAAATAAAGCTAAGACAATTCATCCTGGCAAAATAGTAGTAACCTTCCTTATGGGGACTCAAAGATTATATGATTTTGTTAATGATAATCCAATGGTTGAGATGTATTCAGTAGATTATGTAAATGACCCATCTGTAATTATGAAAAATTCAAAGATGATATCAATTAATTCTTGTGTGCAAGTTGATTTAATGGGGCAAGTAGCTTCAGAGACAGTTGGATTAAAACAGATAAGTGGTGTTGGTGGTCAAGTAGATTTCGTACGAGGTTCTAATATGTGTATCAATGGGAAATCTATTATGGCAATGTCATCTACAGCAGCACATGGAAAAATTTCGAAAATTGTATCATTATTAGATGAAGGATCAGTGGTAACTACTGGTAGAAATGATGTGAATTATGTAGTAACAGAATATGGGATAGCAAAGCTTAAGGGTAAAAATTTAAAGGATAGGGCTAGAGCACTTATAGGTATTTCTCATCCAGACTTTAAAGATGGATTAGTGCTTAAATTTGAGAAAAGATTTAATTGCTTATTTTAGTAATCTATTCAATAGAAGATAAATATAAATTATTTTAAAGTGGAGGTTTAATTTATGTCAATTAAAAGGGAATTTGGAAAAGAACAACCTTACTTGCCTGCGGGTCCATTTAAAATACGTATACCATTTGTGCATTATAAGTTTGAATGGCCAGACTATGTACAAGGTTTATTAATGTGCGCGGTTTGTCTTGGAGCCATACCTATGCTTCAAGAATATTTAGGAATGCCTTTTGAAGTAGCATTGGCAGTTGTAGTACTTAATGGTATATTTTATTGTGCACATGTATTTTTAGGGGATCCTGTAGTTCCTGGCTGGGTGACTCCTGCAATTCCACTTCTTATGCTTTATGTAAGTGATTATAAAATAGGACCAGAAAGAATACAAGCACTAATAGCATTTGAAATGTCTTTAGGAGCTTTAGCATTAATATTAGGTATTACAGGACTTGGTAAGAAGATAGTTCACATTGTTCCAAATGCAATGCAGTCTGGTATTATACTTGGATCTGGAATTGCAGCTGTAAATGTTATATTTGTAAAAGGGGCTCGGTTTGACCTATTCCCTATTTCTATTACTATTTGTGTAGGGCTCGGATTTTATCTTTTATTTTCAAATCATTTTAGAAGTATTAGAGATAATAATAAAATTTTAAAAACAATATCAAATTTAGGTATATTGCCTATAATAGCCCTGGCAATAGTATTAGCGCCTTTAGTAGGAGAAACATCTTGGCCTACAGTGCAATGGGGCATAACAAAACCAGCTTTTGGAGTTTTATGGTCGCAGTGGACATTTTTTTCTAGTAAAATAGGATTTCCTCCAATTAAAATGTTTATAAATGCTTTACCAATGGTTATTTCCGCATATATAATTTTATTTGGCGACATGATACAATCTTCAGCTTTAGTAGATGATTGTAAGAAAGATCGCCCTGATGAACTTATAGATTATGATTCAAATAGATCTCATATAATATTTGGCCTTCGTAACATGTTGATGTCTGTAATAGGACCAGATCTTACAATGTGTGGACCTCTATGGGCAGCAATGCAAGTTGTTGTTTGTGAAAGATATAAGCATGGTAGAGAATCTATGGACTCAATACATGGTGGTGCAGGTTCTTTTAGATTTGGAACCCTCACGGGATACTTTTTACTACCAATCGTTTCGCTCGTAACTCCTATTTTAGGAATAGCACTTGCTTCTACAATGCTAATTCAAGGATATGTTTCTATAAGAGTTGGAGTTATGAAGGCACGTACTGCTAATGATTTAGGTATAGCAGGCATTATGGCAGCGGTTGTTGCAACACGAGGCGCAGCTTGGGGACTGGCAACAGGTATTGTACTTTGTATATTAATACAATTTGGAAATAAACCTAAATTTGATGTTATGCTTTTTGAAAATGAAAACATTGAGTTATAGGTAAAATAATTCATTAAATTAAGATGATATAATATTGGTAATAAATAGTAAAACTTTGTAATGAAGTTTTACTATTTTTTTGTATATTCATTAAATTAGTGTCTTTAAATTTACCTCATAAATAAAGATAATAAAGTATTATAGGTAAAATTAATATAATATGATAAAATTTATAGTACAATGTAAGTGGAATAAATTAGAATAAGAATATTTAAAGAATATGTTTCTATAAATTTAAAAATAATAAGTCTGTACGGTAGAGCATGAACAATTATTGGGGGGCAAAGCTATATGGTAAATGAAAAGTTGGGCATACTGCAACAAAGGATTACAACACTAAAATCCGAAGGGAAGTACCAAGAAGTAATTGAAAATTGTTATGTTCTTATTGAACTAGGAAAGCAAATAAGGGATTATAAATCGATTTTAGCCGCCTATATGGGGTTGGTAGCTTCGTACTTTTATATTGGAGACATGGAGGCTGCGTTTAGCTATATAGAGATTCATAAAGAGATTTGTGATAAACATGGAGACGAAGAAGATATATTATTGTCATCAAATGTAATATGTTTACTTTATGAATATAACAAAGATTTAGATAAAGCAAAAAAAATCCTTGAAAAAAATATTAAATTAGGAAGAAAACTAAAAAGATATAACATTGTAAGTAATGGATATAGTAATTATAGTCATATGTGTATGCTTGAAGAAGACTACACAAAAGCATTAGAAATGGCTAATTTAGGTCTTGAAATGGCAAAACTGCATAAGCCATTTTATCCAATTTTAGAATTAAGAGTTAAGTTAAACATCGCTAAGGCACTTATTGGACTAAAGGACTTTGTAACATCAAAATTACTAGTTGATGAAATGATAAATGATCCGGTTTTAGATTCGTTTATAAGAGAAAAATCACAGTGTTATGTGTTACAAGGTTATTGGTACAGTGAACAACAATTGTATAGTAAAGCATTTGAAGCCTTTTCTAATTCTAAGATATTAGTTGAAAGTTACAATGATATATATTTTTTAAAGGTCATACAAGATGAAAGATGTAAGTTATGTGAGTTAATGGAGGATATAAATTTAGGGTTTAAACTCCAAAAGGAATACATAACACTTCTAGATGAGATTAGAAAAACGGAACTGGGGTTATTAGCTCTAAGGCTTCAAATCAAATATAGTATAGCTTCAATAGAAAAGGAAGCTAATACTGATTATTTGACTGGTATATATAATCGTAAGTATATGGAAACTACTGTGAATGGATTCCTAAAGCAAGCACAAAAAAACAATGAAAGTGTAATATGCATGGTATTTGATTTAGATGGATTTAAATTTATTAATGATGAGTATGGGCATCTTTTTGGAGATGAAGTTATAAAACAAGTAAGCGATGCTTGCTCAAGAATTCTTAGAAAAAATGATTTATTTGCCCGTTTTGGAGGAGATGAGTTTGTCGTTATTCTAAAAGGGATTACCCTTAAGGAGGGAGAAATTAAAGCGGAACAAATATTAGAAACAGTTAGAGACCTAAATATATATAATGATGGTACTCGTATCCCAATTACAATAAGCATTGGGGTTACAGATAATATTACTTGCAGTGCAATATATTTTAATGACTTATTCAATGTTGCAGATTTAAGACTGTATAAGGCAAAAAACAGTGGTAGAAATCGAGTTTGTTCATTTAATTAAGGATAGTTAAGGGTATATGCGCACAAAAGTAAAAAACCTCGGGGGGGATTGTTTTGAAAAAAACTAGGCGAAAAAAATTCAATAGGAAAAAAGGTATCAAAAACATATCTTTACTATTTATTTGTGTATTATTAATATTAGGGACCATTAAAACTATTTCATTTACCGTAAGAAAATTTAGCAAAAATGATTCTAGTAAAAATCTAACTGACAAAACCACTCCTAAACCTACTCCTAAACCTACAAATAACACAAGTAATACTGATGTTACTCCCATAGTAAAAGATACAAAAACAGAAGTGCTGCTCTCAGCGCTTGGAGACTGTACTATAGGCACTGACACTAAATTTAGTTATTCAAATAGCCTTCCTGCTATGGCAACAAAGAATAATAATTACTTTTCTTATTATTTTAAAAATGTTTATAGTATTTTAGAGAAAGATGATGTTACAATTGCTAATTTAGAAACAACATTCACGGATGCAACTGATAAGGAAGAAAAGCAATTTAACTTTAAAGCTAGTAGTGAATATGCTAAAAGTTTACCACTTGGGTCTATTGAAGGTGTGAATCTTTCTAATAATCATATTTACGATTACAAACAAAAGGGATTTATTGATACAAAACTTGCCCTAGAAAAAGAAAAAGTTAACTATTTCGGAGAAGGATCCATATGGAAAACTACAATTAAGGGTCAGTCATTTGGATTTTTAGGTTATAGAGGGTGGTCATTAGACAAAAGTTTTCTTGATAAAGTAAAATTAGATATAGAAACTTTAAAAAAGACTAACTCAGTTGTAGTTATAAATTTCCATTGGGGAGCAGAGGGACTATATTACCCAGTAGATGCCCAAAAAGAACTTGCACACTTTGCAATTGATAACGGCGCGGATATAATACTTGGACATCACCCCCATGTAATAGAAGGAATTGAAAAATATAAAAATAAGATTATAGCTTATAGTTTAGGGAATTTCTGTTTTGGTGGGAACTCTAATCCTAAAGATAAAACAACTTTTATATTTCAGAGCAATTTAAAGTTCACTAATGATAAACTAACTTCTATTGGTGTACGTGTTATTCCTTGTAGTATATCTTCAGTTAGCTATAAAAATGATTATTCCCCAACTCCGCTCGAGGGTAATTCTAAAATAAATTTATTAAGTAAGCTAAATGAAATTTCTAGTGATTCAGGTTTTAAAATAAGTGATAAATTTTTCTATATGAATGTTAATGATAAGTAAGAGAAGTAATAAAGAAATCTACATATGTTAGAAATAGGCTGCATTATGGAGTTCAATTCATTGTGTAGCCTATTTATTTATATTTATTACTTTTTATGGTATAATAAGTTGAAGTATGATTAAGGAGCAAGCTATGAAAGGTTATCGTAAATTTAATTTTGTAGTCACTATTTTAATAGCTTTAATCCTTACAGCAACAATAGGATATAAATTTTTATTAGATGTTAGTTTTGTAGATGCATTGTATATGACTGTAATAACCATATCAACCGTAGGGTATGCAGAAGTAGGCAATATGGATGAAAAGGCAAAACTTTTTACCATATTTATTATTTTTTTAAGTTTAGGTACAGTAGGGTATTTATTCACAAGTATAGTATCTTCGTTTTTAGAGGGAGAGTTAAAAGATGCCTGGAGGAGGAGACGTATGGAATCCCAGATAACAAAGCTTAAAGACCATTATATAATATGTGGGGCAGGTGAGACAGGACAAAATGCAATAAAACAATTCAAAATAAGTAATGTACCTTTTATTGTAATAGATAAAGATGAAGAAAAAATAAATGAACTAATAGCAGAGAAAATCTATGCTATTCATGGAGATGCAACCGAGGAAGATGTATTAGATAAGGCAAGAATAAAGTTTGCGAAGGGTCTTATATCTTCATTACCTAAGGATGCTGACAATGTATATACCGTCTTAACTGGTAGAGGAATGAATGACAATTTATATATTGTGTCTCGAGCTATAAATAAAAATGCAGATGCAAGACTTAAAAAAGCGGGAGCAAACAATACAATTTCTCCAAATGAAATAGGAGGACGTAGAATGGCTTCCCTAATGCTGAGACCCACTGTTATTGCTTTTTTAGATATAATAACCCATGCTGGAGATGTGATTTTAGACTTAGAAGATGTTGTCATATGTGAAAATTCAATTATAGTAAATAAAAGTCTTCGAGAAATAAAAATTCCAGAAAAAACTGGGCTAATAGTTTTAGCTATAAAAAAATATAATAGTGAAAAATTATTCTTTAATCCAAATTCTGATGAGATTTTAAAAATAGGGGATACAATGGTAGTTCTAGGAACGGAAGATCAGATAACTCAACTTAGAGAAATTGCTAATGACTTAGGAAAAAGATATTTAAGTTAAAGAATTAATTGAAATTGTTTAAATATAGTAAAAATTTAGTTTAAAATAATGTTATACAAAATGTTGTTTTTTTCATAAATAGAAGTAAAGGAGGCCAATGCCTCCCTTACTTCTATTTTTATTTAAAATTTTAATATTCCTATAGAATTTAAGAATACCATTATTAGAACTGTGTGGATGTAGCATTATTAGGAAGTTGTATAGATTAAGTAAGTTAAGATAAAACTGTAATATAAAAACTAAAGCAATGTTGGGGTACCTATTAAATCTTGGAAATATGATAATGTATACATTAGTACAACGTTTTCATTTCACTATTGAAAAAGTATGTATTAATAAACCTAAAATAGTAAGGTATAATAAAATTGTAGTTAAGAGGAGGTGGATAGATTACATGACAATGATTCCAATTGATAGCAGATTATTAAAAGTTTTAATAAAAGTAAACTCCAAGAAATTTAATGAACTAGATGAATTGGCAGAATTCGTTGGTGTAAGTTCAAGGACGATCCGTAATTACATAAAAGAGCTTAATATTATCCTCACTAAGGAAAATATGGCAGTGATAGTTCAAGTTAAGGAGGCCGGTTATAGAATTATTGTGCATAATCAAAATAAATTTGATAAATTTATTGATGAAGCATCGGTGCAAAATAGTGATCTAACTATTCTAAATTCTCCTGAAGATCGTTTAATGTATATTATCCAAATACTGATAAAATCAAAAGAGGTTATAAAGATAGATGAGCTAGCTGATAAAATTAATATAGGTAGAACTACACTGATAAATGATTTAAAAAAAATTGAGGCCTTGTTTAAGTTGTATGATATTAGAATTAAAGGGAAGCAGAATTTAGGTATAACTATTGAAGGAAATGAATTAAATATTCGTTTATTTATTCTGGATTATTTAAATAAAGAATTTGTAAAAAATTCTACTTCAAATTCTTGTGTAATAACCATAAACAATGAGTATTATGAGAAGATTAGAATTGGTTTAATTAAATTATTTGCAATCAGCGAAATCCACCTGGCAGATGAAACTCTTATTGAAACCATGAATTACATTATGGTTATGTTAATAAGAGTAGATGATAATAAAAATATTATTACTTTAGATAAAAAATATGAGGATATAATTGATAATGAGGAATATAATCTTGCGGCAAAAATATTGGAAATGTTAATTGAAATAACTAATTATAGTTTTAATGAATATGAAGTTTCTTTTGTAATTCTACCATTAATAGGTAGAAGGGCATCAATTAATCCTAATAATTTAATTATTAAGGAAAGTGTGAAGTTGCTTGCAGAACAAATTATTAATGAAATAAATGAAAATTTAGGCGTATCAATTAAATATGGCAATGCAATTGTTAAAAATTTTATTTATCATTTGAATTTTATGCTTAATAGATTGATATTTAATATAAAAAATAAAAATGAACTTATAAATGATATAAAAAAGAATTATCCATTACCTTATGAAATGGCAAAAATAGCGGCTAAAGTAGTAGAAAATAATTATGGTTTAAAATCAGGAGAAGATGAAATTGCATACATGGCACTTTATTTTGCAAGTTATATAGAACAAGATAATTATGATGGAGAAAAGATTAAAAAAATTGCGCTAGTATGTGGCACGGGACTTGGAAGTTCACAGTTTTTAAATATTAAACTCAGAAGGCTGTTAGGTAGAGAGGTTATAATTGATAATTATTCGGATACCAAACTTACAAAAGAATTATTATTAAAATATGACATTGTGTTTACTACAGTTGATATTACCTTTAATACTGAAACACCAATTATTATGATTAATGTAATATTTGATGACGATGTTTTAAAGAAGACCATACAAGAAAAAATGAATTTAAAAGAATATAATGCAAATTATCTTCAGGCAAATGATCCTATTCTAAGCATTATAGTGAAGAAAGAACATTTCTTTATTTTAGAAGAAGATAATTATATGGACAGTTTAAACTTTATGTTAGATAAGTTGTTAGAACTTGAAGAAGTAGATATAGAATTTAAAAGTAGAATAATTGAGAGAGAATTAAAAGGAACAAACATCTTTGGTAATTATGTGGCACTACCTCATGCGATTAATAATAAAGAAAAACCACTTCGTATAGCTTTTGGAGTACTGAAAAAACCTATTGTTTGGGAAGGAAAAGAAGTCAAAATTATTATTTTATTAATGATTCCATCAGAAGAAAATATAGATAAGGATTTACTAATTAGAACTTATGAACAACTACTAAAGCTAACTCAAAATAAACAAGTTATCATTAATATGTCTAAGTTAAAGGATTACAGTGAATTTAAAAATCTATTGTTAAAGGAGGTCTTAGTATGAATCCAGTTATAATCCTAATCATTTTAGGTGTTATTGCATGGTTAGTTAATTGTTTATTTGGTTTAATGCAAATAAAGGATTTTAATAAAAACTATATCGAGCTAAGAAGAATTGGCAAAGTGGCTATAGGTAGAAAAAAAGGATACATTCGTGCTGGTACTGTTGTGCTAATACTCATTGACGAAGAAGGCACTGTTATTAGTTCTAGAAAAATGCAAGGAGTATCGGTTTTTGCAAGAGTTAAAGAATTTAAAGGACTTGAAGGGATGTCCCTTTCAAATATAACAAAGGAAAAGTTAAAGGGGTTCAACAAGCTAATGAGAATAGCAATTCTTGATGCTACGAAAATTTATAATACATTTAAGGGAGGTGAGGATGAGAAAAGTCATGACGAAAAAGAAATAGATAAACAATTAGTAGTATAAAAATAAATTTATTCTAGGAGGTAAGTTGTTATGTCACAAATATTTACAACAATTGCTAATTTAGCAGATAATTTCATGGGCTTATTTAGAGCAGGTGGTATACAATTCATGTCTTTTGTAACAGGGATAATCCCACTATTAGTTGCACTTTTAGTAGCGATGAATGTAATAATTAAGTTGATTGGAACTGATAAAATTGAAAATCTTGCTAAAAAATCATCATCTAATCCGATTTCAAGGTATCTTATATTACCTGTAATTGGGACATTCATTTTTGCAAATCCCATGACATTGTCTTTGGGGAGGTTTTTACCAGAAAAATACAAACCTAGTTATTATGCAGCTTCAAGTTTTTCATGCCAAACTATGAATGGTATATTCCCACATGTTAATCCAGGCGAACTATTTGTTTTTTTAGGAGTGGCTGCTGGGATAACAAAGCTTGGTTTTACAACTGGTGATTTGGCAGTAAGATATCTTTTGGTAGGTATGGTTACAAACTTCTTTAGAGGCTGGATTACAGACTTTACAACTTCGGTAGTGGAAAAACAACAAGGTATTAAGCTTAAATCTGTTATGGATATAGATCATTCAAATGATACTGAAACAACTTAGTAATGAGAAATATGTTTAGTAACTAATTAATTAAGGAGGAAGATTAATATGGAATATAAAAAACTTAAAATTACAAAAGGATCAGGTGGTTGGGGTGGACCGTTAATTATTGAACCAACTGAGGTAAAAAATAAAATAGTTTATATAACTGGTGGCGCAAGGCCAGAAGTAGCTGTAACTATTGCAGAGCTTAGTGGGTGTGAATTAGTTGATGGATTTACTCGAGGAGTTCGTGATAGTGAAATTGCTTGTGTGATAGTTAATTGTGGTGGCACTTTGAGATGTGGTATTTATCCTCAAAAAAAAATACCTACAGTTAATATCCTAGCAACAGGGAAAAGTGGTCCACTAGCAATGTTTATGAAAGAAGATATTTATGTGTCAGCAGTTAAATCAGCCAACATACAAGTAATAGAATAATAACAGGAGGTTATTTAAATGAAAAAATATGATAGTAACAAAAAAATCAGCCAACAAAGTTCAGGTCTAGTGGCTAAAATAGGTATTGGAATTGGAGCATTTACATCATTATGTTTCCAAGCTGGTAGAGATACAATAGATACAGTTATTCATACAATTTTACCATTTATGGCTTTCGTTGCTACTCTAATCGGTATAATTAATGCTTCTGGTATAGGAAATTGGTTTGCGCATTTATTAACACCGCTAGCAGGAAATGTTTTCGGGTTAATAATTATATCATTGATTTGTTCATTCCCATTACTTTCTCCATTTTTGGGACCTGGTGCAGTTATAGCGCAGATAGTTGGAACTTTAATAGGAGTTGAGATAGGTAAAGGAACAATTCCACCACATTTAGCGTTGCCAGCACTATTTGCAATTAATTCACAGGCGGCATGTGATTTTATACCCGTAGGTTTAGGTTTAGCTGAGGCAGAGCCTGATACAGTTCAAGTTGGTGTACCATCAGTATTATATTCAAGATTTTTAACAGGTGCTCCTACTGTAATTATTGCATGGCTAGCAAGTTTTGGGTTGTACAGCTAATATAAATCTAGTTAGGAAGGGATGTAGATATGGACATAATTTATAAAACAGAAGTGACTTACATCGGTAAAAGAGTAAAAGATTTTATTAAAAGCGATATGTTTATAATTTTCAAAGAAAATGCACCAGAAGATCTAAAGGATTATTGTTTTCTCCATAATAAAAATGAATTAACCAAGAATATTGAAGTAGATGATAACTTATTTTTAGGAGAGACCCAGTACAAGATTACTGCAGTAGGGGAATATGTAAATAAAAATTTAAAAGAATTAGGTCACATAACATTCAAATTTAGTGGCGAAACAGAAGCTAATATTGCTGGAACATTGTTCTTAGAAAAAAAAGAAATTGTACCACCTGAGAATGGTACAATAATAAAAATATTAAGACGCTAAAAAAAATATTCAACTTAATTATAACTACTATAGAGAATGAAGTCAATTGAATAGTATCTGATAAAATAATGAACAATAAGGAGAATAAAGAATATGGACAAGTCATGGTTGGAACTCGAAGGAAAAACAGCAATTGTTACAGGCGGATCATCTGGAATAGGTAAAGCTGTAGCACAAAGTTTATTAGACAATGGAGCTAATGTAGTAGTAAGCGATATGAATCCAAATGAGCCTGAATTTAACATAAATGAAAAAAGTGGAAAAATGATTTATATAAAGACAGATGTAACAAATAGTAATAGTGTTAATGAAATGGTATTAAAAGCAAAAGAAGTTTTTAAAAAGATTGATGTTTTAGTAAATAATGCTGGAATCAACATTCCAAGGTTATTAGTTGACAAAAAAGATCCACATGGAAAATATGAATTTGACGAAGTTACATTCGATAAGATAGTAAATGTAAATCAAAAGGGTGTGTTTTTATGCACACAAGCTGTGGCAAGGGAAATGGTAAAAGAAGGTTCTGGAGTTATAATAAATATGTCATCTGAAAGTGGACTTGAAGGTTCAGAAGGACAAAGTGTTTATGCAGCTACAAAAAATGCTGTTAACTCATTTACAAGATCTTGGTCAAAAGAATTAGGTAAACAAGGTGTTAGGGTTGTTGGAATAGCACCAGGTATTCTAGAGGCAACTGGGCTACGAACTATAGAATATGAATCAGCTTTAGCTTACACTCGTGGAATTACTGTAGATGAACTAAGAAAAGGATATAGTAAACCTTCAATCACATCACTAGGAAGATCAGGAGAACTTACAGAAGTTGCGGATTTAGCTTGTTATATTGCATCTGGAAGATCAAGTTATATCCATGGTGTAACATACAATATAGCTGGTGGAAAAACAAGAGGATAAAGTAAATAAATGATGATATAGACTAACCACTTTAAAAAAGTGGTTAGTCTATAGATTATTTAATATAATTATATAAGGGAGGAATATTAATGAAAAAAAATTTATCTTTAGATTTAAGCAAAACAAGGCCATATTTAGGTGAACATGAAGTTTCTTATTTACAACCAATGGTATCTATTGCACACAAAATGCTTAAGGATAAAACAGGCCCAGGGAATAAGTTTTTAGGATGGATAGATCTTCCTTTAAATTATGATAAACTAGAATTTGAAAGAATTAAAAAGGCAGCAAAAAAAATAAGAAGTAATTCGCAGGTTTTAATAGTAGTTGGAATAGGTGGATCTTACCTAGGAGCTAGAGCGGCTATAGAAATGTTAACACATAGTTTTTATAACAGCCTAACAAACGAAAAAAGAAAATCACCAGCAATATTCTTTGCTGGTAATAATTTAAGTTCTACATATATGGCGGATTTACTTGATGCTGTAGATGGAAAAGATATTTCTGTAAATGTAATATCAAAATCAGGAACTACCACAGAGCCAGCTATTGCTTTTAGAATATTCAAAGAACTATTAGAAAAGAAATATGGGAAATCAGGAGCCAAAGAAAGAATTTTTGCAACTACTGATATTGCTAAAGGAGCTCTAAAAAAATTAGCAGATGCAGAAGGCTATGAAACATTTGTTATTCCAGGTGATGTAGGGGGAAGATTCACAGTGCTAACAGCTGTAGGATTATTACCAATAGCAGCGGCAGGCATAGACATTGATGAAATGATGAATGGAGCAGCGGATGCAAGGGAAGTATACAACGATGAAGATATAAATAATAATGATTGTTATAAATATGCAGCAGCTAGAAATGCACTATATAGAAAAGGCAAGGTTACAGAAATTTTAGTTAACTATGAACCATCACTTCAATATTTCGGAGAGTGGTGGAAACAGCTTTATGGCGAAAGTGAAGGAAAAGACCAAAAGGGAATATTCCCAGCAGCAGTTAATTTCTCTACAGATTTGCATTCTATGGGACAGTATATTCAAGAGGGTGTACGTAATATATTTGAAACTGTTATAAATGTTGAAAAGCCAAGAATTGAGGTTGTAGTTAAAGAGGAAAGTGGAGATCTAGATGGTTTGAACTTTCTAGCAGGTAAAACTATGGATTTTGTTAATAAAAAAGCTTTTCAAGGAACAGTACTTGCTCATAATGATGGTGATGTTCCTAATATTATTTTAAATGTACCAGCATTAACATCATATAATTTTGGACACATGGCATATTTTTTTGAAAAAGCTTGTGCAATGAGTGGATATTTATCAGGGGTTAATCCATTTGATCAACCAGGAGTAGAAGCGTACAAGAAGAATATGTTTGCGCTTCTTGGAAAATCAGGATATGAAGAGATTAAAGAAGAACTTGAAAAAAGGCTTTAGAGAAATGGAAATTATTGTAGACGTCTGTATTTGTATTTTATCAGATATATAAATTAGAAAAAATAAAAACCTCCAAGATTAATTAAAATATCTTGGAGATTTTTTTTTGTACAAACTTAAAGGCAAATTATAAATTTACATATTAATATATAATATGAAATATTTATTATCTAAAATTTAAATATTCCAATAGAATTTAAGAAAACTATTATAAGAAGAAATGGGGATACAAACTTGATAAATACATATATAACGTCTAAAACTAAAGCATTATTTAATGTTCCTTGATTTGATAGTTCTAGTTTGAAATCTTCCTTTTTAGTAAAATATCCTACGTAAACTGCTATTAAAAGTCCACCTATAGGAAGTAATATATTTGAAGATAAATAATCGAAGGAGTCAAAGAAACCTCTTTCTCCTATAATATGAATATTAGCAAGTGCACTTGTTGGATGAGCCGATAATGTTGCGAGAATTCCAACCACCATCATTATGCTTGTTGTAAATAACACAGCTTTAGTTCTACCCATACCTTTTTCTTCTGTAAAATACGCTACTGGAACTTGAACCATAGATATTAGTGCTGTAGTAGCGGCTATTGCAGATAAAAAGAAAAATGCCACTAATAATATACTGCCAAAAGGTATCTTTGAGAATACAAGTGGTATAGTCATAAATAAAAGACCAGGACCTTCACTAGGTTTAAGTCCAAATGAGAATACTGCTGGGAATATTGCAATTCCTGCAAGTATCGAAATTAATGAGTCAGATATAGCAACCTTAGCTGAAGTCGCTATCATATTATTATCAGTGGTAAAATAACTCCCATAAGTAATCATTGTTCCCATTCCTAGAGAAAGTTTGAAAAATGCTAAACCAAGAGCTGCTAGTATTACAGGTCCAGTTAGTTGCGAGAAATCCACATGAAATAAAAAATTTAATCCTTGTGATGCACCTGGAAGTGTTAAGGATCTTACGGCGCAAATAATAATTAATATAAATAGTACAGGCATAAGTGTTTTTGTTATTCTTTCAATTCCGTTTTTAACTCCTGCAATTAATATTATCGATACTATACCAAGAACTATAAACTGCCATACTATTGGGGACAAAGGTCCAACTAAAGTTGACATGAATTTTGTTGACGCAGTACTAGAAGTAACCCCAACAAAATCGCCCTTTATTGCTTTAAATACATATGAGTAAACCCATCCGGCAACGCAACTATAAAAAAACGCAATTAGAAATGCTGTAGCTGTACCCATAAACCCGATAGTTTTCCAACCTTTAGCAGCATCTAATTTTTTAAAAGCTCCTACTGCATTTTTTCTAGATTTTCTACCAATGTAAAATTCACATGCCATAATTGGAATGCCGACTAATATAACACATAAAAGATAAACTAAGAGAAAAGCTCCTCCACCGTTAGTACCTATTAAATAAGGAAATTTCCATATGTTACCTAAACCTACAGCTGAACCTAATGTTGCAAAAAAAACTGCAAACCCTGTAGAGAACATTTCTCTTTTATTTTTCTCTGCCACCGAAATCACTCCTCTTTCGTTTCTAAACACTTTAACACTTTAGCACGTACACATTATTAAATCAATAGAAAGGTCGATTAGTGCTAAAGTAATTATTCTAATTAAGCAGTTATTATATGTGAAATAAACATAAAATTCTATAATATATAGTATAATGTGAGTAGACGTGCGAGCTGCGAAGCAGCACGCAAATGCGTGATGTTTCCTCTTGGAAGTGGAAATAATTCTATTTTCATTAGTAAGTTATTAACATACAGTAGGGAAACCCTATCAGGAA